>NC_017735.1:1200000-1516833 GCF_000259275.1 Helicobacter cetorum MIT 99-5656 | reverse complement strand
GAGTAATTTTAAAAAGCATTTAGAAATCTCTCGTAAATATTTAATCAACTACTTAGAATACTTGGATAGTTTTAAGGATATTAAGCGTGAAAAGGACAGGCGGTATTTAGGAGTATAATCTGTTTGAATTTTGATAGGAAAAAGAACTACAAAGCTTAAAACCAAACAAACACTAAGAATATCAAAAACTAGAAAACACCCATTTTTTAATTTGTTTTTGTGTTGTATAAAGTCTATATAATATGTTTGTTGTGTATAATGCGAGCGAGATAGAATTAAAGTTAAGGAGTGTTTATGCCATTTGTTAATGTCCGTATCACAAAAGAGCAGGGTTGCCCTACCACTGAACAGAAGAAAGAACTTATTGTAGGAATTACAGAGCTTTTATCAAAAGTGCTTAATAAAAACAAAGCTTCTATGGTTGTTATTATTGATGAAATAGACACTGATAACTATGGGTTAGGCGCAAAGAGCATTACTGAAATAAGAAAGCAAACCAAGAGCTAAAAACCTAGCGATAAAAATTAAGCTATAGCAAATTAATCAAGGCGGTTTATAAGTAACAAATTTCAAAACTTCAAGCCAAAAAAATCCGCTCTAGCGAAAGTTTTCTCTGAAAAAGGTTTTGTTTTGTGGGGTGGGGGGCGATAAGATAGACTTTTATTGTTGCTTGTAAGAAAAACAAAGACTGAAAAAGTCTGTGGATACGACTTTAGGGGGGGGCATAAAATTAATTGTAAGCGTCTTGTTGGTGTAAAATTCTGGCGGCTAAATAAAACACGATGTTTTTTAATATTTCTTTCAATCTGTGTTCTAAAAGGCTCAAAGAAATATCGGAGAGATTTTTAAGGGCTTTTTCTCTATGATGATTTTCATGCTTTTCTGGTAGCCATATATTCTTCTTAATCTATACAATCATCATTCCTATACTTCTCTATGATTTCATAATCTTTGTCGCTTGGATAAACAGGCTCAATGCCTAACTTGATGCTTTACGCCCCATAGCGGATTTATGGGGCAAATCAACTAAAATGGAGTTTGTCATGGAAATAAAACATGATAAAAACTCTTGGTTAGTATTATACATTAAATTCTCTTTTAAGGGGTTTAATGTAATCTTTTCAATAGAAAAGTAATGACTAGCCAAAGTTCCTTTAAGCTTTTTAAAGCTTAGGGGTTTCCTTTAAAAGTGGGTTTGCTTAAAACTTATGGGGCGTTTAACGCTTTTTAATTTTTACAAAATCTTTCAATGAAAAACTGAGAAAATTTTAGGTTTTTAAAAAACCCTTTAAAACGCTGAAGCAATCTAAAAAATCAATTGAAACGCTAATGATTTAAAACGCTATCAAAAACAACAAGAGCCGTAGCTCTTAATTGTTTTAATACGCAAACACATAGTTTAGGTAGAAACTAAAGGTTCTTCTAAAAGAGAGTTTAGCGCCCATAAAGGAATAGTAGCTGGTGTTAACGGTAGGGATTTTGATACCAAAATCTATTCCATGCTGGATAGCATGCTTGCCCTTGCTCGCTTCAGCGAAATTCACTCTCAAGCCGAAGTTAAAGAGAAACTGGAAGTTTGAAGAACTCACGCTCGCTTTATAAGGGCCATCAGAGGCATTGAATAAAGGGGTGTTTAAAAACACAGCCTTATCGCTATTAATCCAAGAAGTGCCTGCTAAAGCAATGCCTGCATAACCGCCAAAAGAGAATTTGCCGCTTTTTCCAAAGATAGTCATTTGCCTGTCATTGATGAAGTTATACAGAAAATCGCTCGCCGCTCCATAGGTTAAGACATTAGAAGCAGAGCTAAAGAAATTAGATGAAATATAGGTATGGTTGTAATCAAAGAAGCCATAATACCTAGCGCCCCATCTTTTTTCAGGGCCAAAGAATTGCTTATAGCCCGCTTGGATGCCAATACCATTCATCACGCCATTATTAGATTGGGATTTGAGGATGCCTACATTTCTGAAGGGGTTGTTTGCCATAGCCGCTAACGCATCCCTTAATTCGGCATGCTGGCTTTGGTTGATGTTGTAGTTGTATTTTTCAGATTCTGGGGCATTTTTATTCACATTAGCTGTGATAATCTCGCTTAAATTGAGTTTGTTATACGAAGTGGCAGAAAGCTCCTTGCTTAGTTGGGATGCATCAGCGAAAGTCTTTTCAATATTAGTCTTATTTTGCTCTAAGAAATACACATCATTAGCCACGCCCAGAGCCGTTTGGACTTGATCGCCATAATAAGTGATGTTTCTTTGGATAGCATCAATATAAGGGGTTAGAGTAACGGAGTTATTATTTTGATCTTTACCACCAATGATGTTTTGTTTGACGGAATCATTACCTTGACTTTGACTTTGCGAACCAGTTGTTGCACCTTGTGTGCCACCAAGATTCGCCACTTCTTGTTGGTAGGCATGCTCCATATAATAGAGCTGGTTTTTGGGGATGGAGCTAAAGAGTTGAAAGATTTTTTGTGAGTTAGCCAGGATGGTGGCTTGATTGGTAGCGACATTATAAAACTTATTCACAAAATCTTGGTTTCTATTAGAACCAGTAGCTTGAGATTGTAAGTTTTGTGTTTCTGTGTGGTCAGTTTGAGAGAGGCTTATCATTTGTTGTAGAAGGGGCAGCATCGCATTGACATTTTTAAACATCTCGTAGTTAGTGAGCATGTCTGCTTCCGGTTTGACTTGGTGTTGGCTTTGGTCAGTTTGATTCTTGATTTTCACTTGATCCCATTTGATCCACGGAGAGCTTTTTTGCAATTCACTCATAAGATCTTGTGCAGCTTTTAGGGCTTCAGTTATGGTGTTTGTGGTTTTTTGTTGTTCTGCAGATTTGCCTTGACTAGATGTTTCTGTAGTAGTTAAAGCAGCTTGTTGCACTTGATGGGTAGCACCATTATTACTACACCCACTCAAAGGGCAGAGTTTAAGGATAGCAGATTGGAGTTTTTCTGCTTCTTGTGTCATTTTTTTAAAAGTGGTTTCTGACACCCTTCCTCCCACTTCGTTGCAGGTGCTTTGGTGATTACTACCATCAGTAGCACAATTTTTATCCACCCAAAATTTTGTGCCATCATCACCGATAAGCTTCCAGAACGCTAGCACGGATGTAAGCAAGGCTTGTGTGGCGTTGAATATGGGGGAATCATTTTTTAAATTGTAGTTATTGTTTGCAAAGGACTTGACATTTGTTACTGCGCTAGTGATGAGCTGGGTATTATTAGCGTTTGCAATGGATTGCTTTAATTTAAGCACGCTGGCTAAATCCTGGTTTAATTGCTGGTATCTGTCGTTCAAATTTTTAATCGCCCCAGTGTTTTTAGCAATCTGAGTTGAGCCGCCTAATTGATACCCTACGCTTACAAAATACCCATCATCTTCTGCATAAAGACTGCTTAATGCGAGCATTGAGGACAAGCCTAAAGAGGCAATGATTTTGTGTTTTTTCAATTTTCTTCCTTTTTTGTAAAAATTCTTTGTGAAAGCAAACATACTCTTAATCTTAAACCTAGTTTTTGAGACATGGAATATTGTTAGGAATATGGATTTTTCAAAATGTGTATAACTATAACATAAATATCGTTTTTTTTTTTTGTAGAGAGAAGTTTGAAAAATGATTGGGGCGCTTAAGGTATTTTGGTAAAAATTGTAATGATTTAGAGTGTTATAGTAGAATGCGAAAGATTTATAATTAAGGTAAAAAGCATGAAAACATTTCAAAAAATTCAGAGGGATTTATTGTCTGGTTTTGTGGTGGGGCTTTCTATGATACCAGAGACGGCAGGCTTTGCACTTATGGTAGGGCTAGATGTAAGCGTAGCCTTTTATACAACCTTCTATATGGCGTGTGTTTTAGCGCTCTTTGGCGCAAGAAGGGCGATGATAAGTGCTGCGGCTGGTTCAGTGGCGCTGATTTTAGTGGGTGTGTGCAAAAAATACGGGCTTGAGTATGTGGGCGTGGTTACCATAATGGCAGGTGTTGTGCAAATCTTTTTAGGCTATTTTAAGATAGGGAATCTTTTGAGATACATTCCGCAATCGGTGATGTATGGGTTTGTGAATGCGTTAGGAATTTTGCTTTTAAAAGAACAATTGAAGTTTTTTGAAAACGCTCCTTATGCAATGTATTTTTTGCTCGCTATGGGAATATTGATTATTTATCTGTTTCCTCTAATCACTAAAAAAATTCCATCTAATTTAATTTGCATCATCTCTGTTACGGCTATCGCCTTGATTTTTGATGTGCATGTGCCTGATTTAGGAAGCATTGAAAAAGGGGCAAGCGGCTTTAATTTTATCATTCTGCCCCAAAACATGGATTTTAAAATCATTATAGGATTGTTGCCTTATGCACTTTCTTTAGCGTTAGTAGGCACGATAGAAAGCTTATTGAGCGCTAAGACTTTAGATGATATTTTACAAGATTATGTGAGCGATAAAAATCAAGAAGCTAAAGCGCAGGGCTTAGGGAATATCACTTCAGGACTTTTGGGGGGAATGACTGGGTGCGCTTTAGTAGGCCAGTCTATCATCAATGCAAAGTCTGGGGCAAGCACTAGGCTATCTACCTTTTTTGCGGGCTTTTCTTTGATAGTGCTAGTTTTGGTGTTTAATGATTATGTGAGTCAAATTCCTATTGTTGCGGTGGTTGCGGTGATGATTATGATTTCTTTTACAACTTTTAATTTTCAATCTGTCATCAACATTAAAAAAATTAAGCCTTATGACACGCTAAACATGTGCTTGGTTGTGGCGGTTGTTTTATTAACTAATAATTTGGCTATAGGGGTTGTTGTGGGGGTGTTGGCTAATATGCTATGGATTAAGTCAAAAGGGATTGTCTGAATTGGCGGTGGTGTTTGAAAGGCGTATTTAAGCAAAAGGCTATAGGCTTTTTTGCATTAAGCATAAATCAAATCGTTCTTTATGCAAGCTCAAGCTGGCGATGGGTGTCGTTCAATGGGTGTTAATTTGATTTTGTAGGATTTGATAACTCTTGGAATGGCTTTGAATTTTTACGGGGTGTGCTTTATATTTATAGAAGTATGGCTCCAGATGTAGGATTCGAACCTACGACCAAGCGGTTAACAGCCGCCTACTCTACCGCTGAGCTAATCTGGAATAAAATCGCTCAAACAAAAAAGAAATCAAATTATAGTGCGTTTTTCTCACAAAGTCAAGAAAAACTGCATTTTTAGATGCTAAATTTTAAAAAGTCTCACGCATCTTTATTTTAATGCATGAAACTTCTCAAGGGCTTTTTTTAAATCTTCTTTGGTGTCAATGCCGATACTATCGCTTTTGATTACTTCAACTTGAATGCTTTTTTGATAATATAAAGCCCTTAATTGCTCTAATTTTTCTATTTCTTCTAACGCACAGGGCTTGAGAGAGCATAATTCTTCTAAGACTTCTTTACTAGAAAACCCATAAATACCGATATGCCCTAAAAGGGGTGTTTGGCGTTTAGTGTTGTCGCGCATATAGGGGATTATAGAGCGTGAAAAATACAGGGCGTTATGTTGGTTATCCAAGATGACTTTTACTAAATTAGGGTTACTCGCTTCTGTTTCATCAATCACTTTTGCACAAGTTGCCATAAAAGGAGCGTTTTGAGTGGTTTTTAGCAAAGCTAAAATAACTTCTTTTTCTAAAAAGGGTTCATCGCCCTGTAGGTTTAAAATCGGAGTGTCTTTTTTAAGCTTTAAGATTTGAGCTGCTTCAAAACAGCGTTCAGTGCCGCTATTATGGTGCTTAGAAGTAAGCACCGCTTTAATGTGAAATTGGTTACACACTTCTACAATGCTCTCATCATCGCAAGCGACTATACAATCATCTACTAAGCTCGCATTTTTAGCGCACCTAACTATCATGGGTAATCCAAAAATATCTGCTAACACCTTATTTTCAAAACGACTAGACTTTAATCTGGCAGGAATGATAATCATCTTTGAACCTTTAAAATATGGGCTTTTTATGGTATTATACTCGCATTTTTAAGGCTTATTTCTTTTAAAATTTAAGGATTTAAGCATGATTTAGGAGTTTTAGAATGATATTAAGAGCGAGTGTATTGAGCGCGTTACTTCTTGTAGGTTTAGGAGCTGCTCCTAAAAATCCAGCCTATAAGTCAATGCAAGATAATTTGGTGAAAGTGATTGAAAAGCAAACGAGCAAGAAAGTGAGCGTTTTAGAAATTAAGCCTTTGAAATCCAGCCAAGATTTAAAAATTGTTGTGGTAGAAGACCCAGACACTAAGTATCACATTCCGCTTGTAGTGAGTAAGGATGGTAATTTAATCATAGGGCTTAGCAATATCTTTTTTAGCAATAAGAGCGAAGATGTGCAATTGGTTACAGAAATCAATCAAGAAATCCAAACCCTTAACACCACTCAGCAAAATAGCTCTAAGCTAAACGCCTTGTTTGAAGCGATTCCTAGCGATTATGTTATAGAATTGCCTTCTAGCAACGCTAAAAATAGGGATAAAATCCTTTATATCGTTTCAGACCCTATGTGTCCGCATTGTCAAAAAGAGCTTACTAAGATTAAAGAGCATTTGAAAGAAAGTAGCGTGAGAATGGTTATTGTAGGGTGGCTTGGAGTTAATTCAGCTAAAAAGGCGGCTATCATTCAAGAAGAAATCGCCCAAGCTAGAGCTAAGGGAGCGAGCGTAGAAGATAAAATTGCTATCATTGAAAAGATTTATTCCACACAATATGATATTAACGCTCAAAAAGAACCAGAAGGGTTACGCACCAAAGTAGAAAACACCACTAAAAAGATTTTTGAAAGCGGTGTGATTAAATATGTGCCTTTCTTATACAAGTATAAGGCCGCTAAATGAAAAAGCCCTACAGAAAGATTTCTGACTATGCGATTATAGGGGGCTTGAGCGCGCTAGTTATGGTAAGTATTGTGGGGTGTAAGGGTAATGCAGATGAGAAGCAAGAACAAAGCCGTTTAGCTCAAAGCGTTCAAAAAGGGGCGTTTGTTATTTTAGAAGAGCAAAGCGATAAGTCTTACAAGGTCGTTGAAGAATATCCAAGCTCCAAAACCCATATTGTGGTGCGTGATTTACAGGGTAATGAGCGGGTGTTAAGCGATGAAGAAATCCAAAAGCTCATCAAAGAAGAAGAGGCTAAGATTGATAATGGTACTAGCAAACTCACCCAACCAGCAAGTGGGGGTGAGAGTTCAGGCTTTGGCTTGGGAAGTGCGATTTTAGGAAGTGCTGCAGGGGCGATTTTAGGAAGTTATATCGGTAACAAGCTTTTTAATAACCCTAATTACCAGCAAAACGCTCAGCGCAACTACAAATCCCCACAAGCTTACCAACGCTCTCAAAATTCTTTTTCTAAAAGCACGCCTAGTAGTTCAGGCGTTAGTGGTGCGAGCAAGGGAAAAAGCGGTTTTTTTGGCTCTAGCAGACCGACTACATCGCCTTCTGTAAGCTCTGGCTCAAGGGGCTTTAACTCATAATTAAGGACAAGTTATGCAAGTGATTGCTTTAAACCCTTTAGATAAT
The DNA here is from genome assembly GCF_000259275.1 of Helicobacter cetorum MIT 99-5656. Lineage (NCBI taxonomy): Bacteria > Pseudomonadati > Campylobacterota > Epsilonproteobacteria > Campylobacterales > Helicobacteraceae > Helicobacter > Helicobacter cetorum. Next base: position 1,509,294 of record NC_017735.1, on the reverse strand, counting down.
GAAACCTTAGAAGAAATCGGTCTAGAGTGGCATACTGATAGTGATAGCTCAGCTTATATCGCTGATGAAATGGTGGTTGTTTCTCAAAAAGAAGCCGATGCCTATTATGAAGCTTGCAATGAGCTTTATGACATGTTTGTAGAAACCGCTGAAGATGTCATAGAAAACGAGCGGTTTTTTGAGCTAGATATTCCTAACGCACTCATTCCTATGATTAAACAAAGTTTTGAAGAAGAAGTGCATTGGCATATTTATGGGCGTTTTGATTTAGCAGGGGGGTTGGACGGGAAGCAAATTAAATTATTGGAGTTTAACGCCGACACTCCGACCATGCTCTATGAGACAGCCGTGATTCAATGGGCGTTACTCAAAGCAAATGGTTATGATGAAAACGCGCAATTTAACAATCTCTATGAAGCCATTGGCGAGAATTTTAAACGCATGGTTACTTTGGGCGATGATGTGAGCCGTTTTGATGAGATGTATGAAGGGTGGAAAATCCTTTTTTCAAGTGTCAAGGGCAATATTGAAGAAGAGCGCACCATGCGGTTTTTACAAGACATCGCTCAAAGCGTGGGGTTTGAAACCGATTTTTCTTACATTGATGAAGTGGAGTTTAATATAGAAGAAGGCGTGTTTAAAAATGGCATGAATTATGAATTTTTATTCAAGCTCTTGCCTTGGGAAAATATCGCTATTGATGAGCCAGAATTAGCCCTTTTAATGCAAGGCATGATGGAAAATAAAAACACGATTTTTTTAAACCCAGCCTACACAATCCTTTTTCAATCTAAGCGTTTTTTAAAGCTTTTATGGGACAGATACCCAAACCACCCCTTATTATTAGAAACAAGCTATGAACCTTTAAAAAATAAAAAGCAAATTAAAAAGGTGGCTTTTGGTAGAGAAGGTGCAAATAGTGAAATCTTTGATTCTTCTATGCAATCACTCTTCAAAACAGACGGCGTTTATGCAAACCATAAGCCTATCTATCAAGAGTTTTATGAGTTAAATTCGCATAATGGTTTGTATTACCAGCCTAATGTGTTTTTTGCCTATGAATCTTGTGCGTTAGGGTTTAGAAAAGGGGGCTTGGTGTTAGATAATTTTTCTAAATTTGTGAGCCACATGCTAAAATGATGCGTTCATTCCACACCTATGCGACTTCGTTTTTCTTCCCCTTAGTGTTGCTGTTTGCTCTCACAGGGCTTTTAATGCTCTTTGGAGTGCGGCAAAATACTCACGCTCATATTCAAGAATGGATTTTAGACAAAGAGCTTAAAAGTAAAGAACGCTTGGAGTTTTTGCTTGATTTTTTGAAAGAAAACCAACTAGCTTTGCCCAGAAGAATAGAGCCTAGAGACTATAGGGGGGCGTTAGTCATTGGCACTCCTTTATATGAAGTCAGCCTTGAAACTAAGAATAATCAAGCTAAAATCAAAACCATTAAAAGGGGTTTTTTAGGGGCGTTAGTCATGTTGCACAAGGCTAAAGTGGGAATCGTGTTTAAGGTGCTTTTAGGGATTTTTTGTGTGTTTTTGCTGTTGTTTTATTTGAGCGCTTTTTTAATGGTGGCTCTTAAAAATGCTAAGAGAATGTTTTTGAGCGTTTTAATTGGAAGCGTGGTGTTTCTAGTAGCAATTTATCTGTCGTTGTAATAAAATTAAAAGGCGTTTTTACATTGATTATAGGGCTTGTTATAGGCAATTTAGCTTGTTTTCAAAGTCTCTTGCTTCTAAATACTCAATTTTTAAATCTTTAGTTTTAGTTAAAACAAGAACTTTTTCTTTTTGTAGGCATTGTCAATATGAATTGTGTATTGCTATACTGATACAATTCATTGTATTGATTAAGCTTATCGCTTCCTAGTTCATCAAAGATTTTGCCTTTTTATTGCGAATAACTTGATTTGTTAAAGCGCTTCTTAAATCATCTATATTAAAACGCCCATCACTAATAGGCTCTTTATTGGTTGTATAGCGTTCTTTAAAGTTATCAATTTGATTTCTATACTCCTCATTAGTTTGATAAAGCAAAAAAGCAGTTTGAAGTTCTGTAGTAGCTTTTTGCCTTGCATCTATTGCATAAGGGGCATTAGGGGGTGTGTAATGCTTATTTGTTTCTTGGATTTCTAGCTTTCTTTTTATACTGCTTGTTCTTGTGCGTTTAATTTATCATAGCGTTTATACATAAAGTCTTGTAAGGTTATTTGAGTGTTGGTAGTGTTAGTATTGTCTTGTTTGTAGGGGTTAGTGTTGATGGCATCGCCATCATCTAAAATACTGAATAAATTAGGTTGCTCTCTTAATCCTTTTAACTTCTTTTTGCTAGGAATGTAAGCCATTACCATATCCTTAATATTTAAAATAGTCTTTAAAAATTGTAGGATTTTTTGAAATTTAAACAAGCCCCATAATCTATCTTCTGTAAGCTCGTAAATTAGGGGGCTGTAGCGTTTGATTTATGGGTCTTGTTTAAAAAAGTTAATTAGGTTAAGCTTTATAAAGTAAATCTAGTGAAAGGATTAAGGTTATGAAAAAATTCAAGCTACTATCAATGAATTAAATCATGTCAATAGCGTGCTAAACCAAGTTAAAACAGGTACGCAGTCTTTAAAAGCACGAGAAATTTTGCGGATAGTTTGTCTTATAATCTAACTAGCCAAACTGATAGCATGATGGGGACTTTAAGTGGGAGAGCGTATGCCTTAGAGATTTGCAAACAAAATAAGAACCAACAATTAACCTTACAGATTAGAGAGCAAGAAATCCAAGTTATTATTGAGCAAGACTTTAGCTTGGATTTGATAGCTTATCTTGTCTTTAATGTCTGGTTTTTCAAAATTTTCTTACGATAAAAAACTCGTTTGAATGTTGTTGTAAATCTTTCTTTAAAACTTCGCTTTTTTAATCTCTTGTTTTCATCTTTTAATTTAAGATACTGCCTTTAATCCATAGGCATACCAAAGAATTAGCAAGATTAGTGCTATAATGCTTCATCTAACTTTCATGTCTAGGTTTTTACATGTTAAATTATGAAGAACTATCTCTTGCTTATAAAACCCCTTTTTATCTCTATAATTTTGACCAAATTAAAGAAGCATTTTTAAGATACAAAGAAGCGTTTAGGGGGCGTAAATCTTTAATTTGCTACGCTTTAAAGGCTAATTCTAATTTAAGCATTCTTTCGTTGTTAGCGAGCTTGGAGAGTGGGGCAGATTGTGTTTCAATAGGCGAGATAAAAAGGGCTTTAGAAGCTGGTATTAAGCCTTATAGAATCGTGTTTAGTGGGGTAGGCAAAAGCGAGTTTGAAATAGAACAAGCCCTAAAACTCAATATTTTATTTTTGAATGTAGAGAGTTTTATGGAATTAAAAACGATTGAAAAAATCGCTCAAACTCTAGGGATTAAGGCTAGAATTTCTATTAGGATTAATCCTAATATTGACGCTAAAACGCACCCCTATATCTCTACCGGTTTGAAAGAAAATAAGTTTGGTGTAGAAGAAAAAGAAGCCTTAGAGATGTTTGTTTTTGCTAAAAAAAGCGCATTTTTAGAGCCTATTAGTGTGCATTTTCATATCGGTTCACAGCTCCTAGATTTAGCCCCCATTTTAGAAGCCAGCCAAAAGGTGGCTAAAATTGCTAAGTCCTTAATCGCTTTAGGTATCAATTTACGCTTTTTTGATGTGGGGGGTGGTGTTGGTGTGAGTTATGAAAATGAAGAAACGATTAAACTCTATGATTACGCACAAGGAATTTTAGATTCGCTTAAAGGTTTAGATTTAACCATAATCTGTGAGCCAGGCCGTTCTATCGTGGCTGAGAGTGGGGAATTAGTCACGCAAGTTTTATATGAGAAAATGGCTCAAAGCAAGCGTTTTGTGGTTGTTGATGCTGGGATGAATGATTTTTTACGCCCCAGTTTGTATCATGCTAAACATTCTATAAGAGTAGTAACGCCTTCTAAAGAGTGTGAAACTTCACTCTGTGATGTGGTGGGGCCTGTGTGTGAAAGTAGCGACACTTTTTTAAAAGGCATAAATTTGCCACCATTAAAGCAAGGCGATAAATTAGTCATAGAAAAGGTGGGGGCGTATGGCTCTAGCATGGCTAGTAATTATAATTCACGCCCCAAACTTTTGGAATTAGCCCTAGAAAACAAAGAAATCAGAGTGATTAGAAAAAAAGAGAGTTTAGAGGATTTATGGCGGCTAGAAAAGGAATGTTTAAAAGGAATATGAGTTTGAAGCAAAATGCATTAGAAAATTTGAGAGCTGAAATTGACGCCCTAGATGATGAGCTTAGCACACTCTTAGACAAACGCTTAGAAATCGCTTCAAAAATCGCCTTAATCAAACAAGAAAGCCCTATTTATCGCCCTAAAAGAGAGCAAGAGATTTTAAAGCGATTGCTTCAAAGAGATTTTAAATATTTGAATGAAGAAGCTCTTACAAGTATTTATACAGAGATTTTTAAGGTTTCTAAAAGTTTTCAAGAAAGCGTTTTGAAGGCATTAAAAAAATAAAAGAGAGAAAAACATGTTTTTTGAAATCACTTTAGAGCATAAAGATTTGTTTTCAAGGTTTTTAAACGCTCAAAGGATTGTTGTATCTGATGTGAGTTTTGTTAATTGCTTTTTATGGCAACATGCACGACTCATTAAAGTAGCTGTGATTAAGGATTGTTTAGTGATTCAAACCACTTATGAAAATCAAAAGCCCTTTTATTTCTATCCTATCGGTAAGAATGTTAATGAATGTATTAAAGAGCTTTTAAAATTAGAAAAAAATTTGGAATTTCACTCTCTTAGTTTAGAGCAAATGGAAAGTTTAAAAGAAAACTTTGTGGGGGTGTTTGAATTTGTTTATAATAGAGATAGGAGCGATTATGTTTACTCTATTGAAGAATTAATCGCACTTAAAGGGAAAAAATATCATAAGAAAAAAAACCACTTAAACCAGTTTTTAAAAAATTACCCTGATTTTATTTATGAAAAAATTTCTTCTAAAAATAAAAAAGAAGTTTTAGAAATCTCCAAAGAGTGGTTTTTAAAAAGTGCGACTAATGACTTAGGGCTAATCAACGAAAATAAGGGGATTAAAAGTGTCTTAGAAAATTATGAAAGCTTGGATTTAAAGGGGGGGCTTGTTAGGGTTAATAAAGAAATGGTGGCATTTAGCTTTGGAGAAATTTTGAATGAAACTACCGCACTCATTCATATTGAAAAGGCTCGTTTGGATATTGTGGGAGCGTATCAAATTATCAATCAACAACTACTATTAAACGAATTTAGCCATTTAACTTACGCTAATAGGGAAGAAGACTTAGGATTAGAAGGTTTGAGAAGGGCTAAAATGAGCTATAATCCGGTGTTTTTTACAGACAAATACGAGGCCATTATTAAAAACTAAATGATTTTTGGGGATTTTAAATATCAAAGATGTGTTAAAAAACTTGTTGCCACTAATTCTAACGAGCTTAAAAACGCCTTAGATTTTATCTCTCAGAATAGGGGAAAGGGGTATTTTGTAGGGTATCTTACTTATGAAGCACGCCTTGCTTTTTTAGATGAAACTTTTAAAAGCCAAACCCCTTTTTTATATTTTGAACAATTTTTAGAAAGAAAAAAATACGCTTTAAAGCCTCTAAAAGAACACACTTTTTATCCTAATATTCATAGCTCTTTGGATAAAGAAAGCTATTTTAAACAATTTAAAAGCATTAAAGAGCATTTAAAAAACGGCGATACCTATCAAGTGAATCTCACTATGGATTTAATTTTAAACACTCAAGCCAAGTTAGAAAAAATTTTTGAAGAAGTTACACACAACCAAAACACGCCTTTTAAGGCTTTTATAGAAAATGAGTTTAGTAGTATTTTAAGCTTTTCGCCAGAATTGTTTTTTGAATTAGAATTTTTAGATAATGCGATTAAAATCATCACAAAACCCATGAAAGGCACAATAGCTCGTTCAAACAATCCCTTAATAGATGAGAAAAATAAATTATTTTTACAAAATGATAGCAAGAATAGAAGCGAAAATGTGATGATTGTGGATTTGTTGCGTAATGATTTGAGTCAAATTGCTCTAAAAAATAGCGTAAAAGTCAATCAATTGTTTGAAATCATAGCCTTACCTAGTGTGTATCAAATGGTGAGTGAAATTCAAGCCCAAATGCCCCTAAAAACAAGCTTATTTGAGATTTTTAAGGCGTTGTTTCCTTGTGGCTCTGTTACAGGGTGTCCTAAGATAAAAACCATGCAAATCATTGAAAACTTAGAAAGGCGTTCTAGGGGGGTTTATTGCGGAGCCATAGGACTTATTGAAGAAAAAAGAGCCGTTTTTAGCGTGCCAATCCGCACTTTAGAAAAAAGAGCGTGTGAAAACTTTTTGCATTTAGGGGTAGGGAGTGGGGTTACTTATGAAAGTAAGAACGAAGATGAGTATGAAGAGAGTTTTTTAAAATCCTTTTTTGTCATGCCTAAAATTGAATTTGAGCTTGTAGAAACCATGCGAATTATAAAGGTAGCTCAAAAATTAGAGATTAGAAATAAAAACGCCCATAAAGAACGCCTTATGAGTAGTGCTAAATATTTTAATTTCAAATACGATGAAAACCTTTTAGACTTTGAGCTAGAAGAAGAAGGGGTTTTAAGGGTTTTATTGCAAAAAAATGGCACACTCATTAAAGAATATAAAACCTTAGAACCCTTAAAAAGCCTAGAAGTGCGTTTGAATCAAACCCCTATAAATAAACACAATGATTTTTTATACCATAAGACGACTTACGCCCCTTTTTATCAAAAGACTAGAGAACTCATTAAAAAAGGCGTTATTTTTGATGAAATCTTTTATAACCAAGATTTTGAACTTACTGAAGGGGCTAGAAGTAATCTTGTTTTAGAAATCAATAATGAGTTACTAACCCCTTATTTTAGTGCGGGCGCATTAAGGGGAACAAGTGTTGTGGAGCTGTTAAAAAAAGGTCTTGTTAAACATGCCCCTTTGAATTTACAAGATTTACAAAGAGCGACAAGAATTTATTGTGTGAATGCATTGCATGGCTTAGTAGAAGTGCGATGGATTATAATTTAAAACGACTAAAACCTTTTATGAAAGGTTTATATCGCCACTGACCCTGATAGAGAAGGTTATGCTATAGGCTATATGTTCTATCAAAAAATCAAAAATATAGCTAGTTCTGTTTATAGGGCGGAGTTTTTTGAAATTACGCCAAGTGGGATTAACAAGGGCTTACAAAATGCTCTTTTATTTGAAAATACCAATAAGCAAATGTATCAAAGTGCTTTAGCAAGGCGTGTGGCTGATATGCTCTTAGGTTTTACGCTTTCCCCTTATTTAGGTAAGGCTTTAGGACAAATGAAAGGTAGTAGTGCTGGAAGAGTGCAAACCCCTTGTTTAAAACTCATTGTAGATAGAGACAGAGAAATTGAAAACTTTAAGTCCTTACCTGAAAATGAGAAAGTAAGCTATCAAATCCAAGCCAAGATTAACGATAATGCTAATAGAGAAGTAACCATCAAGCATTGTGATGAAAAGGGCGAAGAGATTAAATTCAATGATAAAGAAGAGGCTTTAAAACTCTTTGAGAGTTTAAAAGATAATAAAGCTTGTCTTTTAAAGGATTTAAAAAACTCTGTTGTAGAAACTAAACCTAAAAAACCCTTTATCACTTCTACACTTTTAGAAAAAGCTAGTTCTGAGCTTGGTTTAAGTATTAGCGAAGTGCAATCTTTAGCTCAAAATCTCTTTGAGGCTGGACTAATCACTTACATTAGAACAGATGCTGAAAGTTTGAGCGTAGAGTTTTTAAATGAGGCAGAGAGCTTTTATGCGCCTATTTATAAAAAAAATTGAAAAGCTAGAAAGAAAAGATGATGAGACAATCAAACCTAGTAGTGAGGGGCAAATCAAATACATAGAAAGCATTCTGCAGGATTTGCAATTAGAACTAAGCGAAGAGTTTAAAAGCTACAAAGAAGATAATAGAGTGGCTAAGGCGTTTTTAGATAAATACATTAAAGAGCATGGGTTCTTTAAGAAAAACAATAAAAAGGCTAGTAGCTTTAATAATGATGAGATTAGACCTGCGACCCCTAAACAAATTAGCTTTGCTGAGAGTTTAGCTAAAAAGCACAATGTCAAGCTCCCTAAAGATTATAAAAACAATATGAAAGTGTGTGCGGAGTTTATCGCTAAGCATAGTAAGAAGTAGTAAGTGAAATTTTGCTAAACTAGAACCTAATTAAAACTAATGAGGGAGTTTAGCATGTTATACATTCCACCTACTTCTAAAGTTGTCTATGTTAGCTCTATTGTGGCTTTAAATATCCACTCCCCACAAGGCACAGGGGATTGGCATAGCTCAAGGGCTTTAATGGACAATGCTATTGATTTGTGCTACTACATTTATGGTAAGAATCAAGAAAGAAACACCAATCATCTACTAGGTGATTTAGGTATTATAGATGGCACAGCAAGGCTCAATAAAATGGGTTATTACCCTAAAAACTCCCCCACTTATATTGCAGAGCATCCAAGAGCTTGTGTGGATTATCTCTATATGGCAGTATTAAAGACAGGTTCACTAGGTAGGGTTACGCTAGATGAATGGTTTCCTAGTATTGAAGACAAAGAGAGTGTCTATGCTCTTATAGAAGTAATGAAACCCAAATTAAACAAGCAAGAAAGAGAGAATTTGGATAAATGGATAGCAAGAAACCCCATTACCGAGTGATTTTAAGCGAACAAGAAATTGATAGAATTTAACGATTACGCTATGGATTTAACTATTCGTATGGCACATCAAGCAGTGCTATTGAAAACAACCCTTTAAGCCTTGCTGAAACTATAAGCATTTTAACCACTGAATATATTCCTAGAGTTATGCCCAGAGCATTCTTTGAAGTGAAAAATTATCAAAATATGCTCCCCTTTTTATTAGAAAACCTAAATAAAAAACAGAGCGTTGATAGTTTTTTGTGAGAGAATTACATGGGATTTTGATGAATTTTTTACTCCCTAATATTGGGGTTTTAAAAACTACTGACAACATGATTTTAGGGGCTAGTTTTGAAACAACCCCATCATTTAAAGTGCCTATGGCTATGAAAGAGTGGTGTGATAATCTCAATTATAAAATGCAAACTCTACAGATTTAGCGATGGTAATGGCAGAGTAGGTAGAATGCTAGTTTTTTATAGCACTTTAGAGCAAAATTTAGTGCCTTTTGTAATTAAGAGCAGAAAGAAACTTACATCAAATTACTTGACACAGAATTTGGAATGGTTTCCAAAATTAGTTTAGCTTTGTTTGAATAAGAGTTATCATTTCACTTACATTTTTAAGCCCTTGCGATTCGCTCAAGCTAAATTTCACCTTAAAATATTTTTCAATCATTCTGACTAAGTTAGTATGATTCAAGCTACCCCACTTTTCAATGTATTCTACTATTGTGTTATTATTGATAATTAAACCCTCATGGTCAAAAATATCTCTAAAAATGCCTAACATTCCATAAAAATGCATTCTCTAGCCTTGTATAATCTCTATAGGGGGATTTTTGCTTTTGTAATTTTTGCTTTCTATAGTATAGACTTTTTCTAGCTCTTTTTCTCTATCGTAATGTTTTTGGGTGTTTTGATATAAATTCCTTGGATACTCTTAATCCCTTTCAGCTGGCACAAACGCACCATTTCGTCCATCATCACATGCTCTAGGTCTCTCTTAACACCCTAAAACTCATAAGCCATATATCTAAATAACAGATAATTTCTTTACATGCTCCAACACTAATTGCCATAATACCATTATCTCCAAAGCGGTCTTTCAGTTTGGTATAAATAGCAATAGTGTTTGAATCGGTAGCGTAAGTTTCTACTTCAACACTTGGTTGTGAGATTGAATTGATTGATTGATAAATTGATTCGGACACTCATAGCTTTTGGGTTTGAAATGTGAAATATATGCCTGCATTTCTAAACTTTTCAAAAAGTATTCATAACTTTCAAATGAATTTTCTAGTACCACTCGTTTAGCGTTTTGTACATACATTAAAGAGTGTTCTAAATTCTCTTTGCTCAAACTACGGAACTATTTCTAATTCGCCCAAATTCCTTATACCGGAATATTCATAAGTATTGATAATGACAGCACTGTTACAAGTGGCACTTAATTTTTCAACAATAGTTTGAGACCTAGAAAACTCTTGTGCTAGAAGTTGCTCTACCTATTTGCTAGTATTTTTCAAGTCAAGAAAATTCAAATTTACACTGGAAAGATGTAAATAAATAATATTGGGCTTGAAATCTAATAAAGACCGACTACTGAACATACTCTATTCAAAATATTGATTATACTCACTCTCATAAAAACTAGGCGAAACTTTCTGCCCTAAACAAAAAATTTCCAAAAGATTTTTTAATTAATGAGTATTCCATTATTGTCTAATTCCATCACATAAAAATTTCTTGTTAGTCCTGCTGAATCCTTATGGTCGTAGGTATGGATAATTCCTCTTCAGTGGGAATTCTTAGATACTCACCATTACCCACTTTTCTTGTTTGCTTAATAACAGGCTGAGAGAGTGTAGCAATATCGCCTAAGGTTGGTTCATTACTGATTTTTTCAGAACCGGTTGCGATGATAGTAACACGCACATGGTCAATGGGGATATTCACATTTGTACATTGACCAAACTTGACATCAACATCTTCGTGTGCACGCTCATAAATAAACTCGCAAGCTTTAGAATAAGATTCCATAGGATAATCAGGATGGTGTTCAAAATTAGCAATAATACCCTTAGCCCCATCAATAGAAACATCATCAAGTAGAGGTGATTGAATAGCATTTTGAACGGCCAAGACAGCAGAGTCTTCACCAGTAGCCTCGCCAATACCCATTAAAGCAAAACCTTTAAAGCCAAGAATCGTTCTCAAATCGGCAAAGTCAACATTAATATCGCCCTGTTGAGTGATAATTGTAGAGATACCATTAACTGCTCTAACTAAAACATCATCAACTTGTTTATAGCATTCGCTAGTACTAGCTGCTTTTTTCATGGTTAAAAGTATTTTGTCGTTTGGTATAACAAGAATAGAATCACTAGATTGCTCTAGTTCCTTTAATCCCTCTTCAGCTCTTTTTCTCTTTTTGGGAGCCTCATGTTTAAAAGGTTTGGTAACTACAGCCACCGTTAAAGCCCCCACTTCTTTTGCGATTTTCACGATAATAGGAGTAGCCCCAGTTCCAGTCCCTCCACCAAGTCCTGTAGAGACAATTACTAACTTTGCATCTTTAATCAGCTCTCTAATTTCATCGGCACTCTCTTCAGCGGCTGCCCTACCTACATCAGGAATCCCCCCAGCACCCAAACCGCCGGTAATTTCTCTCCCTAGAAGGATTTTAGTCTGGGCGGGATTACTTTTGAGATGTTGACCATCGGTGTTAGCCGCAATAGGGGTAACATCTTGATGTACACCATACTCAACAAGATGTTTAATCATGTTAGATCCTCCACCTCCAACACCGATGACAACAATCTTAGCCCCTTTGTAGACCAAATCGCCTACTTCTTCAATGTTTGCTTGACCGATATTGTGGTTTTCAACCTCTGATTCATGAATCATAGCTATGTTCCTTAGATACAATTTGCCTTATAAATCTTAAATTTTTATAAATAGTCAAGGATTATACCATGTTTTCTAGCTTTCGGAATAAAAGCTGGGTGTTCTTTTGGGTATGGTATAAAACAATATTTGTCTATTTGTAAAGATAATCAGTGTCATATACACAGTCCTTGATGGTTATATATGAACTCTCATTATCGTGCAAAAAGTTGTTATATCCTTGTTTGCTTAAAAAATTTTAGAAATTTTATCAAGGAAGTTTTTAAAAAAACCTTTTTGCTCGACGGATTTTATAGGCAAGAAGTCATCATCTTTAGGTGCATTAAAAGAGGTATTTGGGGTTTTTAAATCGGTTAAATTCATTTCTGTATGCGATGAGGTAAAATAGGAGGTAGGATTTGATTGATGAACTTTTCTGATGCAATCATTACTTTCATGATAGCGGATAATACCTTTGGAATCTCGCTCATAATTGGTATGCCCCCCTGCTTTGTATAAAATTAACCCAACAGCTACCGAAAAGCGGGGGTCTTTCAAGTCTTCAAACATACCCATGATATTGTATTTTTCCATAGGGGTAGCCAAACGCACAGGGCAATAGTAATTAGCGAAATAAGTTTTAGCTAATTCCTTGATACCTTTCATTAAGGCCATTCCGCCTGTTAAAACAACACCCCCACCCAAATGCTTTTCTAGTCCGCTAATTTGAATGCTCCTATGGATAATTTCAAAAGTTTCTAAAGCCCTTTCTCTCATAATAGATTGGATTTCACTAAGAGGCACGACATGGTTTTCATTGCCATCTGAACCGGTTGTAGGAATTTGGATATTTTGAGATTGTGATTCTTCTTCGCTCTCAAAAGAAAGGTCTCCATACTTAATCTTAACTTCCTCAGCATAGGGAAAGGGGGTGTTGAGCATGAGCGACAAGTCAGTGCTTAGGTGGTGAGAACCTGCTGAAAAACAATGGCTATAACGCATAGAATTGCCACTATATATCATAAGATTACAGGTTTCTCCGCCTATATCAACACAAGCTGCTCCTAATCCTTTTTCATCATCAGATAAAGTAGCAATAGAAGCCGCATAAGAATTAAGCACGATATTTTCAATCTCTGCCCCAGATTGAATCATAATTTTTTCTAAATTTTCAATGTTATTTTTATCTGTATAGACAATATGAACAAAAACTTCTAGGCGAGACCCACTCATGCCTAAGGGGTCATTCACTTCTTGTTTATCCAAAGTGAAGCGGTATGGGAGAGCATGTAAAATATGTTTGTCATTGTCTAAACCTGCCTTTGCACATGCATTGTTGATGGCACGATTGATTTCATCTATGGTAACAACATTTTCCCTTGTGCTTGCTACGCCAGCAATATCTCTAATGCTTTCTGTGTAGGCCCCAGAAAAAGAGACAATAGCTTTAGTTTTTTTGATAGGGTTATACGATTCTTCAAAGGGTAAAACAGAATCACTTTGACTTTCATGGGTGTTTAGACCTGCCATTTTTTTAGCACTAGTAATCACTTCTTTGATAGCATTAGATGCATGGGCAAGACTATAAATGCGTCCCCTTCTAATGGCTTTTGAATTAATTTCTTTAGAGACCTCATGGGCAGTGCCAATAATGCGTAAAATCCCATCTTTTAGCTCAGCCACTATGGCACAAATCTTCCTAGAGCCAATATCAACCCCTATAATAATCTCTTTATTCTCCATTGTAGTATTTTTCCTTACATTGATTGAATATGCTTAGTTATCTTGTAGCGTTTTTTTAACTCTTCTACTAAAGCACTATCAAAAGAATTTGTTTTAATATTATTAACTAAACGCTCCACATATTGTTTTTCTTCTGTATTGAGCTGATGTTCAAAGTTTTGTTCTGTGATTTGATAGACTACGACTTTATTGCCTATAGTTACAAAACCATTTTTTTCTTGACGGTTAAAAAGGGTGTTAACAAGCTTAGCACTTTCTTCTTGGTTAAGTTCATTGATAGCACCATTAAAGTTAGGGCTTATATAACCCACATTTTTTCCTTTAAAATCCTTAAGCTTTTCTTTGGCTAAACTTTGTAAGGCTTTAAGAGTTTTCTCATGGCTTAAGTGAGATACAAGAGCCTGTTTAGCTTCATCAAAACTTTGCAATGCATCTTTAGATTTAGAAATGAGTTGCACGACTATAAAACCATCTTTAAAAGGCTCAGGTTTTAGGATTTCAAGAGATTTAAGAGTTTTGAGTTTTTGTGTGATTTCTGTGGTGTAGGGGGAGTTATTTTCTTCAAAATTTTGTGTGGTATAGTTCTCTGTATGCCCTTTTTTTAACGCAACATAGCTTCTTAAAGCCTTTTCATTTGTGTTTTGCATGCTTAAATCATGTTTAACTTGTTCTTGAATGTCTTTGAAATCCTGTAGTTTTCCATCTTTATCCAAATAAGATGCCTTGTTTTTATTGTAATACTCTTCTAAGTCCTTTAAGCTAGGCTTTTCTAAGTTGGCATCTAGATACAAAGAGCGGCTTTCAAAACTGGTGGGCTTTTTGAAGTCCTTTTTGTGGGCTTCGTAATATTTTTTCATCTCATCTTCATTGAGAGAGATTTTGACATCTTTAGGATTTAAAATAAGAATTTCCACTTTGTCTTGTAATTTTGCCCAAAGTGATAAACCAGATTGTTCTAAGGGAGTGGTAGTTTTAGGAAATAAAGCGCTAATTTTTTGCAAGATTAAAGACTTTTCAACGCTTTCTTCAAAGAGTTTGGGGCGATAATGATTTTCTTTTAAGATATTTTTATACAGGGTTTCATCAAAAACACCATCTTTTTGAAAAACACTTGCTTTTTTAATCTCTTTAGCAATTTCTTGCTTGCTAGCTCCAAGCCCTAAATCCAAAGCAAGATTTCTTAACAACGCTTGATTGATGAGCATATTCAACGCACTATTTTCTAAATGCATGGCTTTGATTTGCTCTTCTGTTAGCTCTTTAAAATTAGGAATAGACTCAGCATAAGCATCTTTAAGGCGGCGGTATTCTTGAGCTAATTCATTTTGAGAAATCTCAATTCTACCCACTTTGGCAACACTATCACTATGGAAAGAAAAACTATATTGTCCCCAGCCTATCATACCCGCGGCAATAAAAGCAACAGTGCTTATCCATATTGTAATCACTAAATATTTTTTATGCTTTTGCATCCATTCAATCATAAGAACTCTAATCCCTTTTTAAAAATTGAAACTTTTAAGGTTAGGTTTAATCAACCTTATAGTAAAATCAAATAGCCCTATTCTAACCAAAGGTTATTAAAATTATCCTTATTACAAAGAGTTTTTAACATGAATTTTCAAGAAAATCTAGCCACTTTAGATTTAAAACATATTTGGCATCCTTGTTCACAAATGCAAGAGCATCAAAATTTTCCTATTATCCCTATTAAAAAGGCTAAAGGAATTTATCTCTATGATTTTAACAACAACGCTTACATGGATTTAATCAGCTCATGGTGGGTGAATCTCTTTGGACACAATAACGCTTATATTAGCGAGCAACTTAAAAATCAAATTGATAGCTTAGAGCATGTTTTGCTTGCATCTTTTAGCCACAAGCCTATCATTACGCTTTCTCAAAGATTATGCAAACTCACGCAATTAGATAAATGCTTTTATGCAGATAATGGCTCATCTTGTATTGAAATCGCTTTAAAAATGAGCTACCACGCTCATTTTTTAGAGAATAAAACGCATCAAAAAAAGCTTTTTTTATCGCTCTCTAATTCTTATCATGGCGAGACTTTGGGAGCATTGAGTGTGGGTGATGTGAAACTTTATAAAGATACTTATACCCCTTTGTTACTCAATAATCTTACTACACCTGTGCCTAAAAATGACAACGAGATACAAGATTCTTTGAATGCTTTAAAGCATTTGTTAGGTAAGCATGCTAAAGAAATTTGTGCTTTTATCGTAGAGCCACTCTTACAGTGTGCAGGAAATATGCATATTTACAGCACAAAGTATCTGGAACAAGCCGTTCTATTATGTAAGGAAAAAAAGATTCATATTATTTTTGATGAAATCGCTACAGGGTTTGGACGCACAGGGACCATGTTTGCTTATGAGCAATGTAAAATTAAACCTGATTTTTTATGTTTGTCTAAGGGGATTAGTGGGGGGTATTTGCCTTTAAGTGTGCTACTAACCCATGATGAAATTTATAATAAATTTTATGCTCCCTATGAAGAAAATAAAGCGTTTTTACATTCGCATAGCTATACAGGAAATGCCCTAGCGTGTGCGTGTGCAAATGCTACACTAGATATTTTTGAAAAAGAAAATATTATTGAAAAAAACCAAGCTTTAAGCGAATTTATTTTCAGCACTCTAGAAGAGGCATTAAAGGATTTGATAAAGCAACAAGTGGTGTATAATTTAAGGCATTTGGGTATGGTTTTTGCCTTTGAAGTATCTCTTCAAACTACAGAGCGTTTGAGTTTGAGCATTTTTAAAAAAGCATTAACAAAAGGCTTGTTATTACGCCCCTTGAATAATACGATTTATCTTATGCCCCCTTACATCATCACGCACAAAGAAATTGAAAAAGCGGTTATGAGTTTGGTAGAAATCATTATGGAATTAAAAAGTAGCAAGTGTTTTTAAGCAAGGTTAAGCTACAATTACAGATTTTAAAATAACAATTACTTTAAGAAGGGATTATGCAAACAAAATCAAAAAATAAGCGTGTTTTAGTGAAATTTTCTGGCGAAGCCTTAGCGGGGGAAAATCATTTTGGAATTGATACGAATATCTTAGATTATATCGCTAAAGAAATTAAGGCGTTAGTAGAAAATGGTATTGAAGTGGGTATTGTGATAGGTGGGGGCAATATCATTAGGGGGGTTAGTGCGGCTCAAGGGGGAATTATCAGACGCACTAGTGGGGATTATATGGGAATGTTAGCCACCGTGATTAATGCAGTAGCCATGCAAGAAGCTTTAGAGCATATTGGGTTGGATGTGAGAGTGCAAAGTGCGATTGAGATTAAAGAGATTTGTGAAAGCTACATCTATAGAAAGGCTATCAGGCATTTAGAAAAGGGTAGGATTGTGATTTTTGGAGCTGGCACAGGGAATCCTTT
Organism: Helicobacter cetorum MIT 99-5656; assembly: GCF_000259275.1. Classification (NCBI taxonomy): domain Bacteria; kingdom Pseudomonadati; phylum Campylobacterota; class Epsilonproteobacteria; order Campylobacterales; family Helicobacteraceae; genus Helicobacter; species Helicobacter cetorum. The sequence continues at coordinate 1,492,507 of NC_017735.1, read as the reverse complement.
TTTCACCACTGATACCGCTGCCACTTTAAGAGCGATTGAAATTGGAGCTGATTTAATTATTAAAGCTACCAAGGTGGATGGCATTTATGATAAAGACCCTAACAAGTTTGAAGACGCTAAGAAATTAGACACCTTAAGCTATAACGATGCTTTGATAGGTAATATTGAAGTGATGGATGATACCGCCATTTCTTTAGCTAAAGATAATAAGCTTCCTATCGTGGTGTGCAATATGTTTAAGAGAGATAATCTATTACAAGTGATTAAGCACCAACAAGGCGTATTTTCTATGGTAAAATAACGCCTTTATTTGAGACTAACCCTATCAAAATAAAGGACTGAGATATTGAAAAAAGAAAGAACTGAAAGTTTGGTAGCTCAAGCTTTAAAAAATATTGGAAACGACCGCTATGTGCTAGATAACCTTGTTTTTGCTCGTGTGAAGCAATTGAGTTCTGGAGCAAAAACTTTGGTGAATATGGACCCCAAGCGTCATAAATTAGTGGATATTGCTATTAGAGAAATCGCTGAAGGGAAAATTGATATAGATAGGATAGATGAACGAAATTGATAAGTCCGTTGATATCGGCTTCTTACGCATTCTTGATGTTATAAAAAAAGTTAAAACCCCAAAGGGTGGCGTTGAAGTTTTAAGAACTTTAATGGATTTTACTCCAAAAATTGAAAACGCCCTGGCTTTAGCAACAAAGAGCCATAAGGGACAATACAGAAAGAGCGGTGAGCCTTATATTGTCCATCCTATCTGTGTGGCGAGCATTGTGGCGTTTTGTGGGGGCGATGAAGCTATGGTATGTGCAGCGCTTTTGCATGATGTGGTAGAAGATACGCCCTGCAAGATTGAATACATTGTGCAAGAGTTTGGGCAAGATGTGGCTAATTTAGTGGATGCACTCACTAAAATCACTGAAATTAGAAAAGAAGAGCTTGGAGTGAATGCTCAAAATCCTAGAATGGTAGTTTCTGCACTCACTTTTAGAAAGATTCTCATTAGTGCCATACAAGACCCAAGAGCGTTAGTGGTAAAAATAAGCGATAGATTGCATAACATGCTTACTTTAGATGCTTTGCCCAATGATAAGCAAGTGCGTATTTCTAAAGAGACTCTAGCGGTGTATGCTCCCATAGCAAGCCGATTAGGAATGTCTTCAATTAAAAATGAATTAGAAGATAAGAGCTTTTATTATATTTACCCTGAAGAGTATAAGAATATTAAGGACTATTTATATAAGAACAAGCAATCTTTATTATTAAAGCTCAACGCCTTTGCAAGCAAGTTAGAAAAAAAACTTTTAGATAGCGGGTTTAGCCATTCGGATTTTAAACTTGTAACAAGAGTGAAACGCCCTTATTCCATTCATCTTAAGATGCAACGAAAAGGGGCGGTCAATATTGATGAAATTTTGGACTTGCTAGCTATTAGGATTTTATTGAAAAATCCTATTGATTGCTACAAGGTGCTAGGGATTATTCATTTGAATTTTAAACCCATAGTCTCTCGTTTCAAAGATTATATTGCTTTGCCTAAGGAAAATGGTTATGAGACTATACATACAACTATTTTTGATGAATCTTCTATCTATGAAGTGCAAATCCGCACTTTTGATATGCATATGGGGGCGGAGTATGGTAATTCAGCCCACTGGAAGTATAAATCTGGTGGCATAGACAATGAAAGCATGAGATGGCTACAAAATTTTAAATACCATGACAGCGATTTGAAAAATAACCCTAAGGAATTTTACGAACTTGCTAAGAATGATTTGTATCGTGAAGATATTGTCGTTTTTTCGCCTAATGGAGACACTTATACTTTACCAGTGGGAGCGATTGCTTTAGATTTTGCTTACATGGTGCATAGTGATTTGGGCGATAGGGCTACGAACGCTTATATCAATAATAAAAAAGCCTTGTTAAATCAGGAATTGAGAAGTGGCGATGTGGTTAAAATCATTAAGGGTGATAAAATAACGCCCCGTTTTATTTGGATTGACCAGCTCAAAACTTCTAAGGCTAAAAACCATTTGCGAATCCAAAGAAAAAATCGTTTGAAAGAAATTGATGTTAAGAGCATGATAAATATTTTAACGACTTTTTTTGAACGCCCTGTTTTTGAAGATTTGGATTTAAAAGATTATAAAACATTTGAAGAAAGATTGCTAGATTTTGGGGTGGAGATGACTTTAGCAGAAGGCATGAAAAGCTTTGAATTTTTAGCCAAACTCACTGAAGAAATTGAAAGCAAGGTGTTGTCTTTACAAGAAGATGTTCTTTTGGAATATCAAGAAGTGAGTTTATGGACTCGTGGTTTAAGGTATTTAGGGTTTAAAACAAACATTTTAAATTTTTTGACCCCAAGTCGGCAATGGCAGTGTAAGGAATTAGAAAATTTTACTATTTGCACAAGCAATGCTTTAGAAATCAAACAGGTGCTATTGAATGATTGTTGCCATCCTAAATATGGCGATGAAATCATTGCTATTGTAACAGATTTAAAAGAGCCAAAGGCGATTGTGCATCATAAGTTTTGTAAGGAAGCCATTGTAGAAGTGGATGCTAGAGTGCCTATGATTTACATAGAGTGGCATAAACGAGACAGAACCATTTATAAAATGATGTTTTACTTAGGAGAGAGAAAGGCGGTTTTAGCAAACCTATTAGCTTTTTTAACTAAGAATGAATGCAATATTGTGGGCGTTTCTTACTTGGGGTATAAAGACAAATATTCTAGTCATTGTGAAGTGAGTTTTGAAGTCCCAACGGATAAGGCGGATTGGATTAGAGCCTTAATCAGCCGTAAATATCAAGATAGGATTGTGGAATTGTCTAGTTTGGGTGATGCTTACGAGCTATAGTATAATAAGATTTAATTAATTCTATAGGAATAGAAATGGAACAAAAAGTTAGCGTAGCCTTGAGAGAAATTTCTAGGGGTACTAATGAAATCATTGGTCTAGAAAATATTGAAAAGCTCGTTAGAAGGTATTATGAAAAAAATGAGCGTTTTATTGTTAAAGCGGGGTTTGACCCTACGGCTCCAGATTTGCACTTAGGGCATACGGTATTAATTCAAAAGCTAGCATCATTACAGCAATATGGGGCTAAAGTGAAGTTTTTAATTGGGGATTTTACCGCTATGATAGGCGACCCGACCGGTAAAAGTGAGACAAGAAAACCCTTAAGCCAAGAGCAAGTTTTAGAAAACGCTAGAACCTACGAAGAGCAAATTTATAAGATTTTAGACAAAGAGCATACTGAAGTATGCTTTAATTCCACATGGCTTGATGCTTTAGGCACAAGGGGTATTATAGAGCTGTGTGCTAAGTTTTCAGTCGCTAGAATGCTAGAAAGAGATGATTTTACCAAACGCTATAAAGAGAATCGCCCTATTAGTATGGTGGAGTTTTTGTATCCTTTATTACAGGGTTATGACTCAGTGGCCTTAGAAGCAGATATTGAGCTTGGAGGCAATGACCAAAAGTTTAATTTACTCGTGGGGCGGTTTTTGCAGCGGGCTTATGGCTTGAATAAAGAGCAATCTGTAATCACTATGCCCTTATTAGAAGGGCTTGATGGGGTGCAAAAAATGAGTAAAAGCTTGGGTAATTATGTAGGGATTACTGAAGAACCCAACGCCATGTTTGGAAAGCTGATGAGTGTGAGTGATGAACTCATGTGGAAATACTACACCCTTTTAAGCACCAAGACCTTAGAAGAAATTGAAGGCTTGAAAAAAGGTGTTTTAGATGAAACCTTACACCCTAAAGTCATTAAGGAAAATCTCGCTTGTGAAATTGTAGCTCGCTATTATGATACAAATCAAGCAAATATGGCTAAAGAGCAATTTGCTAAAGTTTTTAGTGCAAACCTTTTGCCAGAAAATTTACAAGAGAGTGATTTTAATGAGGGTGTCGGAATCTTGGAAGTGCTAAAAAATATCGGCTTTTGCCCATCCACTTCACAAGCAAGGCGTGATATGCAAGGTGGGGGGGTAAGGATTAATCAAGAAGTGATTAAAGATGAAACTTATCGTTTTGTTAAAGGAATTTATGTTATACAACTTGGTAAGAAAAAGTTTATGAAACTCAATATTAACTAACATTAAGGAAAAGAGCGATGGTATCAACACTCAAACCGCTAAAAATCGGTAAACACACCATAAAATTCCCTATTTTTCAAGGGGGAATGGGCGTGGGAATTAGCTGGGATGAACTGGCTGGAAATGTTGCAAAAGAAGGAGCTTTAGGAATTATTTCAGCGGTAGGAACTGGCTATTATAAAAACATGCGTTTTGTAGAGAGAATTGTTGCAAAAAAGCCCTTCGAAGCTTTGAATTTTTATTCTAAAAAAGCTTTGAATGAGATTTTTGCGAACGCACGAAAAATTTGTGGGAGTAACCCTTTAGGGGCTAATATTTTGCATGCTATCAATGATTATGGTCGTGTGGTAAGAGATGCCTGTGAAGCTGGGGCTAATATCATTGTTACAGGGGCTGGTTTGCCTACAAATATGCCTGAATTTGCTAAGGATTTTAGCGATGTGGCTTTAGTGCCTATTATTTCTTCAGCTAAAGCGTTAAGGATTATTTGCAAAAGATGGAGTGATAGGTATAAAAGAGTGCCTGATGCGTTGATTGTAGAAGGTCCATTGAGTGGGGGACACCAGGGCTTTAAATATGAAGATTGTTTCAAAGAAGAGTTTCAGCTAGAAAATTTAGTGCCTAAAATCGTGGAAGCTTCTAAAGAATGGGGGGATATTCCTATTATTGCTGCTGGTGGGGTTTGGGATAGAAAAGATATAGACACCATGCTAAGTCTTGGAGCGAGTGGGGTGCAAATGGCCACTCGTTTTTTAGGCACTAAGGAATGCGACGCTAAAGTGTATGCTGAGATTTTACCTACATTGAAGAAAGAGGATATTTTGCTAGTGAAATCTCCTGTGGGCTATCCAGCGAGGGCTATTAACACTGGGGTTATCAAGCGTATTGAAGAGGGCAATGCTCCCAAAATCGCATGCGTGAGCAATTGTGTAACGCCCTGTAATAGAGGCGAAGAAGCTAAAAAGGTGGGGTATTGTATTGCTGATGGTTTGGGGCGTAGCTATTTAGGCAATAGAGAAGAGGGGCTTTATTTTACGGGGGCTAATGGCTATAGAGTGGATAAAATTATTAGCGTGCATGAACTCATTCAAGAGCTTACAGAGGGTTAATTTGTAGTGCTTGTGAAATTAGGGGTTTTTGCATATCTTTTTTTATTCCAACTGGTTTGTGCTACACCCCTTAAGCTAAAGATTGTAGATATTGTGCCTTTTGGCTCAAGTAGTGTTAGGATTACTTTTAATCAAGAGATTAAGAGTTTCTTTAAAGAAGTTTCGCTCAAAAATTTTAGAAGCTATTTAGAATTAGAAGCCATTTTAACCATTCCTAAAAAACACTATCAGTTTTCTAAAGAATCTTTTATCACCATAGCACAATTTAATCCTAATCTAGTGCGTGTAGTCGTTGGCTATACCTCTAAGACAACTTATGAAGTGAAACTTTTTAAGGACAAGCTCTATGTTTCTATCGTGAAAACGCCCTTAGTGGGGAATAAAACAACACAAAAACATATCTCTAAACCTATCAAAAAAGAGACAAACCATAAGGATAAAGTGTTAATAAAGCATCCGCATTCTAAGTTGAATGAAAGAAGCCCTAAGAAAGAGATTCCTAAGAAAGAGATTCCTAAGAAAGAGATTCCTAAGAAAGAGATTCCTAAGAAAGAGATAAAAAGTGAGAATAAGAACCAAATCTCTCTAGTGGAAAAAAATGATACTTCTGTCAAAACAAAGCACAAAAAAACTAAAAAAATTGTTTTAGATGCTGGGCATGGGGGAAAAGATTGTGGGGCGATGAGTGTGAATTTGGTTTGTGAAAAAGACATCGTTTTAGAAGTGGTGAAGTTTTTGAATAAAGAGCTTAAAAAACGGGGCTATAGTGTTTTATTGACAAGAGATAAAGATGTTTATATTGATTTGGTAGCTCGCACAGAATTTGCTAATAAAAAAGGGGCGAACTTATTTATCTCAGTGCATGCTAATTCTATTCCTAAACACTCCACTTCTAATGCCCACGGCATAGAGACTTATTTTTTATCCACAGCAAGAAGTGAGAGAGCTAGAAAAGTAGCTGAGCAAGAAAATCAAAACGATGTGAACTTAATGGACTATTTTTCTAAAAGTTTATTTTTAAATTCGTTGAATACGCAACGATTGATTGTGTCTAACAAACTAGCTATTGATGTGCAATATGGTATGCTTCAAAATATTCGCAAAGCTTACCCTGATGTCGTAGATGGGGGGGTGAGAGAAGGGCCTTTTTGGGTCTTAGCTGGGGCTTTAATGCCTTCGGTTTTGATAGAAATTGGTTATAATTCTCATGCGACAGAATCTAAACGCATTCAGAGCAAACCATATCAAAAAATCTTGGCTAAGGGAATTGCTGATGGTATTGATAGCTTCTTTAGCAAGAATGATTAGGCCATAGATGAATTTTTATCAAAAGATATACACGCATAAAGTCGTTTTTTCTTCTTTGTTTTTTTTGCTGTTTTTGTTTAATGTGGAAACTTTGTTGTTCTCTCATTTTAGCGATGACTTTTCGCAATTATTTTTCTTGTTTGAAAATCATGTCTATGATTTTATTATTGGGCTAGATTACTTGGGGTTAATAGGGGTTTCTTTGGTGTATCTGTTCATGCTTATTCTTAAGCCTTTCACTCTGTCGCGTCAAAAATGTGCTTGTATGGGGATACTATGGCTTTCTATTTATGCTTGGAATTTTCCCATTGAAAATTCTTTAATGGTGCTTTATGGTTTTTATTTTGTGCTTTTGGGGACTTTATTGTGGCGTTTTTTAGGGGCTACTATGAAGCAATCTTTCTTGCCTTCCATTAATATTTGCATTGTATGGATTTTTGCTTCTTCTTTGCAGAGTTTTAGATTTTTAGATGTATCTGATTATGTGGATTTTTTACTTTTTGCTCTCGCTCTTACTTTGTTTGTGTTAGTTTTATCCTATCATAAACGCCTTTTTGGGTTGTATGAATACGCTAACACGCTTGTTTTAATTATAGGGCTTGGTATCATTATGTTATGCTCTAGCACCCTTATGCAAACAAAAGAATATTATGGCATGCGATTAGGTTTTTATCTCTTAGGATTGCTTGGCTGGCTTTTAGAGTATGTGCATATTACCTTAAAGCGTCTTGAATACCGCTAATAAATAAGAATTTTCTCTATCTTTTTAAACTTTTAACAAACTTCAAAAATCTTTTAATTCTTATTTAACTTTTATTTCGCTATAATCCAAACTCGCTTTTATTTTATTTGTAAAATCATTTAAAAAAGGAAATTCTATGTCTAATAACACAATAAAATTTTTTAGTGTTTTGAGTTTGTCTCTAGTTAGTTCTTTAATGGCTGAAGAAAGTTCTTGGTTTCTAGGGGCAAGTTATCAAATGGCACAAATGAAAGAAAACTCTTCTATGATTAATCCTAACTACAACCCTAACGCAATTTCTGGGGGGGGGGGTTACTCACTACCCAACAATTAGATAGTCTCTATAATAATGTTTCTAGTCAAATCACAAATTTACAAAACCAAATAAAAGCTTTAGGTGGTAAAGCCACAGCGCAACAAAAAACACAACTCGCTCAACTAAACATTCAAGAACAAGCTATCAATGTTTTACAAGCTTTACAACAAGACCCTAGCTTGTTTAAAAACTCTCAAATAGAAAATCTCGCTAAAAGCTTGCAATTAAATGCAGGAATCACTCAAAATGGTGTGGGGATTATGAGCTTAGGTTTAGTGATGATTCAAGCCAATGAATTGTTACAACTTATAAAAAATAATCCAACTACTAATCTTATTCAAATATATTCTAAGGAACAACCAACACTTATAACAAATAACTACGCCACTCATTCTAGCCCTACCACTACTATAGAAGTGCTTAAAAGCCTTGATAGTTTAAGACTCTCATCTATTAAAGGGTATTTGGAGGGTTATTTGCAAGAGTTAGACATAATAATGCAACCAAGTTGTGATAACAATGGTGATAGTTGTATCAAAGGTGGTAGCGATAATACAACCTTGCTAACGATTAAAACAAATGTGGAAAGCATTTTAAATGCTTTAAACTCTAATCAAGCATTCAATAGCTCATCTATCCAACAAGATTTAAGCAAAATTATTTCAGCCATACAAGGTAACACTATCGGTGCTAATAACAAAATTACTGATAGTGAAATTTTACAAAATGGATATGTTGGCTATACTAGTAGCAGTAATTTTACAATTGGTAGTGGTGCTACAAGTGATAGTTATTCACATGCCTATTTAACCCCTAGTTTTGGTATCCAATCTCTTATGCTCTTTCAAATGCTACAAGGCATATCTGAAAATAAAAAAGATGTGAATTACGCTTACGCACTGGGTTCAGCGTTTAACAACTTTAAACAAACATACTACAACTATTTTTTTGAAAATGTTTATAATGGTTGCAATCTTTATAGTAGTGGCAACAAAATATCTTGTTTTAATGATAGCACACAGCCCGCAAGACTAAGAACCTTGATTAAAGCGATAGACCCTAGCCTTATAACGACTTATAATACACTTGGCACATTAGGAAATAAATTTTTTGCTAATAGTTCCACAGGAAATGCAAGTGTGTATCAGCCCCTAATGACAGAGTTAAAAAAACAAATCAGCACTTTAAATTTTTCAAACGACTCCATAAAAGAAAACGATAAGCAACAAGCTCTTAGTATTATTGATAAATTTTTAACCGATATTTCACTCTATGACACACAAACTTCCAAAAATACAAGTATACAATTTAGTGCTTGGATAAATAATGGCTCATTTAATTTGATGCATAATCCTATTTCAGCTGATATTTCATTTAACATAACCAAAAATAAAAAGGGAATGGAAGAACCAAGTGGTGTGATTGTAAGGGGAGAATATTGGGGAGGTGCTAATGGAAATACGGTGGAAACATACCCAACAAAGATGAGTATCAAAGACCTTTATAATAATATTATGTCTTGGTGGGACAATGTAGGCAACATGGCTAACGCTCTTAACTCTCATAATCCTAAAGAAATAGGCAAAGCCATTCAAAGCTTTGGTAATTTCTACAATACAATGTGGAAAGAAAATAAATACTATGAAGCAGGAAAGGGGAGCTACCCCGATAAAAACCAAATCAAGCAAATCCTTTCTAACATCAACAAAACTTTACCCACAAAAGACCAAGTCAGTCAAAATACCTTTAATAGTTGGACTCACTTCTTAGCTCTACCCACTCTCTCTCAACAACACCAAGCTACCTATAATACTTTACAATCTTCTAAACCCATAGCCTTAGCTAGTCTAAGCACCTTAGCAAACATGTTTAATCAAATGAATTATTTAAGCTCTCCTACAACTACATTCACTAATAATGATAAAGTTATAGAAAGCAAACAACAAGGTTATATGCTAGGCTTTGGAATCAAGGGTGGCTATAAACAAATGTTTAACTACTATATTAAAGGAGATAAAAAGAGTAAAAAGAAATACGGACAATTTGGCTTAAGATACTATGCTTTCTTAGATTATAACTATGGTATCTTAAATCAAAGAAATATGCATAAAGAAAATATGAACATGCTCAGTTATGGAGTGGGCTTAGATATTCTAGTGAATGTTTTTGAAAACAAACTAGCTAGTTATGGAATCTTTGGTGGGTTTCAAATTGCTGGTAATTCATGGTTATCTACTAGAACTTATTCTAGTAGTATGAAAGATAAAATTAAAGCTACCCATTTTCAATTTCTCTTTGATTTTGGATTAAGAACTAATATTGCTAGACACCATGATATTGAATTAGGCGTTAAGATTCCTATGCTTAGTCAAAGATATATTGACACAGCTAATCTTAAAGTGAATTATAAAAGAGAGTTTGTTTATTATGTAGGGTATTTATATGGGTTTTAGGGGAGGGGGTTGATTAAAATTCTTTAGAGCATGTTAAAAACGCTTGGGTTTTTGAATGCGTTTGAACAATAATTCACGATAGAATGTTCTTAGGCTTAGTTGCTCTTTCTTGCCTAAAGAATAGTAAATTTTTTTTAAATAATTTAGAATTTCTTGGCGTTTTAGCTTGGTTTTTAGGCTCGCTTCATTAAGAAGATAGTGAGGGATTTTAACTTTTTTGTGTTTGAAAGCTAAAGATAATCGCTTGTAAAAATCTTTGTTTTTATGATAGCACAAACGCCCAAAAACAAAAGGCAAGCGTTTTTTTTCATACCACTTAGACGCTAAATCTATGAAAGCATTATCTTGGTGTTTGTTTTGATAATAAAATTGCAACGCTTTATCGCCAATAAGCACTTCGCCTTTTAATCCTAGCACTTTAGCTAAGGCGTTTGAAGATGCGGACTCTTTGTCAAAGGCATTTTCTTTAGCTAAGAGTAGCACACTTAAAACTTCCTTGTGAGCGACTATGCCTAGAGAACAAGAATTGAGAGCGAATTTAAAGCCAGCAATAGAAGAAATAAAGCCTGCATCAATACGCCTAAACAACAAGCTTGTATTGAGTTTAGAAGGGTAGGTTTTTTTAAGCCGTAAAAATTGTTTGAAAAAACAAGGGGTAGGATAGGATTTGATAAACACATCAAAAGGGAGCATGTTTAAATAATCAATTTTGCCAAAACGCACCAAATTTCCTTTTTTATCTCTTATAGTAGCTAAAGTAACTTAATGGCATAACTAAAATTAGAAATAGTTTTGTTATCATGGGCTGGTTATGATAATATAATTGATGGATATGAAATTCAGGAGAGAATATGAAAGATTTTTTAGAGAACTATAAAAAGTGCGTTTTAGAAAGAGAAGAAGAAGGTATTCCCCCATTACCTTTGAATGCGAAGCAGGTAGAAAAAGTTGTTGAACTTTTGATGTCCGATGATACAGAGAATGCAGTTTTTGCTAAAGAATTGCTCATTCACAGAGTAAGCCCAGGTGTAGATGAAGGAGCGAAAGTTAAGGCGGAATTTTTAGCTAAATTATCTCAAAAAAAATTAGAATGTTCGCATATTAGTGCCCTAGAAGCAACCACTCTTTTAGGCACAATGCTTGGGGGCTACAATGTAGAGCCTTTAATTGTAGGCTTAGAAAGTTCAGATGAAAATATTGCTAAAGAAAGTGCAAAAGCTTTAAAATCCACACTTTTAGTTTATGGAGCGTTTGATAAAATCGCTGAATTGAGTAAGACTAATGCTCTAGCTAAAGAAGTGCTAGAGTCCTGGGCGAATGCGGAGTGGTTTTTGAATAAAGAGCCTTTGAGTGAATGTATTGAGGCGTGCGTGTTTAAAATTGATGGTGAAACTAATACAGATGATTTAAGCCCCGCTAGTGATGCTTTCACACGAAGTGATATTCCTTTGCATGCAAAAGCGATGTTAAAAAATAGGATTGAGAATTATCAAAAGCGTATAGAAGCGATTAAGACTAAGGGCGTTCCTGTGGCGTATGTGGGCGATGTGGTTGGCACAGGAAGCTCTAGAAAAAGTGCGACTAATTCTATCATGTGGCATTTTGGAAAGGATATTCCTTTTGTGCCTAATAAAAAGAGTGGGGGGTTTGTGATTGGGGGCGTAATCGCTCCGATTTTCTTTGCGACTTGTGAAGATAGTGGGGCGTTACCCATTATTGCTGATGTCAAAGAAATGAAAGAAGGCGACATTATCAAAATCTATCCTTATAAGGGCGAAATCACGCTTGATGATAAGGTAGTTAGCACCTTTAAATTAGAGCCTGAAACTTTGTTAGATGAAGTGAGAGCTGGAGGACGCATTCCTTTAATTATCGGTAGGGGTTTGACCAATAAAGCGCGCAAATTCTTGGGACTAGATGAATCAGAGGTGTTTAAAAAGCCAGCTACTCCAAAAAGTAATGCTAAAGGCTACACCTTAGCACAAAAAATTGTGGGTCGTGCTTGTGGGGTAGAGGGGGTATTGCCCGGCACCTATTGTGAGCCAAAGGTTACTACTGTGGGTAGTCAAGACACTACAGGGGCAATGACAAGAGATGAGATTAAAGAACTAGCGAGTTTGAAGTTTGACGCTCCTTTTGTATTACAGAGTTTTTGTCATACCGCTGCTTATCCAAAGCCTAGCGATGTGAGTTTGCATGCGACTTTACCTAGCTTTATCACTGAAAGGGGTGGTGTGGCATTGCATCCGGGCGATGGCGTGATTCACACATGGCTGAACCGCATGGGATTACCCGATACTTTAGGCACAGGGGGGGATAGCCACACGCGTTTTCCTTTAGGCATTAGTTTTCCTGCAGGGAGTGGTCTAGTCGCTTTTGCGGCTGTTACAGGCACGATGCCATTAAATATGCCAGAATCGGTTTTGGTGCGTTTTAAGGGTGAGAGAAGACCTGAAATTACCCTAAGAGACTTGGTTAATGCGATTCCTTACTATGCGATTAAACAAGGGTTACTCACGGTTGAGAAAAAGGGTAAAATCAATATCTTTAATGGGCGTATCTTAGAGATTGAAGGTTTGCCAGACATTAAAATGGAGCAAGCTTTTGAATTAAGCGATGCGAGTGCAGAAAGAAGTGCTGCAGCTTGTGTGGTGCGTTTGAATAAAGAGCCTATGATTGAGTATTTGCAATCTAATATCAAGCTTATTGAAGAAATGATAGCAAGCGATTATGAAGATAAGGAGACTTTAAGAAAGCGTAAGGAAGCTATGCAAGCTTGGATAGCTAATCCGGTGTTGTTAGAGCCAGATGATGATGCAAAATATGCTGCTATCATTGAGATTGATATGGCTGAAATTACAGAGCCTATTTTAGCTTGTCCTAATGACCCTGATGATGTAGCTACTTTAAGTGAAATTTTAGCTGACACAACCGGTAAAAGACCGCATAACATTGATGAAGTGTTTATTGGCTCTTGTATGACTAATATTGGGCATTTTAGAGCCTTTGGCGAAATTGTTAAAAACGCTCCTGCTAGTCAAGCACGCCTTTGGGTAGTGCCACCGACTAAAATGGACGAAAAAGAGTTGATTAAAGAGGGCTATTATGCAATTTTTGGCGCTGCAGGAGCAAGGACTGAAGTTCCGGGCTGTAGCTTGTGTATGGGTAATCAAGCAAGAGTAAGAGATAATGCGGTGGTCTTTTCTACTTCTACACGAAACTTTGATAATCGTATGGGTAAGGGCGCTAGAGTGTATTTAGGTAGTGCGGAGCTTGGGGCTGTGTGTGCCTTATTAGGAAAAATCCCCACTAAAGAAGAATACGCTAATTTAGTGAATGAAAAACTAGAGAATCAAAAAGATAGGGTTTATCGCTATATGAACTTTAACTTAATGGAGAATTTCAAGCTCTAGTTTAGTTTTGATTAGGAGAGGGGCTAAAAAGGCGAGCTTGCTCTCTCTTTTTAGTAAAAAAATTTATAAGAAAAATATTTGTGCTTTTAAAAGGATTTAAAAATCCTTTGTTTTTTGCGTTCTTGTTCTAGTTTAGCTACTTGGGCAAAGACAATCGCTACCGCTTCAAACAATGCTTCAGGAATGGCGGTATTTAATTTCACATCTCTATAAAGCTCTCTAGCGAGTTTTTTATTTTCTATAATTTCTATGCCATATTCTCTAGCAATGCCTTTAATCCTAATGGCTAAGTGGTCAGTTCCCTTAGCCACCACTACAGGCACGGGGTGTTCTTCATCAAATTTTAGAGCGATGGCATAATGGGTGGGGTTGGTTACAACCACATTAGCTTTAGGAATTTCTTGCATCATTTTATTAGCAGCATTTTTCATCATCATTTGGCGGATTTTGGCTTTGATTTCAGGGTTTCCTTCTTGTTGTTTGTATTCGTCTTTGACTTCTTGTTTAGTCATTTTTAAGGATTGTGTGTATTGACGGCGTTTCAAAATCAAATCAATAAAAGCCATAACAAAAAACAAAAATAAAAGCGAAAAAATGAGTAATAACGCCTTGTTTCTAAACCATAATAATTGGCTGTTTAAATTCAAAAGGGCTGTATGGTTTAATTCCCCTAAGAATAAAGAAAAGATAAAAAATCCTAGAAAAAAAGCTAAAAAAACTTTTAGAGTAATCATAGCTCCATCAATGAGTTTTTTTAAAGAAAAAAGGTTTTTAACGCCATTAATGGGGTTGATTTTTGAAAATTTGGGCTGAATGGTTTTAGGGGCAAAGAGCAAGCCAAATTGCAAGACATTAGATAAAAACGCCACAATGACTAAGATAATTAAAATAGGTAAGAGCAATAAAAAAGCGTCTTTAGCAATCTGATAAAAAAGCTTGTAAGCATCTTCTTTGCTAAAATCTAAAGAAAAATCTTTAAGCATATTACGATACATCTCGCCAAAGCCATCTACCCACCACATAAAAAAGATAAAAATGCTTAATAGCCCCACCAATAACCCTAAAAATCCCACCACTTCCATGCTTTTAGGCACATTGCCTTCTTCTCTGGCTTTTTGGATTTTTTTCGCACTTGGGAGTTCGGTTTTTTCTTCTTCAGCCATGCTTTCTCTCTTTTAGGATTTTTAAGGCTAATTCATAGTCTTTTAGGGTGTTGAGATTTAGAAATTCTTCTTCGTTATCAAAATCTATAGCGATTGAATGGGTATTCTTTATAAGGGTGCTAAGGCGATAGTTTTGGGTTTTAATAGCATTAGTAAGAGTATCAAGAACATTTTTATGCCACAAAGAAATTAGATAATGCTCTTTAGTGGGGCTTTTAGCATATACCACGCTAAAGTTTTGCACTTCACAAAGAGTCTTAATACTCTCAAAGGACACTAAGGGTGCGTCTATAGTGATGAAAAAAATATAAGGGGTTTGCAATGTTAAAAAAGCGTTATAAAGACCAAAAAGGGGCGAAACAATTTCGCTCTCTGTTTCTAAAAGATAGGGGGCATTTAGCTTAAAAGGCTTTTTAACGCTAATAAACACTTTTTTAAAATGCGTTAAAAGGCGTGTGTATTGGTATTCTAAAAGGCTAGAACAAGACTCAAAGGGCATAAGAGCCTTGTTTGTTTGGGTGTTATTCACAACAAAACGAGAGCTTTTTCCCCCAGCAAGTAGGACACAAGGAATATGATTGATAAAAGGTAGTTTCAAATAGTTTATCCATTTTTAAAGCTTGATTAAGTTGTTGTTTATTATGTTACACTAAAAGCTTAAATATGAGAATTGAATAGGGGGATAAAGGGAGTGAATGCTAATAGATAGTTTTGATAGAGTTATTGACTATATTAGAGTGTCTGTAACCAAGCAATGTAATTTTAGGTGTCAATACTGCATGCCAGATACACCATTAGATTTTTTTGATGATGAAGAATTATTGCCTTTAGATAATGTTTTAGAATTTCTTAAAATTGCGATTGATGAAGGCATTAGAAAAATCAGAATTACCGGTGGAGAGCCACTATTACGCAAGGGCTTAGATGAATTTATCGCTAAATTGCATGCCTATAACAAGGAAGTGGCATTAGTTTTGACGACTAATGGCTTTTTACTCAAAAAAATGGCTAAGGATTTGAAAAATGCCGGGTTATCACGAGTGAATATCTCGCTAGATTCTTTAAAAAGCGATAGGATTATTAAAATCTCTAAAAAAGACGCTCTTAAAAATGTGTTAGAAGGCATTGAAGAGTCCTTGAGAGTAGGCTTGAAACTCAAGCTCAACGCCGTGGCTATGAAAGGCGTTAATGATGATGAAATTTTAGAGCTTTTAGAGTATGCAAAGAATAGAAATATACAAATCCGCTACATTGAATTTATGGAAAATTCGCATGCTAAAAGCTTTGTTAAAGGCTTGAAAGAGCAAGAAATTTTAGATTTGATTGGTCAAAAATACAAAATTGTTGGTATGGAAAAAAACCCCATGGGGCCTTCTAAAATCTATACACTAGAAAATGGCTATCAATTTGGCATTATCGCTCCGCATAACGATGATTTTTGCAAATCTTGTAATCGTATCCGCTTGGCTTCTGATGGCAAGATTTGTCCATGCCTATATTACCAAGACGCCGTAGATGTTAGAGATGCGATTAAAAATAGGGATAGAATAGGCATGAAAAAGCTTTTAAAACAATCCGTAATCAATAAACCCGAAAAAAACATGTGGAATGATGAAAATAGCGAAACTTCTGCAAGGGCGTTTTATTATACGGGGGGATAAGGGGCGTTAAAAGTATAGGGCATGAAATGGAATTAAAAACGCGGTTTTTACAACTTTGTAATTTTGAACCTTTAGGCGAAGACTCGCCTACCAAACTACTCTTAAACGCACATTTTAGTGGCGATAAGCAAGGCGGACTAGTGATTTTAGTGGGGGAAAATAATGTGGGCAAGAGCAGGGTTTTGGAAGCTTTGAAAACCTTTAATGATGCAGATATTAAACTTTGTAGTGAAAAAGACTATTTCAAACCCTATACACTCAAAGACACTATTTTAAGCCTAGAAGAAGAAACAAGTGTTGATAACAAAATTACAGATTTTTCTCGTGTGGATTTGAAAATTCAGCTTAAGGAAAATGATTGGGAGTCAAAGGAGTTGTCAAAAGAACTCATCAGTTATCCTTTTGAAAAGCATATAAAAGCCTTAGGGATGCAATACCCTTTTGCTAATGATCTTATTCATACTAACGATAGTGATTATTTAAGGATTTGTGCTTTTATTAAAAATTTTATAGACCTTATTGTTTCTTACGGCCAGCTAGAACCATTTATAGATTTTTACAAAGAAAAATTAAAATTAAGTGAGTTTGTTACCACATATGCTAGAGAAACCAAGAATTTACTTTTCAAAGAACTGGTTAAAAATTTAAGTGGCAGTGAGAGTTTTATTGAGAAGTTTTGTTTGAGTATAGATGAAATTATAGAGTGTAATACTCCTAATAGAAAGTATGATGCAAGTAAGTTTTATCTACTTCAAGAATCCAAACAAAATAAGTTGCAAGAAATAAGTGTGAAATTGCAAAAAATATTTGATAATTCAAAAAAGCACCCCAATGAAATCAAAAAAGAACTCAAGGATATTATTAAAACTTTAAATATTGAAGTATTTGGGAATAATTTTGACAAAATATTTGAGAGCAAAGTTTTAGAATTAAAAGATGATTATCAAAAAGAAAAGTGTGAAAAACTTATTGATGGAATTAAACAAGCAATAGAAAATCAATACCCTATCAATGAAACATTTAAGGAACAATTTAAGGAGTTCCAATCAAATCTGATTAGTCGTAAAAAGAATATCAAAAATTCTTTAATAAAACTTGATGAAACTAGAGAGACTTTTGAATAACAAAAAGAGTTGTTGATACAAGAAATTGAAAATTATTGTAATAACCAAAAAAAACCGGAATTTGAGATGGATGCTTTGATAAGCAATATCTATCAAATTTGCAAAAAATATATCGCAAGCCATACTACCAATAATGACAATATAGATATAAAATATGTGATGTGTCAGACTTATTTGAATAAAATAGATTTGTTACTAAATTCAGAAATTAGAATGTATAGCAGAATGTTTGAACCAGCAAAAGAATCTCTATGGGAGACAATAAAAGTTTTAGATAGTAAAAGTAACGCTAATTTGTTTCCTAAAAGTTTTAATGAAATTAAGGACAGGTTTGAGACAAGCAAGGAAGAAATCAAGCAAAGCAAGAGTGTTTTAGAAGTCATAGAATATTGTAGGGAGTGCAACCCCTATACAGCGTTTAGAGGTTTAAGAAACAAAATAAACTTTCCTTTAAGTAATGATTTACCCAATAAACTTGTTCCAGATGTGAAAGCATATGTAGACCAAAAAATTACAGATAGTAACCTTGGAGTTATATTCAATATCAATAGTGTTACCAAAAGTATTATTTCTAGTTACAACTTGCAACAAGAAGATTGGTTTTTTCAAAATTCACTATTTAGGAAAATAGACCTTAGTCCTTATGGGATTTGGCAGATTTTAGATTTAAATCAAGAATTCTTAAAAAATAGACAAGAATTACAGATAAAATTTAATAATAAAAATGGTGATTTAGAAATTTATCATAATTTTAAAAAAATATTTAATATTCCTAAAAAATATTTTAAACAAGAAATAAAAAAAGAATTATTGAAAGAGATTAAGCAATCAGAAAATCCTTTTTCAATTCAAGTAGAGAGTGTGTATAGAAATGATAAATTATGGATTCAATCTTTTAAAAACAATGAAGATGAAAGTGTCTTTTTTGTTGAGGGAAGTTTTGCAGAAATTTTGGAATATAACATGCAATTGCAAATTGACTCTTTAATCACAAAAGATTTTAATAAGCTTTTAGCAATTGCTCAAGATGACAACCAAGATAATTACAAATTGAAAATTTGTGTTCAATATAATCCTGAGCTTTCCGGAAATGATAATTTAGGACAGTGCAATGTATATGAAATTAAATTTGAAATTTATGACTGCAGAAAATCAAAAGAGAAAGAACCTATTATCTTAGAACAACAAAGCATGGGTTTTAAATGGGCGTTTAATTTTATGTTTGGTTTTCTCTATAATGTGAAGGCAAGACATAGTTTTAATAATAACAATATCTATGTCATAGACGAACCAGCCACTCATCTAAGCGTGCCGGCTAGACAAGAATTTAGGGAATTTTTAAAAGATTATGCCTATAGGCATGGGGTTACCTTTGTTCTAGCTACTCATGACCCCTTTTTAGTGGATACTAACCATTTAGATGAAATAAGAATTGTAGAAAAGCAAAAAAACGGCTCAGTAATTTATAATGAATTTAACTATTCCTTAGAAAAAAAGCCAAAAGAAAAAGATGTTGACAAGGATATTATTGGTAGAAACTCCGATGCCCTAGATAAAATCAAACGCTCTTTGGGGGTAGGTCAACATGTTTTTCATAACCCCAGAAAACATCAAATTATCTTTGCGGAAGGGATTACAGATTATTGCTATCTCACTGCTTTTAAAATATATTTTAATAAACTTGATGATAATGAGCTTGAAAAAGAATTAACAAATACCGAACCTAGCAAGTTTAAAGAAAAGCTAAGAAACATTACTTTCTTGCCGATTTCAGGGCTTAAACGAGAGATTAAGGGCGAAGACGAAGATAGGCTAAGAGAAATGAAAGAAACCATTAAAAAACTTTGCGAATTAGATAATAACCCCATTTGTTTGATAGATGATGACAGCAATAAACAACCGCCCAATAGTGAACTATTTAAACAAGCTAATAAAGAGTTAGGGTATCCTGTCAAAATTTTACAACTCTCACAATGCAATGAAAATTTCAAACAAATTGAAGATTTGTTTAGTGATGAAGACCAGCAAAAGTATTCATTAAAAAATAAAAATAGAGAATTAGCGATAGCTTTTAAGGGTAAGCTTTATATCGTAAGCCATAAGCTCAATAACAAACATTATCCATACTCACTTAACAACCAAGATGTAGTAAGCAAACAAACAGAAATCAATTTTCTATATTTGTTTGAATGGATAGCATGCAATTTGGATTCATATTAAAAACCAAGCACGACTAGAGCGATTAAAAATGGATGCATAAAATCTGATTCTAACACCCCACAAATATTATTCAAGCCAATTTATGACTCCATAAACACTGCATCAACTAAGTCTTCTATAAAGCGTTCTTCATCAAAGGGGATTAAATCATCTTCTTTTTCGCCCATGCCTAAATAAAGGATAGGTAATTTCAACTCATACAGCACGCTTAAAATCGCTCCGCCTTTAGAAGTGCCATCAAGCTTAGTCATAATCACGCCATCTAAGGCTAGAGTTTCATGAAAAATCTTAGCTTGAGTGAGTCCTGAACTTCCTTGTGTGCCATCTAAAATGAGAAATTTGTAAAAAGGAGCGTCTTTTAAGACTTTAGAACAAGTGCGCGCGATTTTAGAAAGCTCGTTTTTGAGATTGGTTTGGTTGTGTAATCTTCCAGCGGTGTCTATAAAGACTTCATCAATGTTTTTAGCTATCGCACTTTCTATGGTGTTATAGGCTAGAGAGCTTGGGTCGCTTCCTTCTTTAGCACTAATGACTTGAATATTGAGCCTTTCGCCCCATAATTGGAGCTGTTTGACGGCAGCAGCTCTGAAAGTATCGCCCGCCCCTAAAAGCACTTTTTTATGTTGTTTTAAAGAGAGCTTGGCTAATTTAGCGATGCTAGTGGTTTTGCCCGCACCATTAACCCCTACAATGAGATGCACTAAGGGTTTTGTGCTAATAGTTTGAAGGCGGGTTTTATCATAGTAGCTTTCCCCACGCACAAAGCGTAGTAGGGCGACTTCTAATTGCCTAGGCGTAATTGAGTCGCTTAGATGTTTTAATAAGCTCTCTATTAAGTCGTATTGAATGTCAAAGCTAATAAGAACTTCTTCTAGCTCATCTTTGAGAATACTTTCACGCCTTTTTTTTGCGGACTTATTCTCTTCACCCTTAATTTTGTTGGCAATTTTTTTGAAAAAATGAAACATTAAATTCTAGTCCTTTAAGTTGGAAATATCAAATTGAAGCATTTCTGCTGGCACAACGCCCTGATAGATATGAATTAGTTTATGCTTGCTGTATAAGAGCATGTTAAAAGAAGTTTGTAAATGGTTATTTTTTGTGTTTAACTCTCTAAAAAGGGCTGTGTCTTTAGGGTTTAAAACGATGAAATTGGCTTGAGAATGTGAGATAAAGTCTTTGATTTCAGTTGCTAAGTAGGGTTTGTTGAGTAAAACAATCAGTCTTAAACGCTCTTTAAAAGTTTTTTTTAGAAGGTTAAAGGCTGGGATATAATCTTTGAGCGAATCATTTAAATCGCTCAAAATAAGCAAGGTGGGGGTGCTAGGATTAGGGCTTATTTTTAGGGCTTGTAAATCTCCTGTAATGGTGTATTCTTGGTCGTTTAAATCCGTAGCTGTGTAAGTTTTTTCAAAAAAGGTATCTTGTTTAGTGCTTGTAGTGTCTTTTTTAGAATTTTCGCAAGCACTAAACCCCAGCACAATTACAGAAATGAACATGACAAAACGCAAAAAAAGAACCTTAATTCTCATTATAGATGTATCCTTAATATAAAATTGTAACTAAGAACTTAAAATTGTATTATAATCTAAGTTTAAAATCTAAGGAATATAACCATTAAAGCGATTTTTAGAGATTTTTGTAAAGAACGCTTGAAAAAGGCTAGAGCAACTAGAGACAAACTAGCTTGTAGGCTTTTGTTTCTAAAACTTAAGAGTTATAAAAATATTTTGTTGTATAGCCCTTTAGAGCATGAGCTTGATATATTGCCCTTGATTATTAGGTTAAGACAAAGGCGTAAGCGTGTGTGGTTGCCCCAAAGCTTAAAAAAGGGTGCTAACATTTCCAAAGAGCGTTTTAGTATTGCACCTTTTAGGTTGCCCTTAAGGCGTTTGGGATTGTTTGATGAGCCAAGACTCTCTTATTTGTATAAGCAAGAGTTAGATTGTGTGGTTGTGCCTATTCTAGGAATGGACAAAAGCTTTAGGCGTGTGGGTTTTGGACTGGGTATGTATGATAGAAGCTTGCCAGAACTACTCAAAAAGCAACGAAAACGCCCTTTGGTGGTGTTTGTGAGTAGGGAATTAGCGATGGCTGATGGCGTTCTTACAAACGCCTATGATATTGAAGCGAATCTTTATGTGAATGCTCGTATCGTTATGAAGAATTGCAAAAAGGAACATTATGGGTCACAGCGGATTAATTTATGTTTCATTAGAAGTCGTTGTTGCATGTTTAATCAGCGCCTTAGTCGTGTATTATGTGATGAAAAGGATTTATCATGCTAAAGGGCAAGCCCTTTTAAAGAGTGCATCAGCTAAGGCTAAATTAATGGAATTTCAAGCCAAATCTTTTGTGGAAGCTGAAGAAATGCGTATGAAAAACCTAGAATTTCAATTGAAGCAACAATATGAAAATAAAAATCTTCAGCTCAAAACTAATTTTGACAAGAAAGAAGCTCATTTAAGGCATGTGGAAGCGCAATACAAAGAATTTGCAAGAGATGAGAGACGCTATTTAGAAAAAGAAAAGAAAGAGCTTGAAAAAGAGCGAAAACTTTTAGAAAAAGAAAAAGAAAAAACTAAAGAGCAAGTTAGGGCTTGTAAAGAGACTCAAGCAAAAGCGTTAGATGTGATGTTAAATTATATGGCTTATACCAAAGATGAAGTCAAAGACATGGTATTAGAGCAACTAGAAGAAGAGCTAGAGGCACAAAAAAGCGCTTTGATTAGGCGTTATGAAAAGGAAGCCAAAGAAGAGAGCAAGAAAAAATCGTATGAGATTTTAGCAGAAGCAACAGCTCGCTTTGCTGGTAATTATGCTACAGAGAATTTGATTAGTCGCATTGTCTTGCCTTGCACAGAATATATCGGTCGTGTGATAGGAAAAGATGGGAAAAATATTGAGACTTTTAAAAAGATTAGTGGGGTGGATATAGAATTTAGCGAAGATTATAGCGAAGTATATCTTTCTAGCTTTAATATTTATCGGCGTGAAGTGGCGAGTGAGACGCTTAAGATTTTAGTAGAAGATGGGCGTATCCAGCCCCATCGCATTGAAGAAGTGTATGAAAGAGTTTCGCACAACATGGAGAAAAACTTGCTTTCTGAAGGGCATGGTGTGGTGTTAGAACTAGAGCTTGGAGCTATGGAGGATGAGCTTAAAATCTTACTAGGCAAAATGCGTTATCGCTCTAGCTTTGGGCAAAATGCCTTACAGCATTCTAAAGAAGTCGCCTTTCTGGCAGGGTTGATTGCAGAGCAGCTAGGGGGGGATAAAAAACTTGCTAGACGGGCAGGTATTTTGCATGATATAGGTAAGGCGCTCACACAAGAGCTTGGGAGAGACCATGTGAGTTTGGGGGTTGAGGTGTGTAAGCGTAATAAAGAAGACCCTGTAGTGATTAATGCGATTTATGCTCACCATGGGCATGAAGAGATAATGAGCATAGAGTGTGCGAGTGTGTGTGCTGCAGACGCTCTTTCTGCAGGACGCCCTGGTGCAAGAAGAAAGAGCGATGAAGAATACGCTAAACGCATGCAAATTTTAGAAGAAATTGCCCTAGAGTTTGAGGGGGTTGAAAAGGCGTATGCAATGGAGAGTGGGCGAGAATTAAGAGTGATTGTAAAATCCAGTCAGGTCAGGGATAATCAAGTTCCTATTATCGCTAGGAAAATTGCCAAAAAGATAGAAGAGAATACTCAGTATGTGGGCGAAGTAGGCGTGCAAGTGGTGCGAGAAAATCGTTTTAAGACTACGGCTACGCTTAGACAATAAGTGTTATTGCTCTGTCATAATCAATAATCAATGCCAAAAATAAACGCACAAGGGGGGGGTAAATCCTTCCTTGAGTCGTGGTGTGTTTTAGTTTTGCTTAACAAAAAAATAATCTTTTGCCGATATTTAGCGTAGAATATTTATACTATAAAACAAAATTTAAATAATTTGTGAGTATTAAGAGATTTGGAGGTTCTTATACAATGATAAGTGAAATTCAAGGAGATGTTCGCGGGGTTTCTGGTGTCTCTCAGGCGAGAATTCAAACAACGCATGTGGGTCAAGTCAATCGTGCGAGTGCTTTAGATGAGTCTAAAATGGCTATAGAACCTGAGCAATACAAGCCTAAGCTGGAGTTATTGAGTGAGCGTTTGAATGAAGAGATGAAGCGTATTGGAACGGATATTGATTTTAGCTACAACGATGAGATTAAGGGCTTGGTGGTTTCAGTTAAAGACGCTAATGGAGGCAAGGTGCTAAGAGAGATTCCTTCTAAAGAAGCCGTGGAGCTTATGCAAAGAATGCGTGATGTGATAGGGATTATTTTTGACAAGAAGGGCTAGTCAAAATTTTGAAAGTTTAAAGGTGATGGTATGGCAATAGGTTCATTAAGCTCGTTAGGGCTTGGCAGTAAGGTTTTGAATTACGATGTGATTGATAAGCTTAAGAGTGCCGATGAAAAAACTTTAATCGCACCATTAGATAAGAAAATGGAGCAAAATGTTGAAAAGCAAAAAGCCCTTGTAGAGATTAAAACGCTTCTTTCAGCTCTTAAAAGCCCTATCAAAACGCTTTCGGACTACTCCACCTATATCGGTAGGAAAAGCAATGTTACAGGAGGTGCGTTGAGTGCGAGCGTGGGTGCTGGCGTGCCTATCCAGGATATTAAAATAGATGTGCAAAATTTAGCACAGGGTGATATTAATGAATTAGGGGCGAAGTTTTCTTCAAGAGATGATGTCTTTAGCCAAGTAGATACCACGCTCAAGTTCTATACGCAAAACAAGGATTACGCTATTGATATTAAGGCAGGGATGACTTTGGGTGATGTGGCTCAAAGTATTACAGACGCTACAAATGGTGCAGTGATGGGTATTGTGATGAAAACAGGCGGGAATAATCCTTACCAGCTCATGTTAAACACCAAAAATACCGGCGAAGATAATCGTGTCTATTTTGGCTCGCATATTCAATCAACACTCAATAACACAAATGCCCTTTCTTTGGGGGTTGATGAAGCTGGAAAAAGTGATGTGAGTTTGAATGTGAAAGGTGCTGATGGAAAAATGCATGAAGTTCCTATTGTGCTAGAAATTCCTGAAAGCTCTTCTATTAAGCAAAAGAATGTTGCGATTCAAAAGGCTTTACAACTTGCTTTGCAAAATGACCCTAATTTTAAAGATTTAATCGCTAATGGGGATATTTCTGTAGATATTCTTCATGGTGGGGATTCTTTAATGATTAATGATAGGCGTGGGGGAGTGATTGAGATTAAAGGGAGCAAGGCTAAAGAGCTAGGGTTTTTACAAACTAAAACCCAAGAAAATGACTTGCTTAAAGGCACACGCACGATAAAAGAGGGCAAGCTAGAAGGTGTTATTAGCTTGAATGACCAAGCACTAGATTTAGCCACTCTAACGAGTGAAGATAACACTAGCGAGCAAAATACAGACGCTATTATTCAAGCCATTAATTCTAAGGAAGGCTTGAGTGCTTTTAAAGATTCAGAAGGTAAGCTTGTGATTAATGCTGCAAGTGGGGTGCTAACTATCAAGGGCAATGATATCTTAGGCAAAACTCATTTGAAAGATTTAGGTTTGAGTGCTGGCATTACACAAACTTATGAAGCTTCACAGGACAAGCTTTTTATATCGAAAATTTTACAAAGAGCGAGTGATTCAGAATTTACTTATAATGGTGTGAGTATCACACGCCCTACTAATGAGGTTAATGATGTGATTAGTGGGGTTAATATCACCTTGCAACAAACCACAGAGCCTAATAAACCTGCCATTATTAGCGTGAGTAGGGATAATCAAGCCATAATAGACAGCATTACTGAGTTTGTAAAAGCCTATAATGAGCTTATTCCTAAGCTAGATGAAGACACTCGTTATGACCCTGATACAAAAATCGCTGGGAT
Organism: Helicobacter cetorum MIT 99-5656; assembly: GCF_000259275.1. Lineage (NCBI taxonomy): Bacteria > Pseudomonadati > Campylobacterota > Epsilonproteobacteria > Campylobacterales > Helicobacteraceae > Helicobacter > Helicobacter cetorum. The sequence goes on along the minus strand of NC_017735.1, from coordinate 1,466,961 downwards.
TTTTAATGGTGTGGGCGATATTCGTACGATTCGCTCATCGCTTAATAATGTGTTTTCTTATAGTGTGCATACTGATAGTGGGGTGGAAAGCTTGATGAAGTATGGGCTTAGTTTAGACGATAAAGGCACAATGAATTTAGATGAAGCCAAATTAGCGAGTGCTTTAAACTCTGACCCTAAAGCGACTCAAGATTTTTTCTATGGGAGTGATAGTAAGGATATGGGGGGTAGAGAAGTCCATCAAGAAGGCATTTTTTCCAAGTTTAATCAAGTGGTGGCTAATCTCATAGATGGGGGGAATGCTAAATTGAAGATTTATGAAGATTCCTTAGATAGAGATGCTAAAAGCTTAGCTAAAGACAAAGAAAACGCTCAAGAGCTTTTAAAAACTCGTTATGACATCATGGCGGAGCGTTTTGCAGCTTATGACAGCCAAATTTCTAAGGCGAATCAAAAATTCAATTCTGTGCAAATGATGATTGACCAAGCGGCTGCCAAAAAGAATTAAAGGCAGAGTTAAGAGAGAATTAAAGAAAAATTAAAATTTTAAAGGATAAAGGACAAATATCATGCGATATGCTAATGCTTACCAAGCTTACCAGCACAATAGAGTGAGTGTGGAGTCTCCGGCGAAACTCATTGAAATGCTTTATGAAGGGATTTTGAAATTTGCTTCACAAGCGAAACGCTACATTGAGAGCGAAGATATTGAAAAGAAAATTTATTATATTAACAAAGTTACAGATATTTTCACGGAGTTGTTGAATATCTTAGATTATGAAAGGGGTGGGGAAGTTGCGGTGTATCTTACAGGGTTATACACCCATCAAATTAAGGTTTTGACTCAAGCAAATGTTGAAAATGATGCAAGTAAGATTGATTTGGTGTTAAATGTGGCCAAGGGGTTATTAGAAGCATGGAGAGAAATCCATTCTGATGAACTCGCTTGAGCCTGAAATCTTATTAGATTCTTTTAAAATCGCCCTTTTAAAGCAAGACTCTCAACAAGCTTTTCTATTAATAGAACGCCTTTCTTTGGAGCAACTCCAGCACTTAGATTTAGACACGCTTTTGAGCCTTAAGGAAATGATAGCCCAAAGCATTGAGTTATTGAAAAAAGAGAGAGACACCTTGCAACTACAAATGGCTAAAGCCAAAAAAATTCAAAAATTTTTGTCTTAGGTTTTTTTAAACTACGCTACAATAAAGCCTAATTTAACTAAAGGCTAAAAGTTGTCTGTTTTAGAACCGATTGATAGATTCACTCGCACAAGGTGGTTGTTTAAAAAGGATTTTGAAAAAATTCGCACACAAAGAGTGCTTATTTGTGGGGTAGGGGGTGTTGGGGGCTTTGCATTAGACGCTTTGTATCGTGTGGGGGTGAGCCAAATCACTATTATAGACAAAGATGTGTTTGATGTTACTAATCAAAACCGCCAAATAGGCTCAGAAAGAGTGGGGGAGTCTAAGGTATTGGTGTTACAAGATTTGTATAAGGGCATAGAAGCTCTAAACTTGCGTGTAAATGAAGAGTTTCTAGCTTCATTTGATTGCATGGCATACGATTATGTTTTAGATTGTATGGATGATTTGCCCATTAAAGCCAGTTTAGCGATAAAATGTCAGAACTTAGCTTATGGAAAGTTTATTAGTTCTATGGGAAGTGCTAAACGCTTGAATCCTAAATACATTCAAGTGGGAAGCGTGTGGAAAAGCCATGGCGATAAATTTGGGCGGAAGTTTAGAGATTTTTTAAAAAAACGCCATTTTAAGGGAAACTTTAAAGTTGTGTTTAGCCCTGAGACTCCCCATTGTATAGAGCTTGGGAGTTTTAATGCAGTTACGGCGAGTTTTGGGCTACAGATAGCGAGTGAAGTAGTCTGTGATATGATTAAAGATAAAAGGAAGTAAGAATGCGTGATTATGAAGAAGAATTAGAAGAGTTTGAAGAGCTAGAAGGCTTTGAAGAAGAAGATGAAGAGTATGAAAGTTATAAGAATGTCTATGATGACGATGATTATGAAGACTATAGCTCTGATTATGAGGAAGAGTAAAAAATGATATACGCAAGTATTCTTCAGCATGCCTATTTGGGCTCTAGAGAAAAAACCATTCAGCACACTAAACATTTGCTTGAACAAGCGATAGAAAAACACCCTAACACGAATTTAGTGGTGCTACAGGAATTACACCCCTATAGTTATTTTTGTCAGAATGTTGACCCTAAGTTTTTTGGTCTGGGCGAGTATTTTGAAGAAGACAAGGCTTTTTTTAGCGATTTGGCTCAAAAGTTTAATGTGGTGCTTGTAACTTCCTTGTTTGAAAAGCGTGCTAAAGGGCTGTATCATAACACGGCTGTTGTGTTTGAAAAAGATGGCTCAGTGGCTGGAACTTATCGCAAGATGCACATTCCTGATGACCCTGGGTTTTATGAAAAGTTTTATTTCACGCAAGGGGATTTAGGGTTTGAACCTATCACTACAAGCATAGGAAAATTAGGGCTTATGGTGTGTTGGGACCAGTGGTATCCAGAAGGGGCTAGGATTATGGCTCTAAAAGGGGCAGAAATCTTAATCTATCCTAGTGCGATAGGGTTTTTAGAAGAAGATACTAACGAAGAGAAAAAGCGTCAGCAAAATGCATGGGAGACCATTCAAAGAGGGCATGCGATTGCCAATGGTTTGCCTTTGATTGCAACCAATAGAGTGGGGGTAGAATTAGACCCTAGCGGTGTGATTAAGGGGGGCATTACTTTTTTTGGTTCTAGTTTTATTGTAGGGTCTCAAGGGGAGTTTTTAGCTAAAGCAAGCGATAAAGAAGAAATTCTTTATGCTGAAATTGATTTAGAACGCACCGAAGAAGTACGGAGAATGTGGCCGTTTTTAAGAGACAGACGCATTGATTTTTATAATGACTTATTGAAGCGTTACACAGACTAGAAGGGATAAGTAAGATGAGCATGATTTCTTGTGCTAAAAAAGCACAAAGACTCTATCATTTTTGTGCTTTAGTTTAGATAACAAGGAGCAAGAAATGCTAGAAAATAGCTCTGTGTGGAGCAACCCTGCCTTTATCGCTATCATCAGTATGTGTGTGCTTAGCCTTTTAAGGCTAAATGTCATGCTTTCTATGATTAGTGCGACTTTATTAGCGGGGCTTATAGGGGGACTTGGGCTAACAGAAAGTTTTAATGTGATGATAAATGGCATGAAAGGTAATTTAAACATCGCATTAAGCTACATTCTTTTAGGGGCATTAGCCGTAGCCATTGCTAAGAGCAATCTCATTAAAATTGCTTTAAACAAGCTCATTGCTTTGATGGATTACAGGCGGGCGGTTTTTTGTTTTCTAATCGCTTTTGTTGCATGTTTTTCGCAAAATTTAGTGCCGGTGCATATTGCATTTATTCCTATTTTGATTCCGCCATTGCTCCATTTAATGAACAGGCTAGAGTTAGACAGAAGGGCTGTGGCTTGTGCTTTGACTTTTGGCTTGCAAGCCCCTTATTTAACTCTTCCTGTGGGCTTTGGCTTGATTTTTCAAACGACCATTTTGGAGCAATTAAAACAAAATGGTATAAACACTAGCCTAGCTCAAATTACAGGAGTGATGTGGATTGCGGGATTAGCCATGGTTTTTGGGCTATTCTTGGCGGTTCTAGTTCTCTATAGAAAGCCTAGAAAATACATAGAGAAGTCTCTTCACACGCAAGATTATTCACAATTAAAATTAAATTACCATGATTATTTGACTTTTATAGGTGTCGCAGTTGCCTTTGTCATTCAGTTAGTGAGCGATTCTATGGCTTTAGGGGCGTTTTTGGCTTTAGCCATTATGCTACTAGGGCGTGGCATTAAGTGGAAAGACACAGATGCTTTGATGGACGATAGCGTGAAGATGATGGCGTTTATCGCTTTTGTGATGTTGGTGGCTAGTGGGTTTGGAGAAGTTTTACAAAAAGTGCATGCGATAGAAGGTCTAGTCAATTCTATTACAAGCTTAGTTCAAGGAAAGCTTTTGGGAGCCTTTTTAATGCTTGTAGCAGGGCTTTTTATCACTATGGGGATAGGGACTTCTTTTGGCACCATTCCTATCATCGCTGTTTTTTATGTTCCTTTATGTGCGAAATTAGGTTTTGGCATAGAAGCTACGATTTTACTCATAGGCACAGCGGCGGCACTAGGTGATGCAGGTTCACCTGCTAGTGATAGCACCATGGGACCTACTTGTGGGTTGAATGCAGACAATCAGCACAATCATATTTATGACACATGTGTGCCGACCTTTTTGGTGTATAACCTTGCTTTAATCGTGTTTGGGGTTCTTGGAGCGTTATTATTAGACTGAGTTTATTGTATCAATATAAGAAAATCTTTTCTCTAGCCTTACCTTCTGGAGTGAATGCCTTTTTAGATGTGTTTGTTGTGGCACTTTCGGCGTTTTTTGTGGGAAAGTTATCGCACCATCACATTGTGGCTCTAGGGGTGGGCTTACAATTTCTAACTCTTTTTTATGGTGTCAATTCTATTTTATATACTGGCACAAACGCTCTGCTCTCTAGGCTTGTGGGGGCAAGGGATTTCACACAAATTAGTAACGCCTTTTCAAGTATTTTTATAGGGGCGTTTTTGCTGTGTTTGGGTGTGCTTTTAATCTCTTATTTTTTGGTTGAGCCTTTTTTAACATGGATGCAATTACAAGGGCCATCCAAAGAACTCACGCAAGCGTATTTAGAAATTTTAATTCTCGCGTTGCCGGGTATTTTTTTAAAAAATGTTTTGGTTTCAGCATTAGCAAGCTTTTTAGACACTCTAACGCCTTTTATAGTGAAGCTAGTCATGGTTATGGTGTGCGTGTTTTTAAATCAGGCCTTGATTTTTGGGGATTTTGGTTTTAGAGAAATGGGGATTAGTGGCTCTGCTTTAGCAAATGTTGTGGTGTCTTACTTAGAGTTACTCGCGCTTGGAATGTGGCTACAGATTAAAAAAAATCCTTTGAAATTTAAAATCTGTCTTGATTTTTCTTTTTTAAAGGCGATGTTTAGGGTGGGCTGGCCAGCTGGCTTTGAGCGGTTATTAACGCTGTTTTCTTTAATGCTATTAGCAAAATTTGTGGCTAGTTATGGGGATAAGGTTTTAGCTGGCATGCAAATAGGCATTAGAATTGAAACTTTTTCGTTTATGCCCGGATTTGGATTTATGATAGCTGCAATGGTTTTGGTGGGGCAAAATTTGGGGGCTAATAGGGCAAAGCTTGCCACAGACTATGCTTATTTAATTCTCAAAATCTCTATGGGTTTAATGGGTGTTGTAGGGCTTGTTCTAGCGTTTTTTGCTAAAGAGTTTGCAAGCATTTTTTCACAAGATGAAGAAGTGCTAGAAGTAGCCCGCTACTATTTAATTGCCGTAGGGCTTTCTCAAGCCCCCTTAATCGGGTATTTTGTGCTTGAAGGGGTGTTTAGGGGGGCTGGTATGGCTAAAGTCTCACTCTACATTAATGCGTTCAGTCTTTGGGGCTTAAGGATAATGCCGATTTATTTTCTTGTAGCATATCGTTTTGAAGTGGCGTATATTTTTGGAGTGATTATGCTAGAAACTTGTTTGCGTGCATGCATTTATTATAAGGTCTTTTCTAAGGGTATATGGAAGAGAGTGGGCAAGAGAGTTTGAAATAAACCCTTAATTACGCACAATAAGCTCTAGGGGATTGATGTGCTTTTCTTTCATGGTTACTTCAAAGCTTAGGCGTTGTTCAATACGCCCTAAAACATAGCCTTTCTGAATCCGCATGCCGCTTTTAATAGTGGGGGCGATTTTATCTAGCTGAGAATAAATCGTGCGGATACCATTCTTATGCTCAATAACAACCACCTTTTTAAGCATGTTGATTTCTTTGGCAAACACAATTTTTCCGTCTAGCACATTACGCACTAAAGCGTTAGGGGTTTTTGACACAAGCGTGATGGACTCGCTAAAAATCTTTAGGTTATAGACGGGGTCAACATAGGGGCCAAATTTTTGCACCACTTCATAATCATTCAAGGGGGCGATGGTCTTAGGACCATTGTAACTAATCGTGTTGATGTTTTGATAAGAACTAGCAATCTGCTTAACCTCTAAAGCTTGAGAGGGTTTGCTAGATTTATCTCGTTCTTCATGCTCTTTGGTTTGTTTAACAATGTTTAAATGTTTCAATAAGGCGTTTAAATTTTGGCGTTCTTTATCCAAAAGGGCTAAGCGTTGGTTATAGGCTAAGTAGTCTTTTTGCATGCCAAGAATGAGTTTGTTTTGTTGTGCTTGCAAAGAGCGTAAGGCTAGTTCTTTAGATTTTTGTGTGTCTATAACAGATGAGATTTTTTGAATGTTAGTTTGTATTTTTGAAACTTGCAAGCTAAATTCTTTTTCCTTTTGACTAAGTTGAGACATTTTTAACAGGGTATTTTTGTGCAATTTTTCAAATGCAACTTGCAAAATAACATCGTTAGAAGAAGCTAAATGTTGCCCTTCTAAGGCTTGCGAAAAGAGTAAGTTTTGTAAGAGCACATCAAGAACCCCCCCTTGTAAATGCAATCTTTGCTGTTGTAATTTTTCTAAAGAATTGCGGTAGTTAGTAAGGATTTTTTCTTGGGCTAAACTCTCATGGCGATTTTTTTCAAGACTCTTTTTTAAGGTAGCAATTTGGCGTTCAATTTCAACCTTTTGGCGCTCTTTAGAATGGATAGCTTCTGCTAAAGAATTTAAACGGCTATTTAATTGCAATTTTTCTTCATGGGTTTTTTTCAAGCGAGTTTCTTTATTTTGAATATCCTTAGTAATATCACTCACTTTTGGTGTGTTAGCTAATAGTAATGTGGCTAACAAAAATACCCCTAATTTATACATATCTAGTCCTCCAAGCTACCAGTAAAACCGAAACAAACGAAACCACAAGACTCAAGAGCAGTCCCCATAAAAAATTATCCAAAACAAAAGCTCCCCCTATAATACCTAAAGTATCCATAGTTTTTTCAAAACTTTTTTGTGAAGTGAGATACAACATGAGTATGGGGGTTAAACAACTAGCGATGAGTGAGTCTGTAAAAACCATTTTATATAAAAACGCATTCCTAAAAGATACCGAAGCTCCTAGTAAGTCCATGATTTCTAATTGCTCATGGTATTGATAAATCCATAGGCGAATTTGCTTAAACATAAGCAACAAAGATAAGACAAGAACCACTAATGCAAACACATACACCGCTACCTTAATAAAACTCAATAATTCATACACTTGCATATGAGTTTTAGCAAAGACCTCAACCTTTTGAATGCCTGGAATTTTGAGTAGTTTTTCTTTAATGTTTTCTAAACGCTCTTGACTAGGAAAGGTAGAAAATTGCAGAGAATAAAAAAAGGGCAAATTCTTTTTCAATTCTTTAAGCCCATCTGTGCCTAATGTTTTTTTAAGGGGCTCTAAAGAATAATTAGGGTCAATGTCTTTCAAAGCCACTACTTCACTAAAATTTTGGCGTAATAATTCCAATTCTAATTTTTGTGTGCTGGCTAACACGACTGAATAATCTTCAATCAACTTTTTCTCTTTCTGTGCGATAGCCCCATTGATAAGCAGAACGCACTCCAAACCAAATAGCAAGGCTACAAGCGGAATGATAAAGGCTAAATGTTTTTTAAGAGTATTCATAAACTTCCCCATCTTCTATATAAAATTTTCTGTGATAGGCACTGAAGTTTTTAGGAAATTTATGTGTAACCACCACAACTGTGGCATTAAGCTGGGTGTTCATACCCCTTAATAAGCTCCAAATTTTGTCGCTAGAATAAGGGTCTAAATTTCCTGTAGGCTCATCAGCCAAGATGAGTTCAGGGCAGTTTGCCATAGCCCTAGCCATTGCCACTCGCTGTTGCTCGCCCCCACTGAGTTCTCTGGGGTAGCGATTAGCCTTGTGGCGTAAATCAATATGCCCTAAAAGTTTTTCTAATTGCATGTTAGACTCTTCTCTTTTAATGCCACAAATAATCATAGGCAATCTAATATTTTCTTCAATCGTATAATTTTGGATTAATTTATAGTCTTGAAAAACCACGCCGATATTCTTGCGTAAATCTAAAATCGTCGTTTTTGAAGCATTATTCATATTAATATTACAAACTTCTAAATCCCCACTAGAAAGCTTCAAATCCCCATAAAACGAACGCAAAAGCGTGCTTTTACCACTCCCACTAGGCCCTGAAATAAAAACAAAATCCTTGCGTTTGATGCGTAAATTAGCATGCTTGATAACAGGTTCGTTCCGCTCATATTGTAAACATAAATTACTCGCTGAAATAATCACACTCATATTGCTTCCTTAAAACTTAGAATATTTTTAAGCAAAATGTGAGCCTTGTAATTAGCTAAAGTCTTTAAGGGGGTTCTATTGAGATAGAATATTTTTCTTTCTGTGTTAGAGAGCATGACAAACAAACGCATAGGCCAGTCAAAATCACCCAAACTCAATTCCACTAAAAAATCACCACCATTCTCATAAATATTACAAACATGCACAAAATATCCGTCCTTAATTATCTTTGGAGCTTTTAAAATGCTCTCCATTTTCTCTTGATAAGTTTCTTCATAAGAAAAATCAAATTCAAAGGGGTTTGTTTGGGATTTATGCTCGTTTTGTTCTAAAGAATAAATTCTTAAATCATAAATATCTTTTTCAAGTCTATTCCAGCGGGCTTCATACTTGCTGATAACAGAAATTTTAGCGTTTTTTTTAACCACTATTTCGCTTCTAAAATTTTTTAAAGCTAATTTTAGGCTGTCTTCAAAATAGATAGCATCATCGGTGCGTAATTCTAAAAAACCCTTAGGCTTCAAAACCCTCAAAGCTTCGCTCAAAAATTTTTCGCTCAAAACCCTACGATGTTTTTTAGTGTTCCATGGCACAGGAAAATGCACAAAAATTTTCTCACATTTTTGATTTGGCATGCTTTCTAAAACCAAACGCCCATCGCCTTGTAGCACATGCAAATTCTTTAAATTTAGCAATTCAATTTGTTTTAAGACTTGAGCCATAGAAGGGGTATAAATCTCTATGCCTAAGCATGTTTTAGTGGGATTATTCTTAGCTAATTCTAATAAATGCCTTCCGCTTCCAAAACCGATTTCTACGATAATAGGGGTTTGAGATGCTTGGATAAAAGCTTTAAAATTTTCTAAATTAAGGGCTTTTTTTCCGCTTGCATGCCTAGAATTTTCTTTCAAATTATGCGATTTTATTTCAAAAAATTGCGAATAAGTCCTAAGGGCTTTTTTTAAATCTTCTCTATTTAGGGGCGTTGCCTTTTCACCTTTAATCAAGTAGTCATGCAATCGCTTGATTTTTTGCAACAAAAAAACTTGGTTTTTAAAGCTCGCATACACATAGCTCTTAGTAGGGTGCTTTAAGCTTGAAAACTCTCTATAAAAACAAAAATCCCCACTTATTAGGGGGTACTCTAAAGACTTTGGATTTAATTGCGCTAAAAAATGGGGCATTTGAACTCTTTTAGCGTTCCATAAACAGGCGCACTTCTTTGCTAGGGTGCGATTCTAAACCATCTTTAGTTACACTAACGACTTGATAGCGATAGGCTGTGCCTATATTCATGTCTTTATCTACGAATTGATTTTGCGTGATGTTTCCAAAACGCAAAGGGGTTTTAGAATTGCCTTCAAAACGATATACCGCATAAGCAACTATCTTGGAGTTTGGATTATTTTCCCATTGAATGAGAGCTGAAGAGTCTTGAATAAGCCCCTTAATAATGACAGGGGCTTTAGGTCTATCGGCAGTTTCACCGATAGCTGGTTCTTTGGGTAATACCCCTTCAATATGCGTTTTATCTATGGCGACAACTTTATAAAAGCGTGTGATATTGTCTCTTTCTATTTTATCCACATAAGAGGTGTTTGTGGTTTGGGCGATGAGTTTGTATTTATCCTTGCGAGCGTTAGATGCATAAATGCGATAAGCCACAACATCAGTTTGGGGCGATTTATCCCAGCTCAATTCAATTTGTCGTGTTAGGTTTTGACTCACTCTAATATTAGTAATTTCTGGGGGTAAATTCTTGGTCTTTCCTTCCACTACCATGCTGGGTTTAGACTTATCGCCCATAAAATTTTCTGCAATAACTTGGTAGCGGTATTTTTGTCCATCTTCTAAATGTTCATCAAAAAATTCTACAAACAAGCGATTTCTCACAATTCCTATGTTAGAAAACTTGCCGTTTTTATCTTGCCTTTGAATAATGTATTTTGAAACGCTAGGATTAGGATGCGGACTCCAAAAAACTTTCACACCTTTGGGATATGCTTGGCTTGCAAACACGCTTTCTACAGGATTGATAAAAGAAGTTTTTACATGAACTGGTTCTGAGAGATTAGAGATTTTATCACCTTTATAAGTGGCTAGTTGATAAGTATAAGAACTTTCAGTTTCTAAACCCTCATCATAATAGTGGGTGGCGTAAGGGTTTTTAATGGTGGCTATTTTTTTAGGTTTAGCATCCTTTCTTAAGCGGTATAAAATAAACCCATCAATTTCATAAGCTTTGGTGATACTAGCCCATTCAAAACCCACAGAACTCACATCATTAATCGTTTTAATAGAACGCACTACCGGTAGCTGAGTGTCTATGCTCTCTTTGTGGTTCAGGGCTGAAAAAGTATGATTCTTGGTAGAAGAACACCCTATGAAAATTGCAAATACCACACTACTTTGTATCAAAAGCGTGAAGTATTTTCTCTTCATCCAAGACTTCATTTAAACTTTCCTTTTCAAAAAATCTTTCTAGGTATTCTAACATATCCTTTAATAGGGAAACTTTAAAGCGGTATTTTTGCTTGCTTCTAGGGTGTTCAAACTCTATCAAATAGGCGTGGAGCATCATTCTTGTAGTTTCTTTAAAAAGCGTGTGGTTAAGCCCATAAACACTATCGCCTACAATGTGCCTATTAAGGTATTCTAAATGCACTCTGATTTGGTGTGTGCGTCCGGTGTATAACTTTGCTCCTATTAAGCTAAGGTCATTTTGAGCTGTGAGTAAATTCACAAATTCACTTTTAGAATAACGCCCTTGTTCTTTTTGTGTTGCCATCATTTTCAGGCGGTTATTAGGATTTCTAGTTAAGTAACATTCTACACAAATCTTTTCTTCCTTGCGTTTTAAGGGTGTTGAAAGCAAAGCAATATAGTAACGACCCATAATTTTTCTTTTGAGTTGCTCGCTTAAATGAGCATGGGTGAAATTATTTTTGGCTATTACAATGGCTCCGCTTGTGTCTTTATCTAATCTATGCACGATTCCATAGCGTTCTTTTGAACCCAGATTAGAAAGCTGGTAATTTTGAGCTTGTAGCCAATCTACTAAAGTAGGTTCTTTCACACTTGGTGCTTTATGGACTACTAAGTTAGGGGGCTTATTTAACACCAATAAATCTTCATCTTCATAAACCACTTCTATGTCTAGCTCAATCTCTCTCTTTAAGGGTTTTGGTGTGATTTTTGGGGCTAAAAGCACGATTTTATCCCCTTCTTTTAAGGCTAACCCCCCTTTTTTTACCCCTTTTTCTTGACAAAACACAAGCCCTTCTTTTATCAAACTCAAAACTTGATTTTTAGATATTTGCAATTCTTTGGCTAAAAATTCGTCAATGCGTCTGGTATTTGTAGGCACAACCCATGCTTTTGTCATTCAATCCACTCTATTTTAAGGTAAAATTAGATTTTACTTGAATCACACTTACAAAACAATATGTTTAAGAAAGGCAAAATTTAACCACTCATGGCATTAGATAAAAGGATTTGGACGCATTTTGATTTTTTGCCCTTTGTGTTTATAGTCCCTTTACTTGTTGTTTCTTTTTTGTTGATTTTTGAGAGTAGCGTAGCCTTGAGCTTGAAGCAAGGCTTATACTATATGTTAGGGTTTATGCTCTTTGGGATAGTGTTTTTTATCCCCTTTAGAAAGCTAGATAGATTACTTTTTGTATTTTATTGGGCATGCATTATTTTATTAGTGTTAGTAGATTTTATTGGTTCTAGCAAGCTTGGGGCAAAGCGATGGCTCTCTATCCCTTTTACTTCTATCACTTTACAGCCCAGTGAGCCTGTAAAAATCGCTATTCTTTTATTGCTAGCTCATTTAATCCATTTAAACCCACCCCCTTTTAAGGGTTATGATTGGGGCATGTTTTTGAAACTCAGTTTTTACATTTGCTTACCCGCTGTTTTAATTCTCAAACAGCCAGACTTAGGCACAGCCCTTATTGTGCTGATGATGGGTTTTGGTATTTTATTGATTGTGGGCTTAAGGCTTAGGGTGTGGCTCCCCCTTTTAATCGCTCTTGTAGTGGCTTCGCCTATTGCTTATCATTTTTTGCATGATTATCAAAAAAAGCGTATCGCAGACTTCCTTTCTGAAAAGCCTAATTACCATGTCAAGCAATCCATTATTGCCATAGGCTCGGGCGGATTTTTAGGAAAATCTAAAGAAGATTCCACTCAAACAAAATTCAAATTCCTACCTATCGCAACAAGCGATTTTATTTTTGCCTACTATGTGGAGCGTTTTGGGTTTTTAGGAGCAATGTTACTTTTTGCTATTTATATAGGCTTAACTTTACATTTATTTTTTTATATGTTTGAGAGCAATAGCGATTGGTTTTTAAAAATTGTAGCCCTTGGAATCTCTATTTTAATCTTTACTTATTCAAGTGTGAATATCGCTATGACCTTAGGATTAGCCCCAGTGGTAGGTATTCCCTTGCCCCTATTTAGTTATGGCGGAAGTAGCTTTATCACTTTTATGATAATGCTTGGCATACTAGAAAATTTGCTTGCTTTTCGCTATGTTTTTGGATACAATAGCAAACCATCTTTTGGAAAATTTGGATTCTTAGCTCAGCTGGTCAGAGCACTCGGCTCATAACCGATTGGTCGTAGGTTCAAATCCTACAGAATCCACCATTTCAAAACCCACTCTCCCTTTTAAGTGAAGAGCGATTGAACGCTTTCATTATGATAAATCCTTCTAATCACTTCAGCAAATAACGGAGCTACGCTCAGAGTAGTGATTTTATCGCATTTTTGAGTCAAAGGAATGGAGTTGCTCACCACCACTTCATCTAAGGTGCTTTCTCTAATACGCTTTAAAGCCGACCCACTCAACACCGCATGCGTGCCTAAAGCCATAACAGAAGTTGCCCCCTGATTTTTTAACGCAAGAGCGGCTTTACACATCGTGCCTGCAGTATCAATCATATCATCTACCAAAATCACATCTCGCCCTTGTGCTGAACCTATAATATTCATCACTTCGCTTTCATTAGCTTTTTCACGGCGTTTATCCACAATGATTAAATCCATACCCATTTGATTAGCAAAATATCTAGCCCTTGTTACTCCGCCTACATCAGGGCTTGCAATTACAGGGTTTTTTAATGCTTTGGAGCGGATATAGTCTCTAAAAACAATAGAGCCATATAAATTATCTACGGGCACATCAAAAAAGCCCTGAATCTGTCCGGCATGCAAATCCATTGTGATAATTCTTTCAATCCCTACTTTTTGCATCAAATTAGCGACCATTTTAGCTGTGATAGGCACTCTTGGAGCTGCCTTTCTATCTTGTCTAGCATAGCCAAAATAAGGCACTACTGCTGTGATAGAATTAGCTGAGCTACGCCTTAAGGCATCTACCATGACTAATAATTCCATTAAATTATCATTGACAGGCACACAAGTAGGCTGGATAATAAACACATCTTTCCCACGCACGGATTCACTAATTTGGATATTGATTTCGCCATCACTAAACTTTCCTATCACTGCTTTTGATAAAGGAATGCCTAAATGTTTTGCCACTTCTTTGCCAAATACAGGGTGAGCACTCCCTGAAAAAATCTTAAAACCACGCATCTTCATCACTTTGACTCCCTAAAACGAATTAAAATAAATTGTAACACACTAGGACTTAAAACACTGATTTTCAATGAAGCTCCCTTTCTAATAGGGGTTTTAATGCAAGAAAAATTTTATCAAAATTCAGTCCATGCACTCTAGTTTGAGCTACAACACTCATAAAATTGCTATCCCCTAAAAATCTAGGCACTAAGTGCATGTGTAAATGCTCTGGTATCCCAGCTCCCGCACTCTGACCTAGATTCAAGCCTATATTAATCCCTTGAGCCCCATAACTATACAATGCTTTTAAAACTTTAGGCACAAGGCTATTCATACTAAGCCAAGTTTTAATCTCTAAATTTTCAACACTAGCCTTATGAGCATGCGGAATGATTAATAAATGCCCCGGATTATAAGGGTAGGCATTCATCACAATAAATAGCTCATTATCTCTATAAAGCACCTTATTTTCCAGGTCTTTTGTGGGGTTTTGAGAAATCTCACAAAACACACAACTTTTAGCTTTTTCTCTCAAATAATGTTCTCGCCAAGGGGCATATAAATATTGCATGGTTTAAATGTAATTAGGGGCATCATTAGCAAATAAAATCAAATCGCCTTTAAGCGTAGTGGCTTGTAAGATATTTTCTAATTGTGCCTTATCTTTGAGTAAGATTTTTTGGGCTTTTTGGATTTTAGAAGCAATGACTTTGGAGTTTAATTCACCGGTAATGATGATAATATCAAAAACCTTATCCATTTCATCAGCTAGAGTTTCGTTGCTTTCTACATTGCTCTCTACTAATCCGGGGGTTACAATGATTTTACGCCCTTCATATAAACTCGCTAAACGAATGCCTTCTAACATGCCCTTTAAATTCCCATTAAAGCCATCATCAATAATGATTTTTTGATTCACTTCTAAAAGCTGCAAACGATGAGCGACTGGATTTAGAGCACTAACTAACCGCTTAATCCTTTCTGTATTTAGCCCCAAGTGTCTGGCGACTAAAATAGCCAAAGCGATATTATAAGCGTTAAACTTTCCTAAAACCTTAGTTTCAAAATATTCCCAAACGCCATCTAAAAGCATTTCAAATGAAGTGCCTTTGAGCGTGGATTGAATGTTTTTTACTAGGTTAGAATAATCAATTAACGAGCCATTTTTGGGAGCATAGGGCTTGATTTCTTGTGTGGAATAGCAAAAGGCCTTTTCTAGGCGTTTTGAATAGAGCAACTCCGCCTTAGTCTCACAAATACTTTCTAAAGTTTTAAAGTATTCCAAATGCTGTTCGCCCACTTCTGTAATCACGCCAACATGCGGTTCAATTAATTGAGTGATTTCAGCAATATCGCCTTTGTTTCTTGCCCCTGCTTCAGCGATATAGATTTCACTAATGCTGTCTAAATTCTGGTTAATATCATTGGTAATGCCTAAAAGGGTGTTCACGCTTCTAGGACTTGCATGCACATTATATTTGGATTGTAAAATTTGATATAAGAAATTCTTCACACTAGTTTTTCCAAAGCTTCCGGTAATGGCAATAATTTTTAGATTTTTTAAAGAAGAGATTTTGTCCTTAGCGATTTGTAAGTATTGTTTAGACAGAACTCTTTCAAACACTAAAGATGTGCTTAAAGCTAGGAGTAATAAGCACAAGTAAGCCACAACAAGCAAAACGCCTTCTAAAGAGACAAAAACTTCGCTCAAAATTTCATGCAAAGTTAAAAACAACAACAGAAAGAAAAAGAAGCGCTTCACTCGTGGGGTAAACACCAAGGGTTTGTCATTGTGTCTTGCCCAAACAATAAGCATAGGCATTTGGATTACGCCACAAAAGAGATAAAAAACAAGCGGTATATAAAAAGCATACCCCCATGCAAACGCCCCTAAAGGCAGTAGGAAATAAATCCCATGCCAACGCATTTTGTGGTGCTTTGTGATGACTCGCATAATGCTATAATGATACCATTGTAATAAGGTCATAGCATAGTAACCAAGCCCCATTACAAATAAGGAGCGAAACGCTAAATCTAGCCAATTAAGATGTTGCACTATAATAATTCTCCATTAAATTTTCAATTTCTTTAGCTTGCTTTACAAAAAAGAAATGCTCTCCTTCTAAAACAAATAACTGACTCCCCTTAATCAACGCTTGCATGCGTTTAGCTGAGCTTAAGGGCGTAGCTTTATCATCTTTTCCCCAAAACAATAAAACTTCTTTATTGCAGCGCTTAAAATGTTCGCTGAAATCTTCGCAAACCACTTTTTTAAAAGTTTCATACATCACTTGATTTAATCCTATAGCGTCCTTGCTTTTCAAAAACCCCAAATTCAGTCCTAATTTTTTAAAGATTTTAGTTAGAGCAATTTTACAACGCACTTTTAAGGGCTTAGGCTCTAAGATGCCTGCACTACTCAATAAAACAAGGCGTTTGTTTTCGCATAGCAACGCCACTTTCCCTCCAAAACTATGCCCAAAGGCCAGAGATACTTTTTTATTCAAGCTATTCAATAATAGGTTAATGATATTAGCATAATCCTTGCTTCCTAACACTTTTTCATCATTAGGGCTTTGATTAAAACCGGGTAAATCCACATACAAATGATTGTAATTCAAAAAGCAATGTTGAAACGCCTTTTGCATAATCTCTTTAGAACTCCCCCAACCATGCAAAAACAAGGCGTTTAACGGACTATGATTATCCACAAAAGTGTAGGAAATCTCAAACTTGCTTTCTAAGTAAGTGATACTACGCTTAGCCATTACTTATTCTTTTGGATTTGCAATAAATAAGAGTTGTTGGTATGGATTTTAGGGGTTTTGGGTAATGACTGAGCTAAGCATTCTAGCACCTTTTTAAAATCATCAAACAAATAATTTGCCAAACTACCTGGAATGGGGTTAATCTCGTTGATATACACTTCATCATCTATGACAAAAAAATCACAACGAATGATTGAGCCATTAAACAAATCGTTGTAGAGCTTTTTAAAACTCTCTTTTAAGCGCTCTCCTAAAGCATTAGAGATTGTAGCCTTAGGGGCTTTGGTGCGTGAAAAATCCAAATATTTTTGCTCAAAATCCAAAAAATCCTGTTTGCTAGGCTCTTCAACATAGGACAAACAAAAATGTTCTTGATTTTTTTCTTTAACTTTACAGCCCGCCAAATTATATTCTTTAACCCCATTGATGAAAGGTTCTACTAGAACTTCTTTAGAATATTCAAACGCACCATCTAGAGCGTAAGCTAATTCGCTTTCTTCTCTAACAACACTCACTCCTAATGAACTCCCAGCGTTGCTAGGTTTAACAATCAAAGGAAAACTGATTTTGGGTTTGATAAAATCTAGGGCATTAGCGTGGTGGTTTTCATTCAAAAGCACATAATCTAAGGTCTTTATACCCAAACTTTTTGCATAAAGCTTGGTTAAATGCTTGTTATAACTCAACACGCTTGCTTCAATTCTAGGGCCTATAAAAGCGATGCGATAAAACTCTAATAAGCTCGCTAGTTTTCCATCTTCGCCATCATTTCCATGCACAAGATTGATAACTAAGGGTAGTTCTATAACTTTACTCCCTAAAAGGGTATTTTTGAGTAAGCCTTTTTGAGTAAGAGTTAAAGGAGATAGCTTTTTTTCTTTAATGCGGACGAAATATTTGGAATGCATGTTAGCTTCTTCAATAAGATAGAAATGATGATTTTCATCTAAAAAAATAAAATGTTTAATCTTATTGCCTAACACTTCTTTAAGTGCAATCGCACTCACTATGCTGATTTCATGCTCAAAACTTGCCCCACCAAATAAAATACAAAATTCCAAAAAAACTCCCTTGTAAGTATGATTCTCCATAAAAGTGTAGCTTGAATTACCTAAAAAGGCTTTTAAATTCCTTAAAATTAAAGGTTGATGTTAAAAAATCCTAAAATTTTTACGATGACTAGCACGCTTAACCCAGCTAACACCCCAGCCATTGCATCATCTCCCACAACTCCTAAGCCCCCTTTAATCTCCTTGTCTATTTTACCGATGAGTGTAGGTTTAAGAATATCATAAATTCTAAAAAAGATAAAACTTAAAATAACACCCACTAATGATAAGCCACTTATAGCCATAGCAAGCCACATGCCCACTAATTCATCTATTACAATGTAGGAGCTGTCATGAATTTTACTTTCTTGTTCTTCTTTATCTATTTGAGTGATAGCAACAAGTCCTATGAAAATCGCACTTAAAAACAAAGTGTTAGCTGAAAAAACTAAAATAGGTAAACCTAAAAACAAAGCCACCAAGCTTCCTAGAGTTCCTGGAGCTTTTTTAGAATAGCCCACAAAAAAAAGGGTTAAAAAACACGCACGAAACCCATACTTATTCAATATTTTACCTTTAAATATTCTTTAAAACTACCTTAAATTGCGGGTATTTTACCATTTTATTAGGGTTAAAAACAAATATTTTGGTCAAAAATAAGGCTTCTTTTAAGCGGTCTTTAGTATGATAGCTTTTTAATTTACTCACAATAGAAGGTTAAACTTAAAATGTTGCTTTTTACCCCAGGTCCTGTGGCAATTAGAGAAGAAATGCGCACAAGCTTTTCTCAAAAAATGCCACACCATCGCACCAAGGATTTTGAAAATATTTTTCAAAATGTGCGAGAAAATTTAAAAAAAATGATAGGTTTAGAAGAAAATTTACTTCTAAATAGTAGCGGAACAGGTGCGATGGAAGCGAGTGTGCTTTCATTATGCAAGCAAGAATTACTTTTTGTCAATGCTGGTAAATTTGGCGAAAGGTTTGGCAAAATTGCAAAAGCTCATTCTATAAAGGCTCACGAATTAGTTTATGAATGGGACACTCCAGCCAAAGTAGATGAAGTATTAGACACTCTTAAAGCTAATCCTAAGATTGACACTTTTTGCATTCAAGCATGCGAGTCTAGTGGGGGGTTACGCCATAATGTTGAAAACATCGCTTTAAAAATCAAAGAATACAATAAAGATATTTTTATCATTGTTGATGCCATTACGGCTCTTGGGGTTGAACGACTAGATATAACGCATATTGACGCGCTCATAGGGGGGAGTCAAAAGGCGTTCATGCTACCCCCTGGCATGAGTTTAATCGCTCTAAGTCAAAAAGCCATTGAGCGCATAGAAGAGCGTAATATAGGATTTTATTTCAATCTAAAGAGCGAATTAAAAAACCAAAGAAATAATACCACCAGTTATACCGCTCCGATTTTACACACCTTAGGTTTAGAGCGTTATTTTGAATTAGTTAAAAATTTAGGGGGCTTTGAGATTCTTTATAAAGAGACAAAAAAAGTCGCCCTAGCTACTCAAATGGTTATAAAAGCTTTAGATTTAAAGATTTTTCCAAAAAATCCCAGCCTAAGCATGACAACGATTTTTAATGAGCATGCTAAAGAATTGCGAAAAATTTTAAAAGAAAAATACAAGGTGCAATTTGCTGGTGGGCAAGATGTTTATAAAGATACGCTTATTCGTATCAATCATATGGGAATCATTCCGCTTTATGAAACTTGCTATGCTTTAAACGCCCTAGAATTAGCCCTAAATGACCTAAATTTAAGGGCTTTTAATGGCATAGCTAACACAACCTTTTTAAAACAATACTATGAAATTTAAGGATTAAAATGCATTATTCTTACGAGACTTTTTTAAATGATAGCTTAAAATTAGCTAAAGAGATAGAACAAAATTGTGGTATTCCAGAGGCCATTGTCTGCGTTATGCGAGGGGGCATGACTTTAACACATTTTTTGAGTTTGTATTGGGATTTGAGAGAAGTTTATGGCATTAATGCGATTTCTTATGACACCACGAATCAACAAAATGCCCTAAAAATTGAAAATATTCCTACTATCAAAGAGCATTTAAATAAAATCTTAGTGGTAGATGAAATTGTAGATAGCGGTAATTCCTTAGAAGCGGTGCTTAAAGTCCTGCAAGATAAGCATCCTAAGAAAAAGTTTTATAGTGCGAGTTTGTTTCAAAAACCAAGTGCCAAGTATAAGGCTAATGCGTTTTTAAAAGACGCTCCTGAGTGGATTGACTTCTTTTGGGAAGTGGATTTAAGAAATTTAAAAAGTCTTTAACATGCAAACAAAAGAAAACAAACAGCTTTGTTTGATTTCATTAGGTTGTTCTAAAAACCTAGTGGATTCAGAAGTGATGTTAGGCAAGCTCTATAACTACACGCTCACTAATGATACTAAAAACGCTGATGTGATTGTGATTAATACTTGTGGCTTTATTGAAAGCGCTAAACAAGAGAGTATTCAAACGATTTTAAATGCCGCTAAAGATAAAAAAGATGATGCCATTTTAATTGCAAGTGGGTGTTTGAGCGAACGCTATAAAGATGAAATCAAAGAGTTGATTCCTGAAGTGGATATTTTTACCGGTGTGGGCGATTATGACAAAATTGATGTTTTGATTGCTAAAAAACAAAATCAATTTAGCGAACAAGTGTTTTTGAGCGAGCATTATAACGCGCGCATTATCACTGGCTCTAGCGTGCATGCTTACATTAAAATCTCTGAAGGCTGTAATCAAAAATGCTCTTTTTGTGCTATTCCTAGCTTTAAGGGGAAATTGCATAGCAGAGAATTAGACTCCATTCTAAAAGAAGTAGAAGATTTAGCTCTCAAAGGCTATAGTGATATGACCTTTATCGCTCAAGATTCTAGCTCATTTTTGTATGATAAGGGGCAAAAAGATGGGTTAATAGAGCTTATCCAAGCTATTGATAAGCAACAAGCCTTAAAAAGTGCACGCATTTTATATCTCTATCCATCTAGCACTACCATAGAGCTTATTGAAACGATTGCAAATTCGCCTATTTTTCAAAATTATTTTGACATGCCTATACAGCATATCAGCGATTCTATGCTTAAAAAAATGCGTCGTAACTCTAATAAAGCACACCATCTAAAACTTTTAAACGCGATGAAACAGGTTAAAGAGAGCTTTATAAGAAGCACCATTATTGTAGGGCACCCAGAAGAAACTGAGAGCGAATTTGAAGAATTAAGCGCATTTTTAGATGATTTTAAATTTGACAGATTAAATATCTTTGCTTTTAGTGCTGAAGAAAATACGCATGCCTATTCTTTAGAGCAAGTGCCTAAAAAAATTATAAACGCTCGCATTAAAGCCCTAAATAAAATCGCTTTAAAGCACCAACATAATTCCTTTAAGGCGTTATTGAATAAACCTATCAAGGCATTAGTTGAAGGCAAGGAAGGTGAGTATTTTTACAAAGCAAGGGATTTGAGATGGGTGCCTGAAGTAGATGGCGAAATCTTAATTAATGATAGCGAGCTAGATACCCCTTTAAAACCTGGGCATTATACGATTATGCCTAGTGAATTTAAAGACAATATTTTAATGGCTAAGGTTTTAAGTTCCTTTTAAAAATAGCTTAAAAAAGTGCAAGATTTTAAAACCTATTTAGAACCTTTAAGAGAGAGCAAGAATTTACTAGGCTTTTCTGGCGGGATTGATTCTAGTTTCTTGTTTCATCTCTTAGTCAAAGAAGATATTGATTTTGACATCGCTTTAGTGGATTATAACACGCAAGAAAAACGCCTTGAGATTATTCAATACGCTCAAAAATTAGCTCAAACACACCATAAAAAATGCCACATTCATTACGCTTCTAAAATCACGCATAATTTTGAAATGCAAGCCAGAAAAGTGCGTTATGATTTTTTTGAAAAGCTTATTAAAGAGCATTCCTACAAACATTTGATTTTAGCGCACCACCTAAATGATAGGCTAGAATGGTTTTTAATGCAACTAAGCAAGGGGGCTGGACTTAATACGCTTTTAAGCTTTCAAGTGCATGAAAAAAGAGCGCAATACAGCATTACGCGCCCCTTACTCTACACCCCTAAAGACAAAATTAAAACCCTTGCTAAAGATTTGATTTTTTTTGAAGATAGCACTAACACTTCTTTAAAATTCAAACGCAATTTTTTTAGAAAAAATTACGCTAATTCTTTAATGCAAAATTATTCTAAGGGTATCATCAAAAGTTTTAAATTCTTGGACAAAGAAAAAGAACAGCTTTACCCCCTTACTCAAATTTCACAAATTCATGCGATTACTTTTTTCAAGCACTCACAAAATGCCCTTTTTACCTTAGATAAAATCTTAAAACAAAAGGGGTATTTACTCAGTTTTTCTCAAAAAGAAGAAGTCAAACGCTCTTTTTTTAGCTTAGAAATCGCTCAAAAATTTATCATTGAAAGTAATAATGAGCTTGTTTTTATCGCCCATAAAGGGCCTAAAATTTTAAGCATGCCAAAAGACTTTAAAGATAAGGCTAGAAAATTAAGCATTCCTAAACGCTTACGCCCCATTTTATATGCAGAGTTTTTAAAACAAACCCTTGGCGTGCATGACTTTTTAATGGGTTTTAAAGAGAGTTTAGAAAACACTTAAACAAGTTTGATTAAGTATTCTTAGAGTATAATTACACATCATTTTATTTAATAAAGGGTTTTTATGCTTCGTTTTGCGCCTTCGCCTACAGGAGATATGCACATAGGGAATTTAAGAGCAGCCATTTTTAATTATATTGTGGCTAAACAGCAGAACAAACCCTTTTTAATCCGCATTGAAGACACAGACAAAGAGCGAAACATTGAAGGAAAAGACCAAGAGATTTTAGAGATTTTAAAGCTTATGGGAATATGCTTTGACAAGCTTATTTATCAAAGCCATAATTTAAATTATCATAGAGATATGGCAGAAAAATTGCTTAAAGAAAATAAGGCGTTTTTGTGTTATGCAAGCACGGAATTTTTGGAAAAAGAAAAAGAAAAAGCCAAGAATGAAAAACGCCCTTTTAGGTATTTAGATGAGTGGGCGACTTTGGAAAAAGGTAAGCATAATAACCCTGTTGTGCGTTTAAAAGCTCCGCAAAATGCCATGTCTTTTAATGATGTGATTAAAAAAGAAGTGAAATTTGAGCCTTATGAATTAGATTCTTTTGTGCTTTTAAGAAAAGATAAGAGTCCTACTTATAACTTCGCTTGTGCGTGCGATGATTTGCTCTATGAAATTAGTTTTATTATTAGGGGCGAAGACCATGTGAGTAATACCCCTAAACAAATTTTAATTCAACAAGCTTTAGGTTCAACTAATCCTATTACTTACGCTCATTTACCCATTATCTTAGATGAGATAAGTGGTAAAAAGATGAGTAAGAGAGATGAAGCATCAAGTGTGAAATGGCTCTTAAAACAGGGGTTTTTACCCACTGCGATTGTTAATTATCTCATCACTATCGGTAACAAAGTGCCTAAGGAAGTTTTTACTTTAGAAGAAGCAATTGTTTGGTTTAATTTAGAAAGTCTTTCTAACTCACCGGCGCATTTTAATTTGAAATACTTAAAGCATTTAAACCACGAGCATTTGAAACTTTTAGATGATGAAAAATTACTAGAGCTTACTCAAATAAAGGATATTAGTCTTTTAGGGCTTTTAAGATTATTTGTAGAAGAGAGCGACACTCTTTTAGAATTAAAAGAAAAAATTTCGTTGTTTTTAGAGCCAAAAGATATTGTTAGAACTTATGAAAACGAAGACTTTAAAGAGCGTTGCTTAGTGCTTTTTAACGCCCTTAAAACCATGGATTTTCAAGCCTACAGCGATTTTGAAAGTTTCAAAAAAGATAGCATGAATTTAAGCGAGCTTAAGGGTAAGGACTTTTTCAAACCCTTACGCATTCTTTTAACCGGAAACTCACATGGCATTGAATTGCCTTTGATTTTTCCTTATATTCAAAGCCATTATAAAGAAATCTTAAGGCTAAAAGCATGATATTTTCCACTCTCATTAATGCTGTAGCCGTCATTCTAAGCTCACTCATTACGCTGTATATGTGGGTAATCATTATTTATTCACTTCTAAGCTTTGTGCAACCTAACCCTAATAATCCTGTCGTGCAAATTCTTGCTCGCTTGTGTGAGCCGGTGTTTTATTTCTTGCGTTCTAAATTCAAACTCGTGTATAATGGACTAGATTTTGCTCCCTTAGTGGTGATTATTGTTTTGAAATTTCTAGATTTGACTTTCATTCAATGGCTCTTTATGCTCGCAAAAAATCTCTAAAGAAATAATATTATGCGTTTTCTTGTCTTGTTTTTTATTGGTATGCTTGGCATTAGTTTTTCTAAAACAGAGTTGAGCTTGAAAGATTTAGAAAAAAAGCCTGCTGGAATTGCTAGAGACTACTATTTATGGCGTTACATTAGCGATAAAAAGACAAGTTTAGAAAACGCCAAAAAAGCCTATGAATTAACCCAAAATAAAAATAGTGCCTTACAAAAGGCCATGCATGAAAAAGGCTTAGAAAATTTAGAGAAAAACCCTAATGTCAAAATGCCTGAAGATATTCATTGCAAACAAATCACTTTAGAAAACGCACTAGAAGAAATAAACACCCTCCAAGCAAGCTGTATTGCCATAGCTTTAAAATCAAAAATCAAGGATTTTGATAAAATCTCTCTTAAAACGCTCAAACCTTTACAGGAAAAAATCAAAGAATCCTACCCCATTCTTTATGAAGAACTAACTCTTTTGCAAAGTAGAAACATTAGCGTTTCTATGTTTAAGGCTAATGCACAGGTTTTTAGTGCATTATTTAACCACTTAAGCTATGAAAAAAAGCTTCAAATCTTTGAAGAGCCCATTTCTATTAAAGAGTTAAACCGCCTTTTAGATGAAAATTATCCAGCGTTTAATCGCTTAATTTATCAAGTTATCCTAGACCCTAAATTAAACCATTTCAAAGATGCTCTAGCTAAGAGTAACGCTACTCATAGCAACGCACAAACCTTTTTTATTTTAGGCATCAATGAAATTTTACGAAAAAAACCTTCTAAAGCACTCAAGTATTTTGAACGCTCTGAAGCCGCTACTAAAGATGATGTTTTTTTGAGAGACAGGGCTATTTTTTGGCAATACTTGGTTTCTAAAAAGAAAAAAACTTTGGAGCGTCTCTCAAAAAGCGATGCTTTAAATCTCTACAGCATTTATGCGAGCCACAAGCTGGAAATCGCACCTAATTATCGTATCATTTCAAGCATTCAAAATTTAAGCAAGAAAAATCCCCCCTTTAACACAAGCGACCCCTTTTTGTGGCAAAATTTTAAAGAAAAAGCCCTGAGCTTACAAGATGAAGCGGCTTTTAACAACACGCTTAAATCTCTGCATTATGAAAAAAGTGCCCCAGAACTCACCTATCTTTTGAGAGAACGCAATAAAGACAGGCTCTATTACTATCTTTCCCCCTATGAAGGCATTATTGCGTGGCAAAATAACGATGAAAAAGCGATGGCTTATGCGATTGCTAGGCAAGAAAGTTTCTTGCTCCCTGCTTTAATCTCTCGCTCTTTTGCTTTAGGGCTTATGCAAATTATGCCCTTTAATGTAGAGCCTTTTGCTAAAAACCTAGGTCTAGAAAACATTGATTTAAACGACATGTTTAACCCAAATATCGCTCTTAAATTTGGCAATTACTATTTAAACCATTTGAAAAAAGAATTTAACCACCCCCTTTTTGTAGCCTATGCTTATAATGCTGGGCCTGGGTTTTTGCGAAGGTGGTTAGAAAGCTCCAAACGATTTAAAGAGAAGAATCGCTTTGAGCCATGGCTTAGTATGGAGCTTGTGCCTTATAGCGAGACTCGCTTGTATGGCTTTAAGGTCATGGCAAATTACTTGATTTATCAAGAAATTTTTGGAAATTTTATTCCTGTTGATGCATTTTTACAACAAACTCTTAACTTAAAGGATAAAAAATGATTAAAAAATGTCTTTTCCCTGCCGCTGGCTATGGCACACGCTTTTTACCGATTACTAAAACCATTCCTAAAGAGATGTTGCCTATTGTAGATAAACCTTTAATGCAATATGCTGTGGAAGAAGCTATGCAAGCAGGCTGTGAAGTCATGGCGATTGTTACAGGCAGAAACAAGCGAAGCCTAGAAAATTATTTTGATACGAGTTATGAAATAGAGCATCAAATTCAAGGCACAAGCAAAGAGAACGCCTTAAAAAGCATCCGCAATATCATAGAAAAATGCTGTTTTTCCTATGTGCGACAAAAACAAATGAAGGGTCTAGGGCATGCGATATTAACCGGAGAAGCCCTTATAGGCAATGAGCCTTTTGCGGTGATTTTGGCTGATGATTTATGCACAAGCAACGAACATCCAAGTGTCTTAAAGCAAATGACGACCTTGTATCAAAAATATCAATGCCCCATTGTTGCCATTGAAGAAGTGGCGTTAGAAGAAGTCTCAAAATACGGCGTGATTAAGGGCGAATTATTAGAAGATGGGGTGTATGAGATTAAAGATATGGTTGAAAAACCTAGTCAAGAAGCCGCCCCAAGCAATTTGGCTGTGATAGGGCGTTACATTCTAACCCCTGATATTTTTGATATTTTGCGTATGACTAAACCCGGTAAAAATAATGAAATCCAAATTACAGACGCCCTTTTAACTCAAGCTAAACAAAAACGCATTATCGCCTATCAATTCAAAGGCAAACGCTATGATTGTGGAAGCGTAGAAGGCTATATTGAAGCGACTAATGCGTATTATAAAAAACGCTTATAAATTATGGGTAGTTTAACTTATTACGCTTACATGTATTTGAGCTTGTTTTTATGTTTGCTCCCTGTGCTATTAATTGGGCTTGCGTGGAGATTTTCTCGCGCCCCATTAAAGCAGGAATTGCCTAAAAAAAGCGTGTCTTTAGAAAGTTTGCACCAGCAAGTTAAGAGCCTTAAAAGCGAGCAAGCCCTACAAAAACTTAAAGACAGCTTTTATAAGCATTTTAAAATTTGCCCCAAAGACAAAGAGAGTCTATGGCTAGACACGATACAAATTTTGGTGGCTTCAGAATTTTTTGAATTAGAAAATGCGATTAATTTTGGACAGGATTTAGAAAGTGCTAACCCAAATTACCAGCAAAAGATTTCTAATGCGACAGGCTTAGCCCTTAAAAACAAAGAAAAAAAGGATAGAATTGGATTTTTTAGAGATTGTAGGACAAAGCCCTTTAAAAGGCACTATCAATATTTCAGGGGCTAAAAATGCCGCCCTTCCTATCTTAGCCGCCACACTTTTAAGCCAACAAGAAGTCAAAATAAGGGCTTTGCCTATAGTGGCAGATATAAAGGCTATGGCATTGTTATTGCAAAATTTAGGCGTAGAGTTAGAGTGGCTTGATACTCATACGCTTAAGGCTTGCACAAAAAACCTCCATCACACCGAAGCCACTTATGATTTGGTGCGTAAAATGCGTGCTTCTATCTTGGTTCTAGGTCCTTTACTAGCACGCTTTAAAGAATGCTTAGTGAGCTTGCCTGGTGGGTGTGCTATAGGCACTCGCCCTGTGGATTTACACCTAAAAGCTATGCAACAATTAGGGGCTGAAATCAAAATTGAGCAGGGTTATATTCATGCAAAAGCTCCTAAGGGTTTAAAAGGTAATGATATTTTATTTGATAAAATCACCGTTACAGGCACAGAGAATGCCCTTATGGCAGCAAGTTTAGCCAAAGGCACAACACGCATTATCAACGCCGCTAAGGAGCCAGAAATCACTCAATTATGTGAATTTTTACAAAGTGGGGGGGTAGAGATTGAGGGCATAGGCACAAGTGAGTTGAAAATTAGAGGCACAGAAAACGAAGCGTTAAGGCTAAAAGATATTCAAATCATTCCTGATAGGATTGAAGCAGGCACTTATTTATGCGTAGGGGCTATCTCTAATTGCCAGCTTAAAATTGAAAATGTCATGCCAAATCATCTTCAAGCCATTTCAGACAAGCTTATAGAAATCGGTTTTAAATTAGACATTCAAAAAAATTCTATAGAAATTTATCCTACCAATAAACGCCATGCGTTTGAAATTACCACTCAAGAATATCCGGGTTTTCCGACTGATATGCAAGCGCAATTTATGGCATTAGCCACACAATGTTTGGGGACTAGCATTATTCAAGAAACCTTGTTTGAAAACCGCTTCATGCATGCAAGCGAATTGCAACGCTTAGGGGCTAATATCAGTTTAAAGACTAATATTGCTACCATTAGTGGCTCTACAGAGCTTACAGGAAGTGATGTGATGGCGACTGATTTAAGGGCTTCTTCAGCTCTCATTTTAGCCGCTTTAGTAGCTCAAGGCGTGAGTAGGGTGCATAGAATTTATCACTTGGATAGGGGTTATGAGAGCTTAGAGAACAAAATGAGTGCCTTGGGGGTAAAAATCAAGCGTTTAAAAGAAAAGTAACTCAAAGTTTGGTTACAATAGCCACAATATTTTACTACACAAGGAGCTTTCATGCGCATTGAACATGATTTCATCGGAGAAATGGAAATTAGCAACGAAGTTTATTATGGGATTCAAACTTTAAGAGCGAGTGAGAATTTTTTTATCACTAATGACAAGCTTTCTAGCTACCCTATTTTTATTAGGTCTTTTGCTCAAGTCAAAAAAGCAGCCGCTCTAGCTAATGCAGAGTTGGGTTTGATTGATGAAAAAGTTAAGATTGCTATTTGTCATGCATGCGATTTGTTGATAGATGACAAGCACCATGACCAGTTCATTGTAGATATGATTCAAGGGGGGGCTGGCACAAGCACTAACATGAATGTGAATGAAGTCATTTCTAATTTAGCTTTAGAATACATGGGGCATAAAAAGGGCGAGTATGAATTTTGCCACCCTAATGACCATGTTAACCGCTCTCAATCTACAAATGATGCCTATCCTAGTGCTTTAAAAATTGCCATTTATGAGCGATTGAGCAATTTGGTAGCTCCCATGAAAGCCTTGCGCGATGTTTTTGCCAAAAAAGCTAAGGAATTTTCTCATGTGATTAAAATGGGGCGCACCCAGCTTCAAGACGCTGTGCCTATGACTTTAGGGCAAGAGTTTGAAACTTATGCTTTGATGATTGATAAGGATATTGAGCAAGTTTTAGACGCTAGAAATTGGGTAAGAGAGCTTAATTTAGGTGGCACTGCTATTGGCACAGGAATCAATTCGCACCCTGATTATCGTGGCTTGATTGAAAAGAAAATCCAAGAAGTAACGGGTCGCCCTTTTGTGGTCGCTCATAACTTAATAGAAGCCACTCAAAGCACGGGAGCGTATGTGCAAGTGAGCGGGGTATTAAAGCGTATTGCTGTAAAACTTTCTAAGATTTGTAATGACTTAAGATTGTTAAGTTCAGGTCCTAGAGCGGGGCTAAACGAAATTAATTTGCCTAAAATGCAACCGGGTAGTTCCATAATGCCTGGTAAGGTTAACCCTGTAATTCCAGAGGTAGTTAATCAAGTGTGCTTTGCGGTAATCGGAAATGATTTGAGTGTGGCACTAGCCGCAGAAGGTGGACAATTACAATTGAATGTGTTTGAGCCTGTCATTGCTTACAAACTATTCCATTCTTTTGTGATTTTAGGGCGTGCGATTGAAACTTTAACGACTAAATGTGTAGAAGGTATTACGGCTAATGAGAAGATTTGTAGCGATTATGTGTTTAATAGTATCGGCATTGTTACCGCACTCAACCCTCACATTGGCTATGAAAAATCCGCTTCCATTGCTAAAGAAGCTTTGAAAAGCGGCCGCTCTATCTATGACATCACTCTAGAAAAGAAAATCTTAACCAAAGAACAATTAGATGATATTTTTAAGCCAGAAAACATGCTAAGCCCTCATACTTTCAAAAAGCACAAAGACTAAGACTTTTGGAAAATTTAAAAACCTTACGCTCTCTTTATATGGAGCGTCTTTTGGGT
This sequence comes from Helicobacter cetorum MIT 99-5656, assembly GCF_000259275.1. Classification (NCBI taxonomy): domain Bacteria; kingdom Pseudomonadati; phylum Campylobacterota; class Epsilonproteobacteria; order Campylobacterales; family Helicobacteraceae; genus Helicobacter; species Helicobacter cetorum. The sequence goes on along the minus strand of NC_017735.1, from coordinate 1,437,169 downwards.
GAAACCTATACAAATATTAGTCCTACAAAAACCCCCACTAAGCCCCTTAATAAACAAGTCCATGAGAGTGTAGAAAATTGCAATTTATGCAAACGCCATCAAAACTCAAGGCCTGTTGCTGGGCTTTTTAACCCTCAATCCAAGCTCACTTTTATTACGCTCACTCCCATGCTAGATACTCAATTAAATTTTTTAGATAATTTGAAGGCAATGATGCTACAGAACATTATTCAAAAAGTTTTTCATGCTTCTTTGAGAGATTGTAATATTTTATCGCTTCTTAAATGCAATTCTAATAGCCTTAATCTAGAAGAAGAAATCAATGCTTGCTTGCCCCATTTAATATGGCAGTTAGATAGTAGTGTTTCAAAACTGGTAATTGTATTTGGCGAGACCTTGCTCAAATACCTTTTAAATCTCTCTAAAGAAGAGTCGTTTGGTCGCATGGTGAGCTTAAAAGCAAAACGGTTTTTAAGCACGCATGCTTTAGAAGACATGCTCAAAAACCCAACGCTCAAAAAAGAAGCCTTGACACATTTTAAAGTGGCGCTTGATTTTTTGAATTAGATTTAACTTATTTAATCAGCTTTCTAGCTATACGAAGCAAAGGCGATAATTTTTGATACAGCTTGCGATAGATTTTAAAAGATAGGTTTTGAGATAAATCTAATAAAGGTAAGGCGTTTTGTAGAATGTGGTCATGCTTGGATTTCAAATTCTCATAATCCATTTTTAACAGAGACAATTCTTCTTTAGTGGCTTCAAGTTCTTCTTTGGTTGCGTCTATAGATAATAACGGCTCATACAAATCACGATACCAAATGAAAGGGTTATCATGGTAAATCTCACCATTCTCTAAGATATTCTTAAAGAAATCTAAAATCTTTTTAAAACTCAAGTCTTGATAAAAACAAGGCTTGCCATTAACAGAATTTAAAGGATTTTCATATAACATATCTAAATAGGCGTTATCATGTGTATGCAGGTATCTCACATAATCAATCGCTTCTCTAAAATCTTTAAAATCATGCACATTCACAAAACTTTTAGGGTTAAAATCTTTAGCCACACTAGGACTTCCCCAATAGATAGGAATAGTATGACTAAAATAAGCGTCTATGATTTTCTCTGTTACATAGCCATAGCCCAAAGAATTTTCAAAACAGAGATTAAATTTGTATTGACTTAGAAATTCTGTTTTATTTGGAACTTTATAGCCTAAGGTATTATTTACCCCCCCCCCCCCGCAATCGCACCGACAGAGCTCAAAGCATCATAGAAAGCATTTCTTACAGGAGCTTGACTATTGCTGGCTACAAAACTTGCAAATTCTCTTTTAAGGGGGTCAATGTCGCCATTTACTACAGAGCATAAGTGCGGGTGGTTTGTTTTAAAATGATGGGTAGGTTTTGTTTGAGAATAAGGACTATTAGGTTTGAGTTTGTAAGGCGAAGTGGTGTCGTTAGTTAGTTCAGCACACCTATGAAGTTGGGCGTAATATAAAGGCATTCTCAAGTAGCGTTCTTTAAATTCCAATTCATCAAAGCCTATAGCATAATCAAAAAGGTTGAAATCAGGCACTTGATTTTCGCTTGTGTAAAAAATTCGTTTAGTATTTGGATAGGATAAAATGTTTCTGGTTGCTCCAAGCGGATTACTAAAAACAATGTCTGTAGGCTTATTAGGGTTTGCGTGTAAAGTGATTTCATAATGCTGGCTTAAGATGGGATACAAGATAAAGTATTTAAACTCTTCTGCTTCTGTTTCATTTCCAGTCCACCAATTCGCTACAGCTATGTTAAGTGGGGGTTTAGAAGAAACTTCTTCAATTTGAGTGCTATCCATAAAAGCGTCTAATAATGGTTGGAACATTTTTATCCTTATTTTTTGTTGAACAATAAAGAGAGTATTTTACAAAAAAAAAAACGAAACGGGTATTCAAATATAAGGAATAATCAGAGCTAAATTAGGTTCATTAATGCAATGTGTGGCATGCTTTTTTAGAACTTCTTTAGCATTAAAGGCGATTTTTGTATGAGCATGCTTAAACATGCTCAAATCATTCGCCCCATCACCTACAACCAAGGTGTTTTCTTTGCTGATATTAAGCAAGCGTTGTAAAGCTAGTAGCATTGTGCCTTTGGAGTGCGAAAACATCATGTGTCCTGTTACTAAACCATTTAATGTGTCATTTTCTACACAAAGTGTGTTGCTAAAACTCGCATCTAGGTTTAATAAATCTCTGTAATAATTCGTTGCTAAATCAAAGCCCCCACTAAAGCAAACCACCTTGTAATTTTTCTCTTTTAGAGCATTGATTAACTCAGTCGCTCCTTCAAACAAAGCTAGATTTTCGCAAACTTCTTTGGCTAACTCTAAGGGCATGTTTTTGAGTTTGGACACCCTTAAAACAAGACTTTTGTGAAAATCTATCTCGCCATTCATGGCTTTTGAAGTGATTTCTCTCACTTCATCAAACACCCCCCACGCCCTTGCTAAGCATTCAATACTCTCGGCATCTACAAGCGTGGAATCAAAATCAAAAACGGCTAGTTTTTGCACTCAATAACCTTAAATTAAGCTTTCTTGTTTTTAGCAATCCCTTTGATATACTGGTCAGCTAAATACAAGCCATGGCTTTCATTGCCAATCAACTCAATTTTATCTAAAATATCCTTGAAAAGCACTTCTTCTTCGTGTTGCTCAGCCACATACCATTGCAAGAAATTGAAAGTCGCATAGTCCTTGCTTTTTAAAGCGTGGTCTACTATATTGCTGATAGACTCACTGATATGTTGCTCATGGGCGTATGCTTTTTGGAAAATTTGGATTAAATTTTCAAACTTATGCTCAGGGGCATTAATATTGTTTAATTGCACAGGCACATTGTTTTCATTTAAGAATACGATAAGCTTTTTGGCATGCTCATATTCTTCAGCCGCATGGTCAAACAAGAAAAGTCCCGCGCCATCTAAGCTATGGGTATAGCACCATGAACTCATGCTCATATACAAGTTAGAAGCGTTCATTTCCTTATTGACTTGTTCGTTTAGTAATTTAATGGTATCTTGTGATAACATAAAATCTCCTTCGTGTTAATTTAAATTTGTCTTATTATTATAGCATAAATGATAATGAAAAAGTAAACAAGATTATGAAAATTTTTAAAAGTTAGCATAAAAGTTTGTAAAAATGAGAAAAATGCAAATTGATTTCTTATAGGGCTTAGACTTTATCATAAAAAGCAGTTTATTAAGAATTAGGTCAAATAAAAATGGTGTTTGATATAAATAAGGGGGTCAAAATGAAACATTTCTATGTCTATTTCAAATTGATTTTAAATGGTAGAATCAAGTGTTTTTGACTTGATATTAAATACTCTGTTATATGCCTATTCAATAATCTTAGGCACAATGAAGTAGTTATCGTGGCTGTGCTTGCTTTGATTTAAAATATCTTGTGCTACGCTAGGCTCATTTTGTGCTATATCTTCTCTTAGGGGGGTGCTTAGCTTGGTGTTAGTGTTTAAATCGCTTGTTTCTAAAGCAAAAATATTTTCTACAAAGCCTAAAGTCTCAGCTAAATGGCTTTTAACACTTTCTTTATGCTCATCTTTAATCTCTAGCATGCTTAATTTTTCTAAGCGTTGTAATAATTTATCATCAATTTGCATTGTTTTTCCTTTGATTTAAAATAGGGGTTCATCCATGACTTCTGGGGCTTTAATACCCATAAGTTTCAGAACGCTACTAGCGATGTTGTTTAAGGCTCCGTTTTTTAAGGCTTTGACACCATTTCCTAAAACAAAGCAATACACACTTCCAGCGGTGTGATTGGTTAAGGGATTATGGTTCTCATCTTTCATATGCTCGCAATTTCCATGGTCGCTTGTTAAAAGCATGGCATAATCTAATTCTTTAGCTAATGAAAGGATTTTTCCTAAGCATTCATCTACCACTTCTACAGCTTTTATGCTTGCTTCAAAATTTCCGGTATGCCCCACCATATCACCATTAGCAAAATTAACAATGATTAAATCAGTGCCTAGTTTCATTTGTTCTAATACTGCAAGGGTTACTTCTTTGGCACTCATTTCAGGCTTTAAGTCATAAGTAGCCACTTTAGGGCTAGCAATAAGCACTCTATTTTCATTTTTAAAAGGGGTCTCTACTCCACCATTGATAAAGAAAGTTACATGGGCGTATTTTTCAGTCTCAGCGATATGGCTTTGAGTTAGGTTGTGAGAAGAGACAACTTCAGCGAGCGTGTTTTGAATGTTTTCTTTAGGAAATAAAATAGGGTAGGAAAATGTTTTGTCATAAGGCGTCATGGTAGCGATATGGAGTTTTTTAAAAGTTTGACGCTTGAAAGCATTAAAATCTTTATCGCCTAAAGCACTCACTATTTCTTTAGCTCTATCATTTCTGAAGTTTACAAAAATAAAGCTCTCATCATCTTGCATGCCTAAATAACCTTTAAAGCAAGTGGGTAAAATAAATTCATCGGTGATATTTTCATTATACTGACTTTTGATATATTCACTAGGGCTTAAAGAGGTGGGATTTGTAAGACCCATTAGGCTGTTATAAGCGAGTTCAATTCTCTCAAAGCGTTTGTCTCTATCCATGGCGTAAAATCGTCCGCTAAGAGTAGCGATTTGAATGTTTTCATTACAAATAGCTTGCATTTGTTCTAAATAAGTTAAAGCACTTTTAGGAGCGACATCTCTGCCATCAGTGATTAAATGTAAATGGACTTTTTTATTGAGTTTTTGACTTTCTAGTGCTAGAGCGATAAAATGCTCAATATGTGAATGCACGCCTCCATCACTCATAAGCCCCATAAGATGAACAACCTTGCTTTTATGGATAGTATCTAAAAAAGCGGTGTTGTTTTTAAGCTCATCATTTTGAATACTTAAAGAAATTTTGACTAAATCTTGATAAAGCACTCTACCAGCCCCGATACACATATGCCCCACTTCAGAATTTCCCATTTGTCCTTTGGGTAAGCCTACGCTTAAGCCATGTGTGTCAATGAGACTATAAGGCAAAGTTTCAAACATCAAGTCATAAGTGGGTTTTTTAGCATGAAAGAAGGCATTATAATCGCTATCTTTACGATACCCTATGCCGTCAGTAATAATGAGAAGAGTTTTTTGTGCCATATTTAGGCTTTTTAAGGCTCTTGCATAAGGGTAATGCGATTAGCCAAAATCGCATTTTTTTGCCCCTTAGAGCAATGTTTACATACCTCTTTAGCCCCTTTGTGGGGGCGTTTGGCTAATTTTTGAGTGTTTTTTTGAGTGTGCTTGGGTTTATGGGCGTCTTTAGTCTTAGGGGGCATAAGGTTAGTGTGGTTGGCTTGGGCCACATACTCAGGTTTGTGTTCCAACTCTTTGATTTTTTTAATCTCTTGTTGCTCTTTGGCTATTTCCTTAGCCACTTGAGAATTTAGGTTTGTAGGGGTTTGTGGGGCTTTATCACCACTTGCTAAAGTTTGGGGCATGACATCGCCGATAGGGTCTAGTGCTAAATTGCTGTTAGCACTTTTTTGTAATTTGTGGTCGTCTTTAGCATGTGAATCAAAGATTTTAGATTCTTTTAAACGCCTGATTTTATCCTGTATATCTTCATAGTATTTTTCAGCATCGGCATTAGATTTTTGGTTTCTTTCCCAGCGGCTGCCTTTGTTGTAGGATTTAATCATGTTTTTCGTATTACCCTGATAGCGTGTTTTCCAATAGACTAATTCTTTTAAGGCTACTTCAGAAGCAAAGGTATGGTTTTGAATGAGTAATTCACCCATTACATTGCGTAAAAAAGGGCTGTCCTTGTGTCCGTAGCTTTTTAACACACTTGGAATATAAGCATGATAAATTCCAGCACTTGGGTCAGAAAAATTGATTCTATAAGTCCCCGCACATGATTCTTTCCATGCAATGCTTGCTAATTCATAACCTAAATTTTCTTTAGAGCCAAATTGATACGCAAAGCGTAAAACTTCTTTTTGTTTGGGGTTAAATTCTTTGATATTGTCGCATTTAGTCATTGCAACATTAGTAACAGGAGACATAGGCTTATGCTTGGCGTTCTCATCTTGCTTAGACTCCATTGCAGATTCTTTAGCAACTAGGTTTAGACCTAAGAGCATGCTTATGGTTGCACTTATAAAAAGAGCTTTGAATGTGGTGTTAGTGAGTAGGGTTAAATTTTTCAAAACGCTTACCTTTTTGTGATGAATTTAAGAACATAATTAAATTAGGAATAAATTTTAGTATAATTCTAGCATAAATTTAGCTTGGTCTTATAGATGAATAGATGAGTTTTGTTTTTTAGGGAGAATTTAGATTTTGAGTTCAGATGAATTATTAGTAGAGATTTTAACCGAAGAATTACCCGCACAAGCATTGCTGAATGAATATAAAGAAATGCCTAAAAAGCTCCAAACCCTTTTTCAAAAATACGCTCTGGAAGTAGAAAATATAGAGATTTTTTACACCCCTAGGCGTTTGTGTTTATCTATCAAAGATTTTCCCCTTTCAACCAAAGAGACTAAAGAAGAGTTTTTTGGAGCACCCATTGAAATTGCTTGTAACAATAAGGATAAAACACAAGGTTTGAATGCGGTGGGTTTAGGGTTTTATAAGAAATTAGGCTTAGAATTAAAAGATAATAAAAACTTCCAAACAGCTTTCAAGAATAATAAAGAAGTGCTTTATCATGTTAAGTTTGCTGGAGCAATGCCTACGACAGAATTTTTAATTATGCCTATTATTATGGAGTTTTTAGAGAGTTTGAATTTTGGAAAATCTATGCGTTGGGCTAGTGTAGAAAAAGGCTTTATTAGACCTATTCATAATATTTGTGTGTTGCTTGAGAAAAGAATGCTTTTTAAAGATTGGGAAAGATGGAATGAGTGGTATAGTGAAAATATCAATAGGGTTTATTGTGCCAAAATTCAGCAAGCCACACAAGTGCATAGACAAGAGAGTTTTGAATACATTAAGGTTGGTAGCCCTAAAGAATATTTTGAGACTTTAGAAAAACACCATGTTATTTTAGACCCAAAAAAGCGTGAAACTAAAATCCTACAAGAGATTAAAGAGCTAGAAAAAAAGCACAATATTGTCGTAGAGATTGATACAGACTTACTCAAAGAAGTCATAGCGATTACGGAATACCCCACAGCACTTTTTGGGGAGTTTGACAAGGAATTTTTGAAATTACCCAGTGAAATTATTATCACTTCTATGAAAGAAAACCAACGCTATTTTGCTACCTTTAATAAAGACAGCAAGCTACTACACAACGGCTTTATTGTGGTGAGTAACGCCATTGGCAAAGATAAGCAAAAAATCATTCTAGGCAATCAAAAGGTTTTAAAAGCTCGTTTAAGTGATGCAGTTTTCTTTTATGAAAATGATTTGAAAAAGCCCTTAGATAACGCTCCTTTAGAGAATGTTGTCTTTGTGCAAGGCTTAGGAACTTTAAAAGATAAAGTGGAGCGTGAGTTAATTATTGCTAAATATCTGACACAAAAATATTCTTCACATTTAAACATGCCTTCAGAAAAAGCCCTTGAACTCATTCTTAGAGCCATTAAAATCGCTAAGGCGGATTTACTGACTGAAGTGGTGTATGAATTTACAGAGCTTCAAGGGATTATGGGCTATTACTACGCTTTAGCCCAAAATGAAGACAAGCTCGTTGCTTTGAGTATCAAAGAGCAATATTTACCCACAAGTGAAAACGCTCCCTTACCCTCTAATGTCTTTAGTGCGATAGTTTCTTTAAGCCTTAAGATAGATAGCTTGTTCGCCCTTTTTAGTATGGGTAAAATTCCTAGTGGCTCTAAAGACCCTTTTGCGTTAAGGCGTATGGGATTAGGGCTATTAAAAATTATTTCTCACTATGAATTAGATTTTGATTTAAAAGTAGATTTAGAAAATATACTACAGAAAGTGGGTGTTTATAGAAGCTTTGATTTGGAGATGTTAGAGAAGTTTTTGCTAGAACGATTTGCTAATCTAATAGAGTGTAACCCTTCAATCATTAGAAGCGTGCTTAATGCAAATGAGCGAGATGTGGTGAAAATCATTCAAAAAGTCAAAGCCTTGAAACGCTTTTTAGATAACCCAAAGAACGCTCAAAAGAAAGAATTGCTTTTTAGTGCTTTCAAACGCCTAGCTAACATTAATAAAGATAGAAATCTCAATGAGCCTAGCGATTTTTCAAAAAATCTTTTTAAAGAGTTAGAAGAGCATGCCCTTTTTAAGGCGCATGATGTATTAAAGTCTAGCGACTTCAAGGATTTAGATAGCAAAATAGAAGCTTATTTTGGTTTGTATGAGCCTTTAGAAGAGTATTTTAAAAATGTGCTTGTTATGGATAAGGATAAAGAAATTCAAGAAAATCGTAAGAATTTCTTATTGCATATCTATAAGGGTTTCTTAGAAATTGGGGATATTAAAGAAATTGCGATTTAATTTATTCAAACGCTTTTTGAAGCACAAGGTTTTTTTCTTAGTTCTCTTTATAGGGGTGCTTGACGCTAAGGTGTTTACCCTAAAGGAATTTTTTAAAGAAGTAGAAACTAACTCCATGGAGTTAATCGCTAAAAAGGCTGATTTTAAGAGCCGATTGAATGAGCAACATTCTGTAAATTCTTGGGATTTTCCTTATATTGATAATGAAACTTCTATGGTGAAGAACTTTCAGGGCATTATAGAAGCACAGCCTAGAACCGTTTTAGTGATTAAGCCAAAACTTCCATGGGTTAGCACTTTGTTGTCTAAAAGCCTTTCTATCAAAACCATTCAATATGATAAAAGCTATACTCTAAGCAAAAATCTAGCCTTTATCGGTGCTAAACGCCTATACTTGACTTATGTAATGACTAAGGAAAAATATCAAGTGTATGTGCAACGAGAAGCTAACTTTTTTTCGCAACTCAAAATCGCTAAAGAAAAAGTTAAAGCCGGTAGCATGAGCGAAAAGGATTATATTAACTTCAACAATTCGTATTTAGAATCCAAATTAGCTAAGACAAACATTGAAACCAGACTGATAAATTTAGAAAAAATGCTAGATACCATGCTGGCGATTGTAGAGCCAGTAAAACAAGACGCTCATTTTGACACCCATTTAAACCACTTGCATGATGTAAAGGTAATAGGCTTAGATTTTGAATATGTGCGTTTAGAAGCACAATCTTTAAAGCACAAATTAAACCGCTCTTTGTATGTGGATATTTTGGATTTAACGGCTAAGGATTATGGGGTCAATGCTAAATTAGCCAGTAGAGATGTGTTTAATAGCTTTGAGTTTGGGCTTGGGGCTGAGAGCTATAACTCTTCTACAAACTTTTCTATGGAAGTGCGTATTCCTTTACCAGTAACCCCAAAAAATATCTACCAAAAGCGAAAATTTTTGGATTTACAAAGCGGAGCGCTCGCACAAAATGAAGTGATGAAAAGAAACATTAGAATCAATGCCAACTCCTATTTAAACCAGCTCAAAACCAAAGAAGCATACATTGAAGTTCAAAAAGAAGCCATTGCAAATAAAAAGCGTTTAATGGAGATGGGACGCATTGCTTATGAAGCCCAAAAAATCGGGCTTTTTGAATACTTGATTTATCAAAATTCTTACATGGACGCTCTCATTGCCCTAGCTCAAGCCAAAATTGAATACATTGATATTACTGCTCTTTTAGAAGAGACTTTAGGGGAGAGTTTGACGAGATTAGGAGATTTGCATTGAATAAAACATTATTGTGGCTCATTCTTATGAGTGTTTTTCTAGGGGCAAAAGATTATCAAGAAATTATTCTAAACGAGCAACAACTCAAGCGAATGGATTTGCAAGTCGTTAGACTAGACAGAGAGATTTTTAGCAAAGGACTTCCTTTTAACGCTTACATTGATTTTGACAGCAAAAGCTCTGTGGTTCAAAGTTTGAGTTTTGATGCTTCAGTAGTAGCTGTTTATAAAAGAGAAGGTGAGCGTGTGAGAGTGGGCGATGTGATTTGTGAAGTCAGCTCCATTGATTTAAGCAATTTGTATTTTGAATTACAAAACAACCAAAATAAGTTAAATATCGCTACGGACATCACTAATAAAGATTTAGAGCTATATAAAGCGGGAGTTATTTCTAAAAGAGAATACCAAACCAGCTACTTAATCAGTCAAGAAATGAGACTCAAAGTAGAGCAATTGGAAAGCACTTTTAAAGGCTTTGGCATAGACCCCAAAAAGCCTAAAGGCAATTATGGTTTTAGAATTGTTGCAAGAGATAGTGGTTTATTATCCGTTGCCCCTAAGAATGCGGGTGAAAAAATTTTAGCTTTCACCAGTTATGTGCGTATTTCTAAGAGCAACAACTTGATTGCACGCATTAAATTACCGGTAGATGTGTCTAAATACGTCAAACATGATTCTTTGATTTATAGCAGTGATGGCATGTGGATAGGCGAAATTCAAAGCGTTTCAGTCGTTTTAGATAGGAGTTCTAACACCATTTTAGCAACAGCTCTTATCAGTGAGAAGAGCTATCATGTGGGCGAAATGGTAGAAGTGTATATTCAAGGCTCACAACCTAAGGATTCTGTATTAGTTCCTTCAAAAGCTTTGATTAGAAATGGTAAGGATTACCTAGTGTTTATTAGAACTCTTAAGGGTTTTAAACCTGTAGCGGTTGAAGTCTTAGAAGAACGCAACAAGATTTTTGTGGTGAGTAGTAAGAATTTACAGCCCACTGATAGTGTCGCTATGGGGGCGTTAATCGGGTTAAAGGGCATGATAAACCACTTAGGGGAAGATTGATGTTAGCTTCCATTATTGAATTTTCCTTACGCCAGCGAGTGATTGTCATTGTCTGTGCGATTCTAACTTTATTTTTTGGAACTTATAGTTTTATCAACACGCCAGTGGACGCTTTTCCTGATATTTCGCCCACTCAAGTAAAAATCATTTTAAAGCTTCCAGGCTCAAGCCCTGAAGAAATGGAAAATAACATTGTGCGGCCTTTGGAGTTAGAGCTTCTAGGGTTGAAGGGGCAAAAATCTCTAAGAAGTATCTCTAAGTATTCTATTTCAGATATCACCATAGACTTTGATGATAGTGTAGATATTTATCTAGCTAGAAATATTGTTAATGAACGCCTTCTTAGTGTGATGAAAGATTTGCCCGTAGGCGTTGAAGGGGGCATGGCACCTATTGTTACGCCCTTATCAGACATGTTTATGTTCACTATTGATGGGGATATTACTGAGATAGAAAAACGCCAGCTTTTAGATTTTGTTATCCGTCCGCAGTTACGAATGATTAGTGGCGTGGCTGATGTCAATTCTATCGGGGGTTTTAGTAGGGCGTTTGTGATTGTGCCAGATTTTAATGATATGGCAAGACTTGGCGTAAGCATTTCTGATTTAGAAGAAGTTCTAAAAGCGAATTTGAGAAATAGCGGAGCAGGGCGTGTGGATAGAGATGGCGAGACTTTTTTAGTCAAAATCCAAACCGCATCACTTTCTTTAGAAGACATCGGCAGAATCACCATTTCTACGAATTTGGGGCATTTACACATCAAGGACTTTGCTAGAGTGGTCAGTCAGTCTCGCACCCGATTAGGTTTTGTAACTAAAGATGGCATAGGCGAGACCACAGAAGGCTTGGTGCTTTCTTTAAAAGGGGCTAATTCTAAAAAGATTATCACTCAGGTGCGTCAAAAATTAGAAGAATTAAAACCCCTTCTACCTAATGATGTGTCTATCAATGTGTTTTATGACCGCTCAGAATTTACGCAAAAAGCCATTGCAACCGTTTCTAAAACGCTTATAGAAGCCATTGTTTTAATCATTATCACACTCTTTTTATTCTTAGGGAATTTACGAGCCAGTGTTGCAGTAGGGGTGATTTTGCCCTTAAGCTTGTCCGTAGCGTTTATCCTTATCAAACTTAATGATTTGACTTTAAATCTAATGAGCTTGGGGGGGCTAATTATTGCCATAGGCATGCTGATTGACTCTGCGGTGGTAGTGGTAGAAAACGCTTTTGAAAAGTTAAGCAGTAATACCACTACTACCAAATTGCATGCCATTTATCGCTCATGCAAAGAAATTGCAGTTTCAGTGGTGAGTGGGGTGGTGATTATTATCGTGTTTTTTGTGCCGATTTTAACCTTACAAGGCTTAGAAGGGAAGATGTTTAAACCTTTAGCTGAGAGTATTGTTTATGCTCTGTTAGGCACTTTAATTTTATCCATTACCATTATTCCTGTCATGAGTTCTATTGTGTTAAAAGCCACGCCCCATAGCGAGACCTTTTTAACCCGATTTTTAAATAAAGTCTATGCCCCTTTGCTAGAATTTTTTGTCTATAATCCTAAAAAGGTGATTATCGCAGCGTTTATATTCTTAGTGGCTAGTCTTTCATTATTTCCTTTTGTAGGTAAGACTTTCATGCCAAATTTAGATGAAGGCGATGTGGTTTTGAGCGTAGAAACTACCCCTTCTATTTCTTTGGAGCAGTCTAAGGAGCTTATGCTAAAAATTGAAAACGCTATCAGGAATAATGTTAAAGAAGTCAAAACCATAGTCGCACGCACCGGAAGCGATGAAATAGGGCTTGATTTAGGCGGTTTGAATCAAAGCGACACTTTTATATCCTTTATTCCTAAAAAAGAGTGGTCGGTTAAATCCAAAGAAGCATTATTACAAAAAATTATGGATTCCTTAGAAGGTTTTAAGGGGATCAATTTTTCTTTCACCCAACCCATTGAAATGAGAATTTCTGAAATGCTAACAGGAGTTAGGGGGGATTTAGCGATTAAAATTTTTGGAGATGATATTACCAAACTTAATGAATTGAGCTTTCAAATTGCACAGCTTTTAAAAGGGATTAAAGGCTCTAATGAAGTGTTAACCACTCTTAATGAAGGCGTAAACTACCTGTATGTAACCCCAGATAAAGAGGCTATGGCAAATGTAGGGATTGCAAGTGATGAGTTTTCAAGGTTTTTAAAATCCGCTTTAGAAGGCTTGATTGTAGATGTGATTCCTACAGGAATTTCACGCACCCCTGTAATGATTCGCCAAGAGAGTGATTTTGCAAGCTCTATCACTAAGATTAAAAGCCTAGCTCTCACTTCAAAATACGGCGTTGCGGTGCCTATTACTTCCATTGCTGAAATCAAAGAAGTGGATGGCCCTGTTTCTATTGTGCGTGAAAATTCAAGGCGTATGAGTGTGGTGCGTAGTAATGTGGTAGGGCGAGATTTAAATTCCTTTGTAGAAGAAGCTAAAAAGGTGATTAGTAAAAATATTAGCTTGCCTTCTAGTTACTACATCACTTATGGGGGGCAGTTTGAAAACCAGCAACGAGCTAATGCAAGGCTTTCAACTGTGATTCCTTTAAGCATATTAGCGATTTTTTTCATTCTCTTTTTCACTTTTAAAAGCATTCCTTTAGCCTTACTCATTCTCTTAAACATTCCTTTTGCAGTGACCGGCGGATTGATTGCATTATTTCTAGTAGGGGAGTATATTTCAGTGCCAGCGAGCGTGGGCTTTATCGCTCTTTTTGGGATTGCAGTTTTAAATGGCGTGGTGATGATAGGTTATTTCAAAGAGCTTCTATCACAAGGCAAGAGCATAGAAGAGTGCGTTTTACAGGGGGCAAAAAGGCGTTTGAGACCGGTTTTGATGACCGCTTGTATCGCTGGTTTAGGATTGATTCCATTATTGTTTTCACATAGTGTAGGCTCAGAAGTCCAAAAGCCTCTAGCGATTGTCGTGCTTGGGGGCTTAGTAACTTCAAGTGCTTTAACTTTACTCTTATTGCCGCCTATGTTTATGCTTGTAGCTAAAAAGTTGAAATTAAGCGAGCATTAAAATCGTTTGAAAGGGATTTAGCATGTGTGCTTTAGAAATCTATATTGATTTGCGTCTTAAAGACGCCTTAATAGATTATTTGTTTGAAAAGGGTTTTGATGACTTTTTCTACATGGAATGCTATAAATACGCCACTTCTAGTTTACTTTTGAGTGAAAAAGAGCAAGTGAGTGGGCGTAAAGACTACGCTAAATTCAAGCTTTTTTTAAGCGATGAAATGACACTCGCATTAAGTCAAGCCTTACGAAATCAGTTTGCTTCTATCAAATTATTCTATTCTCAAGTGCATGAATTATAAGGGTTAAGTTAAACTCTTATTGAGCGTTTAAGACGCCTTAAATATTGATAGCTAAAAATACCTTTATCAATGCCTTGATTTCTTTTCATGCTTTAGTGATTTTAAAAAATACTTCTTAAAAGCTTTTTATTTAAAATAATATTTTTTTGTGATTTCTTGTTCTAATTTGATTTGTATTGACTTTTAATGATATTTTTTAACATAATTCGCAATTATTCATATTAAATAACGCCGTCTCTGATGTTATTAGAACGATTATGGCGATGTGGGGCATAATAGGAAAATGTATCGGTTTAGAATCAAAAGTTAGTAGGAAGTTTACAAGCAGAATTTAACGGAACTAGTTTTTGTTGCTTTGTATACGACGGCTGAATACTATGGCAATACTGCCACTAAGAATATCAAACTAGCTAATGATATTTGTCAATGTAGAACAGAATAAAGCGAGTTTGCAAGCCCTTCAAGGTATTCTTGTTAGTAAATTATCTTTATCTAATGTCGTCTATACGACTACTGACCCCAACTTTCCAAAGGGAGATAATGTGAGATAACATATCAATGCCACGCAACAATGCGAGTCTTGAGAAACCTTTGAACAGTAATGGCGTGATGAATGGCTTTGGTATCCAAATGGGCTACAAACAATTTTTTGGTGATGATAGATGATGGGGTTTGAGGTATTATGGCTTCTTGGACTATAACTATACTTGCATAAAATCCAGTCTTTTTAACTCTGCTTCAAATGTGGTTACTTAGGGTGGGTTCAGATTTTTTGTATAACTTTGTCAATGAGAGGCATTTTAGGCATTCAAAGCTGTCTTTTGGGACTTTTTCTAGACATTCAGTTAGCTGGCACCACTTGGATAAATAACAATTAAATTTTCTCTCTTTTTTCTAGTTTGTTTTGAAGCTTTTTTAAGTATTCTTGCTCTCAAAGCTGTTATTTCTTGTAAAAATGATTATATTTTTACAATTTAATATTGACTTTTAATTTTATTAACCCTACACTACGCCTTGTATTTTGTCTGTATAGTAATTGTAGTTATCATTATATAGGAGTTTTTGCATGAAATATAGAAATTGGTTGTTGTTGGCATTGCTTGGCGTGGTTGTGCTAGATGCAAAAAGCGATAAAAAATCTTACACTCTAAGCAAAGTGAAGGCTTTGGGGGTTAATAAGAATATTGACTCCAGAGAATATGGCGGTATTGATGCCCCTAAGAATTGGCAAAGTCCAAGCGTTAAGAATTTTGCAGGAAGTAGGACGGTGATTTCTAATAAGCAAATCACTCAAGGGGCTAATCAGAGCATTGAAGAGTCTTTGCAAAATGCCCCCGGACTTCAGATTAGAAATGTCAATGGCACAGGCTCAGAGCCTTCTATTAGTGTGAGGGGGTTTGGAGCTGGGGCTGCAGGGCATAGTGATACAGGAAATATTTTAATCAATGGCATTCCTATTTATGCTGACCCCTATTCAGCGATTAGATTACCCATTATACCCTTAAATTTTTTGAATGTGGATAGGATTGATATTGTGAAGGGGGGAGCAAGCGTTCAATATGGGCCTAATACTTTTGGGGGCGTTATTGATATTATCACCAAAGAAATTCCAAAAACTTGGGTTAATGAAGTGGCTGAAAGAACTACTTTTTGGGGGAAGGCTAGAAATGGCGGATTTTTTAACAAAAACGCTAAGAACCCCATTAAAAGCTTGGGTAATAACATGCTTTATGACACTTATTTGAAGAGTGGCGGTATGATAAACAAGCATTTTGGGGTTCAAATGCAAATGGATTTACTCAAAGGGCAAGGTTTTAGAGATAGTAGCCCTATCAATAATCGTAATTTTATGTTAGAAGGTCTTTGGAAAGTTAATGATAATAATAGTTTTAAAGCCTATTACCAATACTATGATTTTTATTTTGCTGACCCAGGAAGTTTGAGTATAGAAGCTTATAATCAAAACCGCTTTCAAAACGACCGCCCCAATAATATTAAAAGCGGGCGTTCAAAGCGTTTTGGTATTGTATATCAAAATTATTTTGGCACCAGTGAAAAGGTCAATGGCGATTTCACTTTTACCTACTACACTCAAGATATGAGTAGGGATTTTGAATTTGACACCAATTTTTTAAATGTCAATAGTAACCCTAATGACGGGCTTGTTTATACTGATGAAAAATACAATGGCTATGCGGTGTTTCACCATCCTAGAAGGTTTGTGTTTAACGCCTTTGAGCCTAAATTGCATTTGAATGTTAAGACAGGTAATGTTAAGCAAACTTTTATAGCGGGCTTAAGGTTTTTTGCTTCTGATTTGTATTTTCCACCCGCTTTGAGAAATACAACCATTTGTAAAGGCGGATTCACCCCCATTAAAGGTAGGATTTTTCATGAAAGTTTACAAGATTTAGAAAATAGTGGCGTTACGCTCAAAGATGGTGTTGTGGTGGGTAATAGAAGCGTGCAGCAATTAGAAGCAGATGGGGACTTGGGGTATAACACAAGCGATTGTTCTCAGACAGGGTATCAAGAAAACTACGCCTTTTTCCCTGATCAACGCTTGAATAATAATTTTACAGCGGTGTATTTGAGCGATAAAATTGATATTTTAGACGGCAAGATTGTAATCACTCCGGGACTTAGATACACTTTTTTGAATTACCATTACAAAATTAAAATGCTCAACCCTAACTACACTTACAATATGCTAGATATGAACGAGCAAGATGACTTTATTTACAGGGATTATCCTAAACAACAAAATGAATGGAACCCCGCAGTCAATATCGCCTATAAGCCACTTGAAGGGTGGTTGCTCTATTTCAATTATCAGCGCAGTTTCATTCCCCCACAACAAGGAATGGCGGCTTTTTACAACGGATTTTATGAGCAATTTTACACACAACATTTCAATGAAATTGAAGTGGGACAACGCTATAGCTACAAGGATAAGCTAAGTTTTAATGCAAACTACTTTTTGACTTTTGCAAAAGATTATAATTCAGGGGGCTATACTTCAGTGCCAATTGATGGCAGAAGTCAAGGGGTAGAATTAGAAGCTTATTATGTGCCAGTTAGGGGCTTACAACTCCATGCGGCTTACACTTATGCGGATGCGATAATCACTAATAATGGCGATAGTAACCCTTTCTTTGTAGGTATTGTCAATTCTTCTTATGACGGACAATACGATACTTTTAATATTAAGGGTAAGAGATTTCCTTATGTAAGCCCTAACCAATTTATTTTTGACGCACGCTACAATTATAAAAACACTACCATTGGGTTATCAAGCTTCTTTTATAGCCGCTCTTATAGTAGCATGCTAAATAGCACACAATCTAAGCAAGTGTGCGGATGGATTCAACCCTTATGGGGCATTAACTATCAATGCAATAATGTGGGCATGCTGCCATGGTATTGGGTGTGGAATATCCAACTAAGTCAAGTATTGTGGCAAAATGACCGCCATAAAATCACCGCAAGCTTGCAAGTGAATAATATTTTCAACATGAAATACTATTTTAGGGGTATTGGCACTAGCCCTACAGGTAGACAGCCTGGACCTGGCCGCTCTGTAACTTGCTTTATCAACTACGAGTTTTAAAGCTCCACTTCTTAAATTGGTAGGGGGGCAGAAAGGGGTGGGTAAAAATCTTTAAAAGATTTTTACTTCATTCAAAGCTTTGCTTTTCCGCTCTTTAAGTAGCCATGCATACGCATTTCTTTACGCTTTAAAGCCCCCTCATAACGGCGGATTTCAATATCTGTTTTGGGTTCGTATTTGGGCATTGGGGTAGGCTTGCCATTTTCTACGGCCACCATAGTGAAGTAGCATGAATTGGTGTGGGTTACCACATGGGTTTTAAAATCTTCACTCAAAACCTTAATGCCTACTTCACAAGAAGTGTTACCCACATAATTGATGCTAGCTAAGAAAGTGACTAAATTCCCTACAGGAATGGGGTATTTAAAGGTTACGCCATCTACACTTAGAGTTACCGTTCCTTTACCGCAATAGCGAGCTGAACACACATAAGCGACTTTATCTAACAAATTCAGCAATTCGCCCCCATGCATGACATTGCTAAAATTTGCCATAGTCGGCACAACAAGATAGCTCATCATCAATTTTGTGGGGTCAGCGGTGTCTAAAGTGCAATCAAAATTATTCAATTGAGAGGCTTGTATATGGGGCATGTAAACTCCTTAATTCAAATCTTTTCAAAAATGTTTCTCTGAAAAACATTTCAAAGCCTATATATTAGTAAAAATTAAGTAATATTGAGTGAATATTGGAAGAATTAATATGCAATAAGAGAATTTTTGTATAAAAGAAATTTGGTCATGCAGGATAGAGAAGAAAATCAAAAAGTCGCTATTATTACAGGGGCAAGTTCGGGTATTGGGTTAGAGTGTGCGTTATTATTGCTAGAGCAAGGGTATAAAGTCTATGCGTTATCTAGGCGTGCGAGTTTGTGTGTAGCATTAAACCATGCTTTGTGCGAGAGTATAGATATTGATGTGAGCGATTCTATGGCTTTGAAAGAAGTGTTTGCACTCATTCAAGCTAAGGAAAATCATTGTGATGTCTTAATCAATTCAGCTGGTTATGGGCTGTTTGGAAGCTTAGAAGAGATTCCTATTAAAGACGCTAAAAGACAATTTGATGTGAATTTTTTTGCCCTTTGTGAAGTGATTCAATGGAGTTTGCCCTTGTTGAAAAACAAGCCTTATTCTAAGATTTTCAACCTTTCTTCTGTGGCGGGGCGTATGAGCATGCTTTTTTTGGGCTATTACAATGCAAGTAAGCATGCCCTAGAAGCCTATAGTGATGTGCTACGCATGGAGCTTATGCCCTTTAAGGTTCAAGTGTGTTTGATAGAGCCTGGAGCTGTGAGAAGCAATTGGGAAAACACCGCCTTTTCTATCAAGCAATTTGAGCGTGAAAACAGCTTTTATGCGCATGATTTGCATGCGACTAGAATATTTTATGCCCGCGTGTATCAACAAGCCTTTAGCACTAAGTTGGTGGCTCAAAAAATTGTCGCTCTTAATGCAAAGCCAAAAATCAAAGCCCGCTATCTCATTGGCTTGAAAACGAAGTTATGGTTAGTCTTATATAAAGTTTTGCCTAGTAGCTGGTGCGATTATTTCTCTAGGCTCATTATTCTTAGGAAAAAAGCATGAATAAAACACTCAAAACTTACCATTTAGCCTTGTTTTGCTTAATCTTAAGCGTTTTAGTCTTGCTCTTTGGAGGGGAACTATTAAGCTTTAATGAATGGCTAGAAGTGTTTCAAAACACCAAAAATCATTTTTTGCATGGCGAGGAGCTGAGCTCTTTGAGTATTATTATTTTAGAAATTCGCTTACCCAGAGTGCTTTTAGCACTTTTAGTAGGGGCTAGTTTGTCTGGGAGTGGGGTTATTATGCAAACGATTTTTAGAAACCCGCTTGTTGACCCCTTTTTGTTAGGCATTTCTAGTGGGGCTATGCTAGGGGTGGCACTAGCGATTGCTATTTTTGAATCTAATATTGCGATTTTGGCGTTTTTAGGGGCGATTTTAGCGAGTCTAGCCATTTTAGCACTCAATAGGGTTTTGGGTAATTCAGCCCTTTCGCTTGTGCTATCAGGGGTGGTGCTAAGCGCGTTTTTAGGAGCGTTAGCAGGGGCGATAAAGTTCTTTGTGCTCCCCCAAAAAGCTCAAGCGATTGTGGTATGGCTTTTAGGAAGTTTATCTTTATCTAGTTATAAGGATTGCTTAGTAGCTTTAATAGGACTGGCTGTAGGGTTCATACCGCTTTTTTTGTTAAGGTGGCGTATCAATTTGTTGAGTTTGAGCGATGCACAAAGTTTGAGCTTAGGCATTAATCCTGTGCTTTTACGCACCCTGTGCTTAGCGTGTGTGAGTATCGCAAGTGCAATGAGTGTGAGTGTGTCTGGCACGATTGGCTGGATTGGTTTGGTAGTGCCGCATGTTGCACGGCTCTTTTTTGGGGCGAATTTACAAAAATTGCTTATGGGTTCGTTGCTTATGGGGGCGTTTTTCTTGCTACTAGCTGATGTAGTGGCTAAGATGATTACGCCCTATGATTTACCAGTAGGCATTACCACAAGTGTTTTAGGAGCCCCCTTTTTCTTATGGCTCTTGTTTAAAACTAGGGGGATTTAATGGTTTTAGAAGTTAAAAACCTTTCTTTTAAATACCCACAAAAACTAATCTTGGATAAGCTCAGTTTTAGTGTGCCAAAAAACAGCATTACAAGCATTCTAGCGCCTAATGGCTCGGGTAAAACCACGCTTTTAAAATGCCTTTTAGGGCTTTTAAAGCCTTTAGAAAAGACTGAAATTAAGGCCTGCAACAAAGATATTTTACCCCTAAGACCTCATGAAAAGGCCAAATTAATTGCTTATATTCCGCAAGTGGAACATTATGCGTTTAATTTTAATGTGTTAGATTTTGTTCTTATGGGAAAGGCGACGCATTTGAGTTTGTTTGCCACTCCTAAAGCTAAGCATATTAAGGAAGCGACAAGCATTTTAGAACGCTTGAATTTGGAGTTTTTAAAAGACCAAGGCATTAATGATTTGTCTGGCGGCCAAAGACAAATGGTGCTTTTAGCCAGAAGCTTGTTGCAAAAAACGCCCTTATTGCTACTAGATGAGCCTACAAGCGCTTTAGATTTGAGAAATCAAGCCCTGTTTTTTAATGCGATTCAAGATGAAATGAAAAAAAGAGAATTAAGCGTTTTAATGAATATCCATGACCCTAATTTAGTGGCTCGGTATTCTAGTGATGTGATTATGCTAAAAGACAAAAAACTTTTCTTGCAGGCTAAAACTCAAATCGCTATGACTTCAAAAACTCTAAGCTCACTC
This sequence comes from Helicobacter cetorum MIT 99-5656, assembly GCF_000259275.1. NCBI lineage: Bacteria > Pseudomonadati > Campylobacterota > Epsilonproteobacteria > Campylobacterales > Helicobacteraceae > Helicobacter > Helicobacter cetorum. The sequence continues at coordinate 1,416,095 of NC_017735.1, read as the reverse complement.
TATAACACACCCCTAGAAGCCATTTGGCATGCTAATAAGCTTGTGGTGTGTGCATTGTAGGTTTTATACATTGTGGGTATTTTGAAAGTGCGTGCAAAACATCAGAAGGTTCTGTATCTATGAAGTGTTGATAAAAGAAAAAACAAAAAGTTTGCTTATAAAATTACTTATCTCTTACTTAAGTATAACAAATTCCTTGTTCTTCTTTTAAATGGTTGATTTCTTTTAGAGCATTCCACTGATTTTGGATAATTTTCTTTATTTTTTCAGAAATTTCATGTTGTTTATTAGCATCTTTATGAATAGGAATAGCAATTTCTTGCCATCTATTTGCAATATTTGGCAAAGTAGTATCCATAAAAATCTTATTAACCTCTTGCTCATAGGTATATTTATGCGAAAGAGCATAAAGCAAGTAAAAAGGTGTGATAGGACTATTTTTGGTGGTTCTTAATACTAAGATTTCTCTAGTTAAGATACACTTTAAATCAAAAGGCGAAACCATCGCCACACTACCTATACGATAGCTTCCTCTACGAACAAATAAAATATCATTTTCTCTTAATGCCTTACTTGACTTGAAAAGACGCATATATTCACTTTCGGGAATTAATGCCGTAGGGTCTTTGTAGATTTGCCAATTAACAATATCTTTTACTCTAATGTAAGGAATTTCACCCATTCCCTTAAACTCTGCTTTTGGTGAGCCATTACCATCAAAGAATACAATCGCTTTTTTATCAATAAGCGTTTTTAATTCAACAAGCTCTAAGTCTTCTTGTAAGGCTTGTTTTATAATGTCTTGTTCTTTTGACTTAAGAATAGTATCTAGGAATTAAAATATCTCTTTCTACAACCTGTTTAGCCTCTATTTCAAAGGTGTATTTCTTTTCAAGATTTTTATCTTTAATTTCATTTAGAATATTGATGGTCTCATCTTTAATATTACCTTGTTTATCATAGATAAGTCTGCCATTATGGTCATGCCCTATGTATTCAGCGACTGCCATATGGATAAATTCATTTTGTTGAGCGTTTTTTTTTGAATGATAAGAACAATGCATTTAGCGTTATTATAGGGTCTAAAAGTATTATGAGAAATATCAATAACCCACAAAATATTATGCTGATAAATAAAATCTCTCACAAATTTTGTGCTTCTTTGCATGGAAATAAGTCTCTGGCAATATAATGGCTAACACGCCATTATCTTTTAATAATTGCATATTTCGTTCTAAAAATAAAGTAGAAATACTACTCTCTTGTTTAGCTCCATTAAGAGAGTATTGAGCTAATTTTTCTCTTCCTATAACCCTAATTTCTTTTCCAAAAGGTGGGTTAGAAAAAGCAACATCAAAACTTTCCAAATGAATGTGTTGTTGCGTTTGAGATTTCCAAATACTAGGTTGCTCCAAACTATCTTCACAAAAAATTCCCCCTTTACCATCGCCTAAAATCGCCATATATGACTTACCCACTTTAGTCAAAAAACTATCTTTTTCTATACCTCTTATATTTTTTATACTCACTTCTTTTTGTTCTTACCATTGAGATTTAGGATTTTTAACACTTATTTCAATTTGTTTCAAAATATGTTTTAGGGCTTCTACTAAAAACCCACAACTCCCACAAGATGGGTCAATAATAATGTGTCGCCTATTAGGATTAACAATCTCAACCATCATTTTGACAATATTTTTTGGTGTAAAAAATTGCCCTTGACTACCCTTTAAAGAATATCCAATAAAAACTTCAAAAGCATCAGCGATAGTATCCCTATCAGTATCAATAATGCAAATATTTTGCATTAAACCAATAATGAACTTCAAAGTTTTCTTTACGGTCTTTCTTTTTGCATTCTACAACTATTTTTAGTTGTTTATTGCCATTTTCTTCTTCAAATACAGCAATATCTATAGGAAAACCTTTTGTATCTGATGGACAAGATTTAACACGATATTGTGGGTGTGCTTGTAGCATATCCTTTGAGTAATTGTAATCTTGGTGTAAGATTTTTAAAAATGGTTGAACCGCTCATGCAATGAATGAATTTTTTCCATACCTTAATGTCTTTTTTAGTGCTAAAAAGAATAGTATTATTAGTTAGCGTAAAAGTCTTTTTGCAATCTTTACACATAAATCTTTGCTTGTTGTAATTAATGCCATTTTTTACAAACTTAGTAGATTTACAATGTGGATATTCTTTGATTTCTTTTTGAATAGGTGTTTTGATTGTGGTTTTTTTCTTTATCTTTAATAGTCTTTAAAAAAGCCTTTTTATCAGTTTCTGCTAAATTGTTAAAGAGCTGTTTGATAATCTCTAATTCATTTGTATGATTAGACACTTTAAAAGTCCTTATTTGAAAGGGGTTTTATAGAAATAGTATAGTGAAATAACGAATAAAAAACAATGGTTTGTTTTAACAGAGCTAAAGGATATTTTAACATGCTTACTATTTTTTCAGACTAATGGCTTCCTTAATCATATCATCGCCGGTGCTAAAGGCTTTGGCATTCATAGAATAGCCCCTTTGCATTAAGATTAGATTCGTTAAGGCATTTCCAGCATTCACATTACTTGTTTCTAAATATTTATGTCTGATTTTTCCAAATTTCAGCTTGCCCTCTTCATCCCACCCTAAAATAGGATTACCGCTTAAAGGTCTGTTTTGCCCATTGATGGTGCCTTCTTCCATTTCATAGACATTCCCACCTACCTTTCTTAGCCCTTGGTCATTAGTGAAAGCTAAAATGCCTATACGAGCGACTGGTTCTACTGCACCATTACTAAAAGATAGTGAGATAATGCCATTTTCTTCAATACGCATGTCTCTGAAAATGCCTTTAGGTTTGCCATCTTGACTCACTTCTAAAAGCTTAGATTCTTGATAAGATAAATCGCTAGAAACATGACTTTCGCTCTTGTCTAGTGAATAGGTAAGCTTATTGCCTTTAAAATCCAAAGTAATGGGCGTGGCTTTCATCTTATGCGTTTCAGAGTCAAAGCCAATAATTTCCCATATAGGCTCATTGATAGGGTCTTTTTCTCTGCTATCTACGATGTAGCTTTTAACTTGCCATGTTTGATTTTTCCTCGTGCTTGTAGGGCTTGATGCGGGGTCATTAGAGTTAGTCATAAAGTATTCGCTTTGGAGTAGGTATTTATTACCTGCTTCATCATAAATATCTGCTGAAGTGCTGTAGTAAGGAATCCTAATGGCTACAGAATCTCTTGCAATACCCTTTTTTAGTTCCATTTCATTAGCACTCAAGCCTAATTTATCCGCAATGCCCCCACTCAAGCTAAAAATGACAGGGTTATCGCTGGGATTAGCGATTTCTAATAAAAGGGGGGGCTTTTTCACATCATCTTCACTTTTGATGAGGTTTAAATCAAGCCCGGTTTTTTCTTTGAGAAGCTTTTTCAAATCGCCCAAAGTTTTGAATTGATTCTCTCCTTTTTCAGAATCCCCATAAGTGAAAGTAAAATCTTCTTTTTTACCATCTTTTTGAACGCTAATGTTTAGTTTGCGGTGTGTTATGGCGTCTAGTGGTTCGTTGTCATCATTAGCTAGGGCGTTGATGTCTTGGTTTAAAAAACGCTTTTCTATAATCGCACCTTTATCGTCTAAAAAGAACTCTTGAGCCCCCTTGACATGGTCTTTAGGATTCAAATTCACACTAATATCTACTTTAGTGCTAAGCACAGGCTGGTAGGTCAAATCTTGAGGAATTTTCAAGGGCGATAGGGTGTTGCTGTGTAATTTTTCAATATCTTCATCTCTAGGGGTGGCATTAAGGGTGCCGTCTTTAATTTTATGCAAATCCACGCCATAGACATAATAGCCTTCAGGGGTTACTAAATAGCCATCAGCATCTCGCACGAAATTTCCGGAGCGTGTGAGAAAATTATCCTGTTTTTTTTCATATCCATCTTTATTGATAGTGAGTGTGCCGTTTTTATTAGGCCCTATAACAAACCAGCCCTTACCTTGATAAGCCATATGAAAATCCCCTTCACTAGGCATGTATTCGCCATCTTTACTCAAAAGGGCATTACCCGCTCCTGTAACGCCATAATTCCTATCATTTGCCATAACTGATTTAGCATTCAAGGCGTCTAAATGCGAAGAGAACAAGCTCTTAAATTCAGGCTCATTAGAGCGATAGCCTAGGGTGTTAATATTAGCGATATTATTAGAGAGACTATCAATGCCAAATTGATGGGTTTTGATTCCGCTGTATGCGTTTAAAAGGGTGTCATTCATGCTTGCTCTTTGTGTGGTTTTTGATTTTCAGGCTTGTAAAACTCTATTGCACTATCTATGGGCAGAATCATTTCGCCCATTCTTAGCATGGGTTTGCCTTGATTAAAGAGTACACTCTCTACTTCGCCCCTACCGATACGAGTTTGTAAATATTGTTTGCTTTGAGAGTCTAGGTTGTATTCAGCCCTGATTTTATAGCTGCCTTCAGGGACTTTCTCTCCTTTTTCATTCGTGCCATCCCATTCAAAATTGACATAGCCCTTTTTACCATTATAATCTTTTAAAGAAAGGGTTTTGACTAGCTCATTACTCTCATTGAGAATTTGAATAGTAGGCGTGCCTTTAGAAGTGTCAATGCTTTCATCAAAGAAAAGCGAAAAAGCGAGCTTGTTCTTGCCATCAAAATTCGCTCCGCTCACATCAGTTTCTGCAATCTTTCCTATCATGCTAACAGAATTAAGTGCAGTAACTTCTCTTAAAGAGTTATTAGCCTTTAGGCTATCGTCCATGCCCTTATTAAGATTTTCCATAGTGTCTTTTAAAGAGCTTTGAAAATCCTTTAAAGATTCGTTGGTTTCTTTGCTAGATTTCATCGCACTTGCAACTTCTTGCATAGTCTTTTTATTTTCTTCTTGCATTTCAACTTGCGTGAGTTGTGCGGTTTGTGTGATGATTTTATCTGTTTCCATAGGGGCTGTTGGGTCTTGATTTTTTAATTGCTCTAGGAACAATTTCATAAAAGCGTCTTTGTCTAGTCCATTAGCAATTTTAGGCTGTTCTTTTTTTCTCTCTTGTGCAGCTTTGGCTCCGGTAACTTCTGCTAAATCAATGGCCATGTTCTCTTCCTTAGTTTGGGATAATCCATTATAAAGTAATCTTGCTTAAAATCACGCATAAAGAGTGATTTCTAGGCTAGTTGTTGGCTGGTTAAAATCATCATTAGTGTTTTCTTGATAGCGTTTTAAAGCACTTTCTTTTAGGGGGGTTAGCTCTTGTTCTTTGTGGCTGTGTTGCTCTTTAGAATGATTTTGCGAAAAGCTTAAATCCACCCCTTCAAAACCTAAAGCACTCAAACTATTCTTAAGCTCTTGTTGGTTGTCTAAGAAGGTCTGCAAGCTGTGATGATTGGAAATAACGCTCACTTTAAGATTCTTACCCACTTTTTGAATGGTAACTTCAAGTTTGCCTAATTCTTTAGGGAATAAGTCCATAGAGATTTTAGTCATGGGGGGTTTGTATTCTTGGATTTCTTGTTTTAATTGCTGGGAGAAGTGCTTAATCGTCTCTTTGGGAGTAATGCCCTTATTGTCGCTTGTAGGTGCGTTTTGGGTGTTTTGAATCATACTAGATTCTTTGGTGTTTTCTTTAATGCTTTCTTTGGTATCAATAGGGGGAGTTTTTTCTTCTTTTTCTAAGGGGGTTTTAAAATCAACACCATGAGTGTTAAGCCCCATAAGCATAGGCGTTAATGGCGTTAAGGGGGGCATTCTAGGGGTTTCTTTTGGGGCGTTTATTGTGGTTTGGACTTGGTTTTTTTGAAGGCTAGGGGTTTTTTCTGGTTTCTTTTTCTTAGCCACTTTAGGTTTTTTAGCCCTTTTAATTGCATGAGTTTGTAAGCTTTCATTTAAGGGGGGCATTTTTTTAGGCTTTTCATCGCTAGGTAAGTTTGCTTTTTCTAAGGAAGCAACAGGTTTTTTAGAGCTTATGGATTTGTCCTTTAAGCTTAAATCTTTTGTTTCTAAGGATTGCAAAACGCTAGAGAGATTTGTGGTTGTAGGGCTTGGAGTTTCTAGGGCTTGCTTAGGGGTTGTTTTTAGAGAAAGTTGCTCGTTGGTGCTTAAGTGCTTTGAGCCTTTTGTTGGGGTTTCTTTGCTAGAAGTTTGATGGGTGGTCGTTTTGATATGGCTTATATTTAGGTCATGTTTTTTAGCAAGGGTTTGAACATCTTTAAGGGTTTTTGACTCTTTTTTATCAGTGGGGGGGGTAAGTGGGGTTTTCATAGGATTACTGGTAGGGGTTTGAACGCTTTTATTGGGTAAAATCATGGGAGAGAGATTCTCTTCATGATGTTTTGGCTTGGCTTCATCATGGTTTTCTGTATGCTTGAGTAAGTCCTTTAGGGTGGGGGCTTCTTTATCTTGGGGAATTTCTTTGTGGGTAGGGATTTTTTTGGATACAGAATGTTGGGTTTTAGGGGTATCTTTTAAAGTGCTATGATTAGGAAGTTCCTTAGGGGTGGTTTGAGCTTTATTTGCCTTATTTTTTGGGTCGTTCTTAGAGATAGTTTGTTTTAAGAGTTTGTTAAAATCTTTTGTAGAGCTAGGGTTTTTTGGGGCGTTGTTAGTTTCACTCTTTGGCGTGTTAATAGGGGTTTGAATGGGATTGATTTGAGATGGCATGTTCTGTATCCTTATAAAACAACTCTTTAAACTTTGATTCAAACAAGGATAAAGCAAAAAGAGTTCCATAATAAAGGTTTTTATGAAAAATAAATTTTTAAAACCATGCTTTCATGTGAGTTTTATTAAATTTTGCTACAATTCACAAAAACGATTACGGAGATTTTGAATGCGAAGTTTATGGATTTACCCAGAGAGTATAGAGACTTTGGAGATTGCTTGTAAAACCCTTTTAAAGGCGTTAGAACCACGCTATCAAAAAATCGCTCTATTTTCGCCCATTAATGGAAAATGCGAAAAATTAAGTCTTAATATTTATAGTGCTATAGATAAAGAAAAAGCTTTAGAGCTTGTAAGCGATTCTAAGGAAGAGTTGCTGTTTGAAAGCATTTTAAAACGCTATCATGAATTACAAGCTACGCATGATTTTGTAGTTTGCTTGGGGTATGTGCCTAAATTTTTCTTAAACGCTATTTTGGATTTAAATACAACTTTAGCTAAGCATTTAAACGCTCCCATTGTGGCTATTGCCGAGAGTAATACACAACGCCTAAAAGCGATGCATTCTAGCGTAGTCAAAAAAGAAGCCCCTTTTGCTCTAGGGCTATTAGTAGGCGAAATGCCCAAAAAACCAAGCTTTTTGAGTGCGTCTATTTGTAAAGAGCGATGCGAGTTAGAAGCGGGCGTTATCCAAGATTTATTGCAAGTAAAAAGCATGATTACAACCCCATTAGCTTTTCAAAATGCCCTTGTTTTGAGAGCTAAAGAGCAAGTTAAAAAAGTGGTTTTACCAGAGAGCGAAGATGAAAGGGTGCTAAAAGCAACGCATCATTTAAACCAGCTCAAAGCGGTAAAACTCGTTCTTTTAGGCAATGAAGAAAGCATTTTTAAACAAGCTAAAGCATTGAATCTCAATTTAGAAGGAGTAGAAATCATAGACCCAAGCACTTCTAACTACAAAGATGAGTTTGCGAAGTGCTTGTATGAATTGAGAAAATCAAAAGGCTTAAGTGTTGAAGAAGCTCAAAAATTAGTGCTAGATAAGACTTATTTTGCGACCATGCTCGTGCATTTAGGCTATGCAGATGCCATGGTTTCTGGAGCGATTCACACCACCGCTGATACCATTAGACCGGCTCTTCAAATCATTAAAACTAAGCCTAATGTGAGTTTGGTTTCAAGCGTGTTTTTGATGTGTTTAGACACTCAGGTGCTAGTCTTTGGAGATTGTGCGATTAATCCTAATCCTAGCCCTAAAGAATTAGCTGAAATTGCTATGACTTCAGCTCAAACTGCTAAGCAATTTGGTATCACGCCTAAAGTGGCTATGCTTTCTTATTCTACAGGCAGTTCTGGTAAGGGCGAAATGGTGGATAAAATCAAAGAAGCGACGCAACTTGCTAAAGATTCAGACACAAGCCTTGAAATTGATGGTCCTTTGCAATTTGATGCTTCTATTGACTTAAGCGTTGCACAGCAAAAAATGCCACATAGTAAAGTAGCAGGTCAAGCAAATGTCTTTATTTTCCCTGATTTAAATGCCGGAAATATCGGCTATAAAGCGGTTCAAAGAAGTGCCAAAGCCATTGCCATAGGTCCGGTTCTACAAGGTTTGAATAAGCCCATTAATGATTTGAGTCGGGGCTGTTTAGTAGAAGATATTATTAACACCGTATTAATTAGTGCAATTCAAGCACAAGCTTAATTTATTTTAAAAACAATAGGAGAATTAATGGAAATTTTAGTTTTAAATTTGGGTAGTTCATCTATCAAGTTTAAATTGTTTGATATGGAAAAAAATGAGCCTTTAGCAAGTGGTTTGGTAGAAAGAATCGGCGAAGAAATGGGACAAATTAAAATAGAGTCTCATTTGCATCATGATGAAAAAGTGTTAAAAGAACAACATGTGGTAAAAGACCATGCAAGTGGGCTTTTAATGATTCGTGAGAATCTAACTCAAATGGGCATTGTAAAAGATTTTGACAAAATTGATGCTATAGGGCATCGTGTGGTTCAAGGGGGGGATAAGTTTAATGCTCCGGTCTTAATTGACAATCAAGCTATGCAAGATATTGATAGTCTTTCTATTCTAGCCCCTTTGCATAATCCAGTAAATTTAGCTGGCATTAAGTTTGTTCAAGAAGCACACCCCCATATCCCCCAAGTAGCCGTTTTTGACACCGCATTCCATAGCACTATGCCTAGTTTTGCTTACATGTATGCGTTGCCTTACGAATTTTACGAAAAGTATAAAATCCGCCGTTATGGTTTTCATGGGACATCACACCACTATGTCGCTAAAGAAGCTGCAAAGTATTTAAACATTCCTTACAACAAGTTTAATGCCATTACTTTACATTTGGGTAATGGAGCGAGTGCAACAGCTATTAAAGATGGTAAGAGCGTAGACACTTCTATGGGACTCACCCCCTTAGAGGGCTTGATTATGGGGACAAGATGTGGGGATATTGACCCAACTGTAGTGGAGTATATCGCACAATGCACCAATAAGAGCCTAAAAGAAGTGATGAAAATCTTAAACCATGAAAGCGGTTTGAAAGGCATTTGTGGAGATAATGATGCAAGAAATGTAGAGGCTAGGGTAGAAAAAGGTGATGAGAAAGCTCAATTAGCCTTTGATATGTGTGTGTATCGCATTAAAAAAGATGTAGGGGCTTACATGGTAGCTTTAGGAAGAGTGGATGCAATTATTTTTACAGGAGGCATGGGCGAGAATTATCCAGCTTTAAGAGAGAGCGTGTGTGAAGGCTTAGAAAACTTTGGAATTGCCTTACACAAACCTACTAATGACAAACCCGCTAAAGGTTTGGTTAATTTAAGTCAACCTAATACAAAAATTCAAGTTTTGCGAATCCCTACTGATGAAGAGCTAGAGATTGCTTTGCAAACCAAAGAAGTTGTAGAAAAGGTCTCAAAATAATTTTTTTAATCTTTCTTTAAGGACTCTTTAGATAATCATTACAAGTCTTTCTTAAAACAATTGATGTTTTAAGAAAGCTTATTTTGATAGAAAGGTCTTGTAATGAAGGTTGTAAATTTTTTAAACGATAATAAATTTGAAAAACTTCAGATTGATGTCTTGAGCGAAAACTCTCACAACAAAGAAATCCGCATTTGCATGCCTAAAGGTGCTGTTATGGATAAGCACCAAGCCCCTGGGGCGATTAGCGTGCAAGTTCTAAAAGGAAAGATTTGGTTTGAAGTAGAAAATCATAAGCATGAAATGACAGAGGGTTGTCTCATTAGTCTTGACTCTAAAGTGCCTCATAGTCTTGGTGGGATTGAAAATAGCGTGCTAAGACTTAGTTTAAGCAAGAATGATAGTGTAGATAGGGTCAAAGGGGTGCATATTAGCAAATCCTAATCAAATTTTTTTAATTATTTAAAAGTTGTGTTTAACAAATAATGGTTTTAATGCGTTAGAATAATTTAATTATTTGAAAAAGGAAACAAAAACATGAGCGAGCAACGAAGAGAATCTTTAGAGAATAACCCTAATTTGAGTAAAAAAGATGTTCAAATTGTTGAAAAGATTTTGAGTAAAAATGACATCAAAGCCGCTGAAATGAAAGAGCGTTATTTAGAAGAGGGGCTTTATGTTTTAAATTTTATGAGCTCTCCTGGTAGTGGTAAAACAACCATGTTAGAAAACTTGGCGGATTTTGAAGATTTTAAGTTTTGCGTGGTAGAGGGCGATTTGCAGACTAATAGAGATGCGGACAGATTGCGTAAAAAAGGCGTAAGTGCGCATCAAATCACTACCGGTGAGGCGTGCCATTTAGAGGCAAGTATGATTGAGGGGGCGTTTGATTTGTTGAAAAATGAAGGAGCTTTGGAAAAAAGCGACTTTTTAATCATTGAAAATGTAGGGAATTTGGTTTGCCCATCAAGTTATAATCTAGGGGCGGCTATGAATATTGTTCTACTCTCTGTGCCAGAGGGTGATGATAAAGTGTTAAAATACCCTACGATGTTTATGTGTGCGGACGCAGTCATTGTTAGCAAGGCAGATATGATTGAGGTGTTTAATTTTAGAGTGTCTCAAGTGGAAGAAGACATGCAAAAATTAAAGCCTAATGTGCCTATTTTTTTAATGAGTTCCAAAGACCCTAAAAGTTTAGAAAATTTTAAAAATTTCCTTTTAGAAAAAAAGCGTGAAAATTATCAGTCCACGCACTCATTCTAATGTGTCTAGCCATTCCTTCTAAAGTAGTCGCCATTTGTGATAATGTGGCTACTTTAGAGACTCTAGGGGTTCAAAGAGAGGCGAGCCTTGATTTAATGGGCGAGCCTGTGAATGTGGGCGATTATGTGCTATTACATATTGGCTATGTGATGAGTAAGATAGATGAAAAAGAGGCTTTAGAGTCTATTAAGCTATACCAAGAAATGATAGCCAAAATGGATACTAATGAGTGTTAGCCATTTTATTGCACCTTTTAGAGACAAGCAAACTATCCTAGCTCTTGCTAGTGAGATAAAAAAGTTAGCCTTAAAACTCTCTAAAAAATTAGTCATTATGGAAGTGTGTGGGGGGCATACGCATACGCTGATGAAATATGGGCTTACAGATTTAATGCCTAAAAATTTAGAGTTTGTGCATGGGCCTGGATGTCCGGTATGTGTAATGCCAAAAGCACGCATTGATGAAGCCTATGAGCTTGCTTGTATCAAAGATTGCATTGTTGTAAGCTTAGGGGATATGATGAAGGTTCCTGGAAGTCATAAAAGCTTGATTCAAGCAAGAGAAGAAGGGCTAGACACCCGCTTTTTGTATTCGCCCATGCAAGCCTTAGAAATTGCTAGAGAAAACCCTAATAAAAAAGTCATTTATTTTGCTATTGGTTTTGAAACCACAACGCCTATGAGTGCTAGTGTCTTACTCAACGCCAAAAAAGAAAAGCTTAACAATCTTTTTTTCCATATTAACCATGTTCTAGTGCCACCAAGCGTGAGTGCGATTTTAGAAGATAGAGAGTGTAAAATTAACGCCCTTTTAGCTCCAAGCCATGTGAGTGTGATTAGTGGTTCTAAGATTTATCAGCCCTTAGTGGAGCGCTTTAAACTACCGATTGTGGTGAGCGGATTTGAACCTGTTGATGTGCTAGAGAGCGTGCTTATGCTAGTCAAACAAGCTCTAAACAAAGAAGCCAAATTAGAGACACAATATAAGCGAGTGGTGAGCTTTGAAGGGAATTTAAAAGCGCAAAGTTTAGTCAATGAATGCATGGAAGTAAGAGAAGAGTTTGAATGGCGAGGCTTAGGTAAGATTAAGCATTCTGCCTTAAAACTCAAAGAAGAATACGCCTTTTATGATGCTGAAAAAGTATTTAGCCATTATCTAAGCCACAAGACTCCTAAAGAAAACAAGGCTTGTAAGTGCGGAGAGATTCTAAAAGGTATCGCTAAGCCCTTAGATTGTGCTTTATTTGCTAAAGTTTGCACCCCACAAAATCCTATTGGAAGCTGTATGGTAAGTTCTGAAGGGGCATGCTCGGCGTATTATCGTTATAAACGCTCTTAGTTTTTGTAGTCTTTTATGAGCTTTTTTGCTGTTTTTCTAAAGCTTGTTTGAGCTTTAGAAATTGCTCTTTAGTAAAATCGCTTAAAGGCTTGGCATTAAAATCAACATTAATAGTTATAGGGGGTTTTATTGGCTTAAAAGATACATGGGGTTTTTGATGAGCTGTTTCTCTAACGCTTGCAAGAATGCGTGTGAAAAGCAAAGCATAATTCAAACTTTCAAGCGTTTTTTTGGTTTCTAAGAAATGAGCTTTTAAGTTGTTGATATAGTATTCTTCTTGCATTTTAAAGGCTTTTAAATAGCTTGTATGGGTAAAAAAGATTTTTAGGGTTTTTTGCTCAATTTTGGCATATCTAAAACCTTTCTCCAAACCTTGTAAGGACTGAGTAACATAATGATGAAGGATTTGGCGTTGCTTGAGCTTCATTTTCAAATTTTTGAGAGCTGATTTTTTGCTAATACTTTGAAAACGCTTAAATTCCTGTTGCTTTTTGAGATAACGCTCATAAATTAAGGGGTCAAATTCCTTTTGCATGCAAGCATTATACAAAAGATTTTAGAATTTTACTTGACTTGTAGCATACAAATTCTGTATAATGTCAGTCTTAATTCAGTTTGGGGTGTCGCCAAGCGGTAAGGCACCAGGTTTTGGTCCTGGCATTCCGAGGTTCGAATCCTTGCACCCCAGCCATTTAATCTCCTTAAGTAATTGACGCGGAGTAGAGCAGTCCGGTAGCTCGTTGGGCTCATAACCCAAAGGTCAGTGGTTCAAATCCATTCTCCGCAACCAATTTTTAACCCCCCAATTTTTTTGTCGCTTCTTAGTGTCGGTAATTGTTACAAAACAATTTAATCATGCAAAAAATTTCTTAAATTCCAAAAAAAAAAAACGATATTTATGTTATAGTATGCCTATTCAAAAATCCATATTCTTAAAAATATTTCACACTTCAAACTAGGTTTAACATTAAGAATATGTTTTATTTTTACAAGAAAAGGAAGAAAAATGAAAAAACACAAAATCATAGCGTCTTTAGGTTTGTCGTCATTCTTGGCTTTGAGCGGTCTTCATGCCGAAGATAACGGCTATTTTGTAAGCGTAGGCTATCAAATCGGTCAGGCTTCTCAAATGGTTAAAAACACTGGCGAGTTGCAAAAGCTTTCAGACACTTATGCAAACTTGAACAATCTTTTAGCTAATTACAACAGCCTTAATTGGGCGGTTACTAATGCAGGAAGCGCTACTTCTATCAATAGTGCAATTGATAATTTGAGTGCGAGCGCGAATAATTTGACTAATGGCACCACACAATCTCCTGCTTATCAGGCCGTGCTTTTAGCGCTTAATTCAGCGGTAGCGATGTGGCAAATCATTGCTTCTAGAATTGGTTGCGGCAATGATTTAAATCAATCAAATCAATCAAATCAAACAAATCAAACAAATCAAACAATAAACAATGTTCCTAATGAGAGTGGTTCAGTTACTTGTAACAGAACTACATCAGGATGGGGAGGCGTTATTTCGCACAACACTTTTAAAAAAATCAATGATGCTTTTGTAGTCATCCATAACGCTTTAAAAGATAATGGGATGCTGGCGCTAAAAGATAGTAATAATGCATCACAAGAGATGAAAAAAGTCCAACAAGCCGTCTTGCAAGCCGTTGTTGCTATCAAGGAGGAAAGGGGAGTAAATGTGGCAGAAGCAGCACAAGAATCAAAAGCTCAAGAAACACACGCTAAAAGCGAACCAGCTAAAGCAGAACAAAAAAATACCGCCACCTATCTTTTAAGTGAAGCTCAAACACTCATAGACACTCTCACTACAGGTGATAATAATAAAGAAACTACCGGATGCCCATGGTTTGAGGTGCCTAATAATGATAGCACTAAAACCTATTATGGGATTAATTCAGCAAGTGGAAGTGTGTGCGACCTGTTTAAAGACCCTTTTGATAGGGTGAAACAAATGCTTGCTACAGCCAAAGAAGTCGTGCAAAAAACTCAAAATGTCTCAGCCACCCAAGAACAAAAAATTCAAACTCCAAGCAGTTTCAACCCCTATACTAACAACCACCAAGTCGCTCAAACCATGCTTAAGACCGCTCAAACTCAAGCCAATATTTTAAATCTGGTCAATCAAGTGGGAAATGATTTTAAAGCCATCAATGCCAGACAAAGAGAGCTAATGACACGATGTATGCAAGGTGCAAACACTATCGCACAAGGGAGTAATGTATCAGGCTGTGCAAAACTACAAGCGACTTTAAATTCTTTAGAGCAAGAGAGCGCTTATTATGGTAACCAAGTCAATCAAGCTTTGACTATCGCTGACACCTTATTGCATTTCAAAGAAAGGGTTGCGACTTTAAAAGACACTTATGGTGAGATAAAAAATAATATTTCTGTGGCTTCAAGCTTACCCAACTCCAAACTAGCCTTGCAAAACCTTGTTAGCACGACTACAGATTCAAATAAACCGGTAGGCTTACAAACCGTTTATTATCTCAATCAAAACGCCTATTCTCAAATGCAAACTGCTATGCAAGAATTAGCTAACAACCCTTTCAGAAACTTTGGCGTGATTAAATCTCAATCTAATAGCGGTGTGATGAATGGTATAGGTATCCAACTAGGTTATAAACAATTCTTTGGTGAAAATAGAAACTATGGCGTTAAATATTATGGCTTCTTTGATTATAACCACACCTATATCAAATCAGACTTTTTTAATTCGGCCTCTAATGTTTTCACTTATGGGGCAGGTGCAGACGCTCTGTATAATTTCATCAACGATAAAGCCACAAATCTTTTTGGAAAAAACAATAAACTTTCTGTGGGTGTTTTTGGTGGAATCGCACTTGCTGGGACTTCATGGGCTAATTCTAATCGTGTGAATTTAGAAACGGTAAATAATATCTATAACGCTAAAATTAGTGCCGCAAATTTCCAATTTTTATTCAACTTTGGCTTGAGAGCAAATCTGGCTGAAGAGAAAAAGGGTAATCATGCTATCCAGCATGGAATGGAACTGGGTATTAAGATTCCTACCATTAACACAAGCTATTATTCCTTTATGGGAGCTAAACTCTCTTATAGAAGGTTGTATAGTATCTATTTGAACTATGTGTTTGCATATTAAATCTCTTAACCCCTTTTAAAAAGGGGCAATTTATTCTAAGGCTCTTTTTAACTTTCTCAAATACTCTTAAATTTTTGCAACCTAGAACTAACCTATTTAACACTAAAAGAGTGTTTGGAGTTGGATAGGGGGTTAAAGCTTTATTGTTGATTTTTGTTGTTGCTCCTTGTTTTAGTTTTTGTTTTTTTCATCTTTTTTAACCGCTTTTAATACAAATCATTTTTTTAGGTTTTGTTGCTATTATTTTTAATCTTGTTTTTGGTTTTTATCGTTGTTTTTTGTTTTATTTTTTAGTTTTAACTCTGTTATCGTTGCTTTTAGTTTTTGGTTTTAGTTCTTTGTTATCTTTATTATCTCTGCTTTTTATTCTTGCTATGAACTCCTTATAACACTTCAAATTCAAGTTAATTTTATACATTGTTATAGTAGTGTTGTTAATAAAAATTTTAATTTTTATATTGTTTTATGTTTTAGCACTAACTATTCTTAAGGTTACTATGATTTTGGGTTATGGGTTAAGGCATAATTGTTAAATCTTTTTTAATAAGACCTTTTATTCTTATATTATTCTTATTCTAAGTTGATTTTATGTTTTTGTTATTATTGTTGATATTGTTATTAATCTTGCTATAGAGAATTAAGAGTGTTTGAAAGGGTTTAGAACCCTATTAGAGTTTAAAAAACTCTTTTGATTATTCTATTATCCTATTTCTCACATTCTCACGCTATCAAAATTAAAGGTATTTCATTTTTAGATTTCACTACCCCACTCTTAATTAGGGGGTTCAAGCATTAAATTTATTTCTTCTGTTTTAACAAAATACTGAGTTTAAACATTTTTCTTAATGTAGCTAACGATAAGTTGAAATAACAAATTTCATAGGGAGAGAAACCTCTCTTTTTATGATACTCAATAAAAACGAGACCATTCCAAATTCTGTGTCAAGTAACATATTTATAACCTTTTAAATCTCTAAATACTTCTCTTTAATCTATTCTCAAAGAAAATAGCTAATTGAGATAAGGTTAGACTAGAATTATGAAATAGGCATACCCTATTTAGAAGTAGCGTTTAAAATACCCATATAGAGTAATTTTAATAAAGAATTTTCATTAGAAAAACCCCCTTATAGTTTTAGTTAATTTTTTCAAATTGTCTATGGACTAGCTCAATAATGTTAGTCGTATAGATAATCTTTCTAAGCAGGGGGATACTTAAAAAATAACGATAAGTTATCTTACTTGCTATGCCAAGATTTAAGCACTAAAAGATACTTGCTACCCCACAACTCTATCAAAATTTAAGAGTTCATCTTCTGCCTTTTGCTTATTAGGAGCTTGATAGACTAGCTTTAAATCTTTTAAAAACTCTTTTTGATACTTACTCCCTACATACTTAATAGAATTTCTAATCTGATGGACTATACAAAGTTGCACCTCAGTCTTAGGAAAAATACTATTGATAGCTTCAGGAAATCCTTTTAAGCCATCAACTGAGGCTATAAGAATATCCTCTAACCCTCTATTTTTTAAATCAGTAAGAACACTAAGCCAAAAATTAGCCCCCTTTACTTTCACTTAAATATAATCCTAAAACTTCTTTCTTACCCTCTAAATCTAGTGCTAGAATGGTATAAACCGCCTTAGTAACATACCTACCATCTTCTTTAATCTTATAGTGGATTGCATCTAAATCACACAAAAGGATAGATAGCTTTAAGGAGTCTAATTTGGACATTCTCTTAGCTTGTCTATGATTTTATCTGTAATGGCACTCATAGTGGCTATACTTAACTCTATCCTATAAATTTCTTCAAATATGTTTTACAATATCCTTATAGTTCAATCCTAAGCCATACATAGAGAGTATCCAATCTTTCTATTTCATTAGAGATACTAGTTTGATTTTTCTTTACAATTTGGGGTTCAAAAGTTCCTGCTCTATCTCTTCTTAGTATTCAGTATAAAAGCTCCATCGGTGCTTTTAATAGTCTTAGAAGATTTACCATTCTTTAGAGAATGAAAGAATTTCTAGCTAAAGAGTTAGGCTCGCCTTCTACAAGCAATGAGTTTGTTAAGAATTTAGAATATTTATTATGGGATATTGATATTTGCAAACGCACTATGAGAGATGCCATCAAAGATAAATCTAGTCTTAGAGTATTACAGGCAAAATTAATGCCTAATAATGCTTTTTTAAACCATTTCTATACAATGAATTTTGAAGTTTTAGATAGTGGTAACCCAGCTACCCCTAAAGACATTACAACCATTCCTACCATGCAAGAATGGTATGAGTTTAAAAATGCCGTGCGTTTGAATGGGGCGTATCATGAAAGTTTAGAAAACAAGCTAGACAAACTAGAAACGCTTATGCGAGAGTTTTGTGCTAAGTTTCACAAAGAGTTTGGCATAGATTTAATAGATTTACATAACCCACTCAACAATCAGTTCAAACGCACTCAAACTTTTTTAAAACAATTGGAAAATACACTTAGTAACGAGAATAACAAAAAGTTATTACTAGAAGAATTTGAGCAAAATATCAATGAAGTTGCTAATAATAAAGAGATTAGAGAGCTTTTTAATGAATATAAAGACCCTGAAGATATAAAATTGCTGGCTTTAACTTATTTCACAGAAGATATGAGCAATGATTTTAAAGAAGTTTATTTTTCTAACAAAGAATTTCAAACTCTCTTACTTAAGAATATTAGCGTGATTGTGGGGGATTTAATTAACAAAAAGAATTTAGAACCTATTAAAACCCCCTTAGAGCAATTACAAGATTTAATCAATAATGAGCCAAACAAAGAAGCTTTAAAAGAAGAGTTTAATCAAAAGCTTAATGCCATTGTTTCTAATAACGCCATTATTAACACCTTTAAGAGAAATATAGATATTAGTTCTATGGTGTTAAATGACTTTAAAAAAGATATGAGTAGAGATTTTGAAAATCTCTACTATAACAACAAGGAATTTAATGCTTTAATCACACGAAGTCTTAGTGTCATTGTGGGGGATTTGATTACAGCTAATAGCCTTATGGATAATAAAACTATTGACAATACAATAGAATTAGATAACACTAGCAATAATACAATAGAGCCTAATGAAACTAAAGAAAACAATGTAATATCCAATGAGCCTGATTTTAGACTTATAAAAACCATTCAAAATAACGAGCCTTTAGAAAATAGTTCTATAGAGCAACAACTTCCTACAGATTTAATGCCTTTGGGGAGTGTAGGACCTAGTGTTGCACAAGCAACCCTAGAACCTAACTCCTTACAACATGCTGGTGGTGTAGAAATTCTTACAGATGAATTAAACCCTATTGACACTAATAAGAAGCTTGCTCATTCTAACGAGCAAGCAAAAGAAAGAGATGAGACAAATCATTTCTCACAGGATTTAAACGAACTAGAGCAAAACCTAAATAATCTACAAGGCTTACTCCAAAGCATAAAAGATAACACTATAGCCAATGAGCCTGATTTTAGATACAGGCTTATAAAAGCTACTCAAACTAATGAAAGCCTAGCAAATAGCCACATAGGGTTACAACTTCTTAAAGACCCTAACACTAGAAAATTCTATGATAAATTCAATTTGCCTTATAGCCCTAAGAAACTTTTAGAGATTTTAGAAAATTGCATTGAAAAATCTATTGAAGTTATCACTGAAAGCTTGAGTTTGACTAAAGAGCAATTAAACGCATTAGAAAGGTTGCAAAATGCTGAAAATACTCTTAAAAACAATACAGAGCTAAACTATACACAAGAGAATAATATTACAGATAATAGTGTAGAGTTAAATAACGCTAATTCTAACAATTCTACTAACGATAAAATGGAATTAAATAATACTAATTCTAATAATACGACAGAATTAAACACCAAAGAAAACAACCAAACGCTAGACAACACTACTACAGATAACTCAGTCTATCAAATTGTCTTTAACACCCTTAAAGAGCATAAGCTAACCATAGACACTCTAAAAAATATACAAGAAAAAATGATAAGAGCTAACTATCTTAGTAGTGATGGCGACGGACTTTACTACAATAGCCGTAGAAATCAAAGAAATCTTAACATCAATGTAAGAAACTATTTTGATAGCATAGGCTTTAACATTGAAAAAGACTTAGTGGATAGTATGTTTGATGAACTAGACCATAAGTTTGGCATGCATTTAAACAATGAAATTAGTAAAATTCTATCAAAAGAATTAGCCTTAAAAGAAAATCATTCTATTAGTGATAACTCTATTACTAATAACGCTATTAAGAATAATTTAATTTTAAATAGTGTAGAATTAAACAACAACAATAAGGGAGAAGAACATGAAACAAGAGAAAAAATCCAAGAAACAAATCCGCATACTGGAGAAAGAGTTAGAGATACAAGCAGCAATTCACGCCAGCTTGAACCACATACCCACCAAACCCTACATAGAGACACACCCGACATGGATTGGGGAGAGAATACTAGCGAACTACAATCTAACCAAAGAGGACTGGGAATATCTAGTGAGAGCTTGGGAGACCAAGAAACTAGAAATGCATGGCTTCACAATCCTAGAGAGATGGATAGCCTACTTTCCAAAGACAATAAAATGGTTGATAGAGCAAGAAACTTATATACTCATCAACATGCTACTCAACCCCCAAGCCCAAATGGAATTGAAAGTCTTAACGAACACTCAAGCAGAAATCAGCAGAGCCAAAGGCATAACCGATGGGGAGATTTTAGAGATGAACGAAATCAATCTCTTCCAACACATCACACTCATTCCAAACATCACCAAGAGCCTGACAGACAAACAATGGGGCGAACAGGCGATGCAAGTCATTATGGACTTCTTCCAAATGGATATAAAGAACCTAGAAGAGAGTGGGATAACTCTAAAGAGCCTGTTGAGAGCCTAGCAAGTCATAAGCTTACTACAACCCCCTTAAATCATTCTAAAGAAAACCCCACATCTCAAATGTCTTTGGGGAGTGTAGGACCTAGTGTTATTACACTAGAGCCTAACTCCTTACAACAAACAGAGCCTAATTTGTTCAATCATTCAGAGCCAAGCGAAACTTCAAACCATACCGAGCTTCTCATTGATTTTAAAGCCACTCACAAGCTAGATATTCCTACCACCAAAAAAGAGCGTTACAAGGCTAATATTGAAGCTATCACGCTTTTAAAAGAGCTAGGTAAAAGAGTTGCCACCAAAGAAGAGCAAGAAATCTTAGTTAAATTCAGTGGCTGGGGAGCTTTAAGCAGTTATTTTGATAGCTCTAAGCATGAAAAAGAAGCTTTAGAATTAAAAGCACTCTTAGGCGATGCTGATTTTGAAGCCGCTAAAAAAAGCAGTGATGACGCTTACTACACGCCTAAAATGGCAATTGATTGCATTTATCAAGCCCTAGATAGATTGGGCTTCAATAATGATGCAAACGAAAAACACCTTTTTGAGCCAAGTTGTGGGAATGGCATGTTCTTAACCTATGCTCCTAGTGGTTTGAATTACAAATTCAGTGCGACTGAATTAGACCCTATTAGTTCTCAAATCGCTAAAAAACTACACCCTAATTCCAATATCCAAAACCTTGCTTTACAAAAATTCATTATGCGGAGAGACTATGATGTATTCATAGGAAATCCCCCTTTTGGTGATGAAGTCATTACTGATTTGAATGATGAAGAATTGTCTCATCACACTATCCACAATTATTTCTTAGGCAATGCGATAAAAAATCTCAAAGAAGATGGGCTAATGGCTTTTATTGTTACGAGCAATTTCTTAGATAGCTCCAATCATAAAATGCGTGAATACATTTCTAAACATGCAACTTTCTTGGGGGCTATGAGATTGCCTAAAGGATTTTTCAATGAGAGCAACACTGAAGTGGGGTGCGATATGGTGTTTTTTAAAAAGGGGAAAGATAATGAGTTGGATAAGGACTTTGTTAATGCTGTTGCTTTGTTTGAAAACAAAGCTAGTGCGAATGAATATCTTGGTGGCTTGGATTTAGAAAGCGTTAAAAAACTCTATGAGCCTATTGCTAAAAGATTAGGCTTTGTTTATGAGAAAGTTAATGAAGAAGAGTTTTTAGGGGGCTACCTACTGAATTGTGTTAATAACGATGCAGATAATGTAGAAATTTTACATAATGCTCTCATTGAAAGCCTTTTAAAAGTGCGTCAAAATGAGTATTTCACACGCTTTAAAGAGCATGTTTTAGGGAGTGAAAGCTTAGAGTATGACACACGCTATCACAAATTTGTTTTAAATGCTAGGGGCGAGTTAGGAAAACCCCTAGAAGAAAAGATGCAAAACTTTGTGGCTCATGTTTTACCTAGCAATGTTTATACCTACCACAAGACCACCTACAAACAAAATTTGTTAGCCATCAATCATTCACACCCTAAGTTTAAGAGCTTAAAACAAAAAGCCACCTATCTTAAGAGCGGGGCATTTGTAGAATTTGAAAACGAAATCTTTCAGTTTGATAGCTTAGAAGACAACGAGAACGAGATTTTTTTAAAAAATGCTGGCTTGAACCACAAACAAGGAAGCGTTACTATCAAACAACACCTTTTAGATTATATCCCCCTAAGAGATGCCTTAATAGACTTGTCTAACAGCGAGCTAAACCCCTTAAGCACAGAA
Organism: Helicobacter cetorum MIT 99-5656; assembly: GCF_000259275.1. NCBI lineage: Bacteria > Pseudomonadati > Campylobacterota > Epsilonproteobacteria > Campylobacterales > Helicobacteraceae > Helicobacter > Helicobacter cetorum. The sequence continues at coordinate 1,394,069 of NC_017735.1, read as the reverse complement.
CAAAAATTAAAAAGCAAACGCTCTAATCTCAATATTCTGTATGAAAAATTTGTTAAAAAGCATGGCTATTTGAATGAAAACAAAAATTACAAGGACATTAAAGAAGACGCCTTTGGCATGCGAGTAGTAGCTCTAGAAACGCATTTTGAAAAAGAAATCAGCAAAAAGGAAGCTAAAAAACAAGGCATTGCCCCTAAAAAAGCACAGGCCCAAAAAGCTCGTATCTTTTTTGAAAGAACCATTAACCCTAACACTCCTATTGTGATAAATAACGCCAAAGAAGCCCTTATGGCAAGCTTGAGTGAAAGGGGCAAACTAGATTTACAATTCATTCAGGAAAATTACAAGCAACAGAGCTTAGAAAACACCTTAAAAGAGTTAGAAGAAGATGAGTTAATCTATAAAGAGCCTATAACTAATGATTACATTTTTGAGTAATAACAATCTTTTATAGTTATTTTTGTTTGTGTTATAATTGGTTAAATCAAACTCTATTGGCAATAAAAATAAGCATGTGAGTTTAGAATACCAACTAGAACTTTTTATGAAAAAGAAAACAACTAATTTAAACGATATAGATAAATATGTGATATATAGCATTCAAACAGAGGCAACTACGCAAGAAACAATGGTTTTCACAAGATTATCACATTCCTATGGAGAATATTCAGCATGTCCTTTCTATCAACCCCTATCAATGAAACTAGACTAAAAGGCGGAATTTATGCAATACAATCCTAATGCCCTTAATAACCTACAAATTTTAAACGCTAAAGAAAAGAAAGAGCTTAATAGCCTTATTTGTCATTTTGATGAATTTAAAAATGCTAAGGGCTTGTTTGAAAAGTTAGGCTTTGATTTCATTTATTCAAGCGCTCAAATTGAGGGCAATACTTACAATAAACTAGACACCCTTTGCTTATTAGAAGAGGGGCTAACAGCTGGGGGTAAGAAATATGGCGATGCTAAAATGATACTCAATCTAAAAAAAGCCTTTGATTTTATCTTAAACAATGATTTAAAATTGAATTTAGAAACTTGCTTAGAAATACACTCTATATTAAGTGAAGAATTAGTTCTTAAATCTAATCAAGGCATTATGCGAAAACATAATCTAAGTGGCATTAGTGGCACTTCTTATTTACCTTTAAGCACAGGGGATAAACTACACACTGAAATGAAGTTTGTTTTTACTCAAATAGATAAAATAGAAAACCCTTTTGAACAAGCCATTTTTTTACACAACAACCTATGCTATTTGCAGTATTTTGAAGATTGTAACAAACGCACTGCAAGGTGCATGCAGTTTATCGCTTTAAAAAATCATAATATCATGCCCTTAGTCATTTTAGAAGATAACAAAGATTGCTATAAGCAATATAGGGGGGCTATGATAGAATATTATGAGACCAATAACTACGCACCTTACATAGAATTTTTTAAAGAAAATTATGCAAAAATGCAAAACTTCTTACAAGAAGTAAGAGAGCTATCCTTACAACAAAAACAAGCCCATTCAAACTCTTATGACAACGCCGATGATTTAGACAATTCTAATGAATACGCCCATACACCTAAGCGTAGGCGATAAGTAATCTTATTGAGTAGGTATTTGATAATATTTAGTTATTTTATCAGTATTGAATAGAATTTAGTTATTTGAATTACTCACTATATATTATATTAACAAGTAATAACAATCTTTTATAGTTATTTTTGTTTGTGTTATAATTGGTTTAACAATCCATTTAAGAGACACTATGCAAGATTTACAACACTTTAAAAACGATATTACTCTCATTCTATCCAAAGACAGAATGGATACTTATGATAGTTTGGAGCAATACAAAGAAAATTTAAAACTCATTAGTCTAATCACACCTAAAATCTCTAATTTAGAGATTTATTTGCGTAACGCATTAGATTATTGCTTAACTCAAAATAAGGGGAGTGAATGGGTGTTTAATGAAAATTCTTTAATCCCTTTAATCAATGAATTAAAAGAAAAGAAAAAAGAAATTTCGCATTCTTTGGTCTTATCCAAGATGTCTTTGGGAGCTGTGATTAAGCTTGTGTTTTTTTATAAGTTAGAGGGGGTAGTATTAGATTTGAGAGCCTATAGTTTTAAGGCTTATTATCAAGACAACAGAGACACTTTGCTTATTAAGGGCAAGAAACGACTTCTTTATAACTATATTAAGGTTCATATTGCTTTGAATTTGCTATGGACAATTAGAAATCGTGCGTATCATTGGGAAAACCTACTAAAAATTAAACCAAATAACCGCCCACGAATAGCTACACAATTTAATGGGGAAACAGAAAGCATTCAAATGGATAGAATTTTGGTTATCGGTATTGAACCTAGTAAAATTACTTTGTTTTTAGATGATTTAATTAAAAGTGTTGGGAATAAAGACTTTGAGAAACTAAGTAATCTGTAAGAAAGAAGTGGGCTACCGAAGCCCTTATAATGTAAGCGTATTATAGCTAAACAATCATTATAAGTCAAACCAAAACCAACACAAATTTTGCTAAACTAAATCAAATCAATTTAGGGAGAATAAAATGTCATTTGCTCCTATGTTACTAGCTACAATTAATAACTCAATTGGTAATAAAAATAAGCATGTGAGCTTAGAATATCTTATAGAACTTTTTATGAAAAAGAAAACAACTAATCTAAGCAATACCGACAAGTATATTATAGGCACAATCCAGCAAGAGGCACTAGAGCAAGAAATAGAATGGTTTTCACAAGATTATCATGTCCCTATGGAGAATATTAAGCATGTCCTTTCTATCAATCCCTATCAATGAAGAGAGCCTTAGTTTTATCAAAAACAATTTTGTAGCTCAAATTCAAGCTTTGGAGCAATTTTACCCCATTATTAAAAACGCTTTAAATTTAGGGCTTAATCCTAGTAGTATTAAGTTTGGAGGAGGCACAGCTTTAAGCATGTATTACTTCCAACATAGATTAAGCTTTGATATTGATTTGTTTGTTAATGACGCTCAATGCTTGGGATTTTTTAGCCCAAAACTATGGATAGATGATTGCAGTCATTTTGATAGTAGTAGGTATATAGACCAGCACAATCATATAGGCGTAACGAATAAAGACAACATTAAAATAGATGTTTTAGTGGATTATGCTAGTAATAAGGGATATATAGATAACTCTAAAAAGATTTTTACTTTTGATATTTATATAGAAAGCCTAGAAAATATTATCGCTAAAAAAATTACTTTTAGAAAGACTGGTAATAAAACAAGAGATATTTTTGATATAGCAGTGGCTTTGCATAACGACAATAATTTATTTGATAAGCTCTTAAGCTCTCAAAAGATAACCAAGCAAGACCTATTAACTCTTCAAAATTCTTTGCAAGAGTTAGATAAAAAGCGTTATAGCATAGAAATAGATATGGTAGAACCCATTTCACACTACAAAGACCTTTCTTTAAACGCTTATCAATTTTTAATAGAAAAAATAGAGCAAATCAAAACAGCCACCCATTCAAACTCTTATGACAACGCCGATGATTTAGACAATCCTAATAAATACACCCCCACACCTAAGCGTAGGCGATAAGTAATCTTATTGAGTGGGTATTTGATAATATTTAGTTATTTTATCAGTATTGAATAGAATTTAGTTATTTACCATATATGCTCTTAATGAGAAATAACAATCAATTTATTGCTTATGATATAAATTAATAGAATTTAATTATTTACATTGAATATTAAAAGTTTTCTTAGTAAGCAATAGTAAATTATAATCGTATTGTTTTTAGTATATTTTGTAATTTAAGATAACTATGTAAATACTAATTGTTTTTAACAATCCTTATAAAAATCTAATTATTTTTAATTATTAATAAAACATTAGATAATCAATAAAAACTATCTAATGTTATGCTATTTGTCTTAATGAGATTATTTGTATTAATTACATTAAACTATTTAATCAATTTTTAACCCCCTTACTTTTTATTCTCTATCAAACTATCAAATACAAGAGCCACTTTCTTGTTATGCTCTTGGGTAGTATGGATATAAATCTTAGTAGAGAGTAAAGAGCTATGCCCTAACGCCCTTGAAGTTAAAACTAAGTCTTGGGTTTCTTGATAAATAAGAGTTGCAAAACTATGCCTAAATAGATGTAAGCCTGTGCCATATTGCTTATAGTGTTTGATTTGAGCTAGTTTGAATATTAAGGGGATAAAGTTATAAAGCGTTAAAGAATTTTGTGCTTTTTGTTTGTCTTTTTTAAAAAGATATGCCCCATTAAAATATTTTAGTCTATAATCATCACTAAGCCAAGCATTCAAGCTTGGTTCTAACAAACTCTTTTTTATATAAGCTTTTCTTTCTTTCCTACCCTTACCTTGAATTAAAATAGAGTAATTTTGCTCTTCTACTTGAATGTGTTTTAATTCTATGTTTAACACTTCGCATTTTCTAAGTCCCCCAAGTATTACAATGAGTAAAATACATTTATTGCGTTTTTCATAGCTAGTGGTTGGCTTATAGTCTAAAAGTGTTTTTAAAAAGCTCTTTAAGTCTTTATCATTTAAATGTCTAGGCAGACTTTCTTTAATCTTAGCAAAGGCTAAATTTTTAAGCGTAAAATCAAAGCTATAACGCTTTTTCCTATCCAAGTAATCAAAGAATTGTCTTAAATACATCACATACTTAGCCATAGAGCTGGGCTTTCTATTTTGGGCGAGTTCAAAGAGAAAGTTAATGACTTGCTCTTCGCTAAGCGTTCTAAAACTTCTTAGTTTGAGATTATCTCTAAAGTATTCAAAGAATAAAAACAAGCCTTGCATCATAATCGTGTGCTTAATACCTTGATTGTAAAGAATATGACAGAGTTGTTTTAATTGCTCTATATTGTGGCATTTTAGGATTTTATCTTGTGTGTCTAATATGAAAGCCATATCATTCACATCTTGAATGGGTGTGAAATTTTTAACCTTAGTGTATAAAAAGGCTTTAAGATTATCAAAGAGTTCTCTTTGAGATTTGGTGAGTTTGTTATTTAACATATTGCTCCCTTATTAAAATATAAAAAGAAATCTTAAAGAATGAGAGTTTTAAGCTCTTTTAGTTTGTTAGGTTCTAAAAGCGGTATTTTTAAAAATTTTGCATGGCTCCTTAAAAGATTTGAAGTTCCGCTTTTAAATCTTAGTTTTTTAAAAAGTTCCGCATTCACTAAGGCATAAAAACAAAATTCCGCCCCCTTAAAAAGCAAATAATCAAATACAGAGTTATTTACATTACTCACTAAAAACAAAAATTTAATTTAGCAACAATTAAATAGTTTTTGAAAGTTAACTTTAAGCACTTTATAAGATTAAGAAGTGCGTATCTATGGGCATTAGAGATAAAAGCGGAACTTAAGTGCCACATAGTTATAAAGATATTAAGGGAAAGAAAGATTTATCTTTCTTTCTAATCCTATTGATTAAAAAATATTATTAGTAAATACCATGTCATGATTAGGATTTATTTTTTAAATACTATAAATCATGTAATAAGAATTTGCTAAAAAGAAAAGTTAAAAAAGAAAAAACTCTCATTGAAAGAGGCAAACTGATTGTAGGAGCTGTTGATGGTAAGTAGTAGGTTTAGTTTAGGAGTAGGACTTAGTTGATTAGGATTTAGAAAGAATAGAAATCAAAAAGAAAAGAAAATTAAGAATTATCTGTCATAGTATGTAGTTGTAGAGAGAGGGTTAGGATTAGGTTGTGCTGTTAAGTTGTAAGTGGTTTGTTGTTTAGTGTTCTAGGATTAGAAAGATTTTTGTTTAGAGTATGTAGGGTTAGGTTTGTTTCTAGTTCTTAGTATTAAAAGGGTTAAGTTTGATTTGATAGTAGGTTCAATGGTTAGGTTTAAACTTGCTTTATGATTATGTTTAAGGAAACTTTAAGTTTTAAAATTTTTGCGTGCCGTTTAAGAAAAATTTAAGCTCTAAAAGGCATTTTAAAGCGTTTTTTATTTTAAGTTGATAGTTTGTTCTTTCCCTATAGCCTTATTTTGATTGTAGGGCATTTTAGAGTGTTTTATTTGGGTTTTAGTGGATTGATTTAATTTAAAGGTTGATAGAGAGAAATAAACTGCCTATTAAAGCGGTTCATTATCTCTGCTCGTATTTGTGTTTCAATCGTTTTAAGAGTGTGTGGCATGCTGAATTTTGCCTAGTCAATTAGATTGTTAGGGAGCATTGAGCTAGTTTGAGTTTTTACCTACCACGCCCTTTGCTTTTTTGTATTAGATACTCGTATGAATTAGGCTCTATTTCGCTTGTATTTTGACTGACAGCACTTTTTAGGCTGTTAGATATATCGTTAGTCGGTTTTTGGTTTTGTGTTGAATTTAGGGCATTCTCGTGAGCTTTTTGATTTTCTTTAGCTCGCTCTCTTTCTAAACAAGCTTGTTGATGAGCTTTGGCTTTTCTTTCAAGCTCTTTAGCATGTTCTATCCACGGCTCATCAGAATGCAATGTTTTGGTCGGCTTATCATTAGATTGTGGCTCTTGTAATGGTTGGATAGTATTGTTTGTTATGGCGGCTTGAGTGTTTAATGCAATACTAGGCTCTTGCTGAATGGTGCTAACATGGTTTTGTGGTGCGATTAACTCTTGCTGTGTAGTAGTTTTTGTGTTAGCTTGAGTTTCTTTAGCCACACTCTTATTAGCTTGTGAGCCAGTAGCGGTTTGTGTCAGCTCGCTTTGGGTTGGTGTGGTTTGCTCTTTAACCTTGACTTGAATTTCTTTTTGCTCTAGCTTAGTATCCTTAGCGTGTTCTAGGACTTTTTGAAGTTGTGAAATGTCATAGTGGGTTAAAAACCTATTAGCCCCTATGATTTCATTACAAGTATAAAGAATTTCTTTTGAAAGTTTAGAAAATTGTTTGTTTTGTTTGAGAAAGTCTTGGTTTTCTTTCAATGAAAAAGTCTCTTTATAGCTCTCTAGGGCTTTAAAATAGCTCTCTTTGGCTCTTTTAAACTCTTCTTCTTTTGTTTTTAAGTCTTGTTCTAAAAAGAGCAATCTCTCTTTGGCTAATAAAAGCATAGTCTTTTGATAATCTTGTAGTTGCTTACTCACTAGCTCATAAGTGTTATCATTAAGCTTATAAGTGGGGTCATCTTGTTTAGTTTTAAAGCTCTCTAGCATGAATTGATATTTTCTAGCACTAAAATAAGCGTTTTTAAAAGTTTTAAGTGTGGGGCGTTTATCTTTAGGAAGTTCTAAGGCTTTGGCTAAAAGAATAGGATTAGTTAGAGTGTTGTATTGTGTGTTTTGCTTGGTTTTAACTTCATTTCTTAGTTGAGCCAGTAATAAGTGTGAGTTTTTATCTAAAAGGCGTTTGTCTAGGTGTTCAAGCTTACTTAGTAGCATTTCTTTTTTCTTTAAAAGAGAAAAGCCCTTAGTCTCTCTTTCAAAATTTCTGTCTAAATCATTGAGAATAGCAAAATTTTTAAAGGCTGAATGGCTCTCTGTTTTATCAAGCTCTTTTTGATAAAAACTTAAGAGTTCGTATAGCTCTTGCTTGCTGGTGTTTTTTAAATGTTCGCTTACTAGCTCTCTCTTATCTACCCTGTCAATGTTTAGCTGTTCTTTTTCATCATCACTCATATCTTTGTGGTTAAAGAGAGCGATTTTAAATTCAGAAATCTTTTTTCTCAAAGGCAGGCTTTGGTTGTTTTGAATGTTTAGGGCTTGGGCTTTGTTTTTATCTTTGAGTTCTTGTAAATACTCGCTTTGTAAAGCCTTGTTTAAGTCCCACTCATCTTGTGGGGTTTTAATTTGTTCTAATGCTTTCTCTTCTTTTTCTAAAACTTGTAATTGAAGTTTGATATTGTCTAATTCCTTGAGCTTAGGCTCATTGACATACAAGTATTCTTCGCTCAATAAATGGTTATTCAACCTATAAGCAAACTCACTTCTTAGTTCATTAAAAAATTCTTTGCAATCCTCACGCCCCTTAAAACGCAGTCTCTTTCTTGTGAGCTGGTTAGTTTTATTGATGAAACAATGGATATGGGCATGGTCTTGATGAGAATGAGGCACAAGAGCGAATTTATATTCAGGCAATCTTACTTTTAAGCTCTCCCAAGTAGAGTATAAAAGCCCTTGCATAGTCTCTTCATCTGGCTTATTTTTGATAGAAAAGACTAAATGCATAGCCTCGTTATAATCCTTAGTTAAATCAAAGTCATTGAGCCAAGTCTCTAAAATAAATTGCTTATCACACTCTAAAAACATTTCATTGTAGGCTGTCTCGCTATTTTCTAAGGTATAACTTAGGGCATTTTCTAAATGGGAGCGTTTCATTTGCCCTATGTTTTTAATAAGCACAGGATTAGCATTCTTTGTGCCAACTAGATTAGATTTAATAGACTCTGAGTTAGAGCCAAATTGATTGAATTTAATCAACAATCTCTTATCAATTTTATCGCTATCACTAGGTCTAGGCTTTAACATATGCTCTAAAATATCATCTAAAAAAGACAAATCCATAGGGCGATTATCTAATTTAGCATCTCGTATAGCTCTATCTAGCATACAAGCCCTTTAAGACTTAACAACATCGCTAAATTTTTATCTAATTCGCACACTTTCAAGCTGACTTTATTCCCTTACTAAAAAGGCGTTTTAAAACGCCAAAATTTTATTCAAGCTAACGCTAATTTAAACCCTAGATTTTTGATTTTAAATCTAGCGATTTTTTAATTCTTTGTAGCATAGCACAAAGAATTAAAAAAGAGAACCAATCAAAAAAGGTGCAGGATAACACCAAGTGTCTACACACATATGGTTAAAACTTCGCATTCAAGGGACTTGGAGCTAGATTTTTAAAAAATAAGGGTTTTTGCTAACTTTTTGCCTAAAAAGTTTTTAAAAAGTGCTTTGACAGATAAGCTAAACTTTTAATCTAGCAAGAGAGAAAAAATTCATTCAAAAGCTTTAACCCCCTTACTATAAAAATTAAGAGCCAAGAACTTATTAGAAACACTATAAAAACTTAGAGATTTTTTTGCAAAAGAACTTGCAGTCAAAATTATTAAGAACTAATAGCCATATGGTGAGAACTTAGTAACCTATAGAATGAAACTTTATAGCACAAGCAAAGAACTTACAGCCCACTAATAAGAATTAGCAAGCTAAATACTATGAACTAACAAGCAAATAGTAAGAACTTGTAAGCAACAATTAGGGAACTAAGGGCTACACGATAAAAACTAAAAGCCACAAGTTAGAACCTAATAGCTCACACCAAGAAAGAACTAAGGGGAAAATAGATTAAGAGCTTATCTGCTCTAATAATATGAACTAGGTTGCTTGTATGATTAAGAACTAGGAGCAAAAATACCCTTAGAACTTACTAATAACTCATATAAGATAACTCATATAAGAACTACTAGCTAGAAGTAAAGAACTACCAGCCTATTTTAATAAGAACTCACAATCAATATTAAAGGAATGAAATTATTCTTTAAGCTTTTGTTTAAAAAATTTGTGTTATATTTCAAATGATTTTTGATTGAATTTAACTTGAAACTTAGAGAACACTTAAAACTTCCATTCTTACGATTTTTATTGCCCCCTAACACATCTTGTGCTATGTGGGTTTCTATTTCAGTTTCTAGTGCTACTTCTATAAGTTGTTTGACTAAGGGAGCTAAAACACTATCTTTACCCCCTATCTTTTTGACCAAGCTAAGAGTTGTTTAACAGCATCGTTAAAATCAAAATTTTGTTCTTGTTCTGTCATAATCAATCCTTTTCTTTATATTTTAGTGGATTGACACAGAATTTTGAATGGACCCATAAAAAGAGTTTATCTATACAATGTTGCAACAGGGATTATTCTTTTTAACAAAATCATTTGCATAAATTCAGAACAGCCTTAAAACTTATATCCTACAAACCACAAACATTCACTTTAAATTCATGTGTTTTGTGTTATATTGACTTGATAATCAATGAATTAAAATATTTAGGAATCTAACATGAATTTTTATAGCCTTTTTTCAAATAGTAGCCACAACAACAAGCTCGGGGGGGGGGGGCAGTTTATGAGACCTTTACTCTTCATACCCTTAGCTTTCTTAACGGATTTGAGAGCTGAAGAAAGCTCATGGTATGCGGGTGGAAGCTTTTTAATTGGTCAAGGTGAACAAAAACGCACCATTACCACCTTAGAGCCACCACAGCAAAAACCCACTCCGCCAAAGGTAGTTGAAAGTCCGCCTAGCCAACCTAGAGTGCTACCCCAAACCAAACCACTTCCTGAAGATAAACCACAAGTCCAAGACCCACCGCCACAGCATAAATCCGCCCAGTCTAGCTCACCCCAAGAGAACCCAGCTGAAGCACCGCTACCACCACAGGCACAGAAACAAGACCCACCACAAAGCAAATCAAAACGACCACAAGGAAGAGCCGAACAACCACAAGATGACCCCCAACAGCAAGCCCAAGATTTAGCCAAAAAAGATTATGAAAACAAAGTTAGCGGTTACTGGACACAGAGAGCTGATGCCTTAGAGCATGCTTCTACTGAGTATCCGACTGAATGGGGTCAATTTCAAAGCTTTTGCGATAGAAAAAAAGGTTTAGATAAACGGCATAATTGTTTAAATGTTGCTGGTCCTAATGCTAAGGTTTATCTAACCAAGTATCGTAGTCTGTTTAATGAGATAAAAACTCCAAATGCAGATTTTCCCACTTGCCCAACAGCATATCATGTTGCTATTCCGCAGGGTTATACACAACAGCAACTAGAAGACTATAATTGTTACTATAATGGTATTTATGATAATGGTTCTACTCGTTACAAAGGTCCCATTATTCCGCCAGAGTTACCACAAGATGTTCCAAATATGTTTGCTTCTCTCTACCGCCTACTAACCTTACAAACAAACCGCTATACTCAAACCAACCTTTCAAATTTAGTGTCTGTTTCCAAACAAACCACTCTCCATTATGGAGTTAGTCTAGCTATAGGATACAAACATTTCTTTGTGCCTAGATTTGGATTAAGAACTTATGCTAATATTGAATACCTTTACACTAACGCTTACTTCTCTAACTCTAATATCCTTTATGGGGGTGGGTTAGACTTCCTAGCTAATATCATAGACAATAACGACAAGCAAAGCATGATTTTTGGAATCTTTGCTGGAGTCAATCTTGCTGGAAACACTTCAATTGCTCAAATCAAAGACAACCATGTGAGTAACACTCAATTTAACACCTTCTTACATACAGGATTAAGATTTGTCTTTAATGGCATGCATGAATTTGATTTAGGAGTGAAGGTGCCTTTCTTAAAAAATCCTAGTGTTTCTTTAAACACTTCTAACAAACTCTATGAAGTTCAAAACAACACTCTTTATAGCATGTTTATTAGTTATTATTATTTGTTTTAACTAAGAGTGGCATTTGATTGTAAGGGCTATTTTAGGGTTGCTATTGTAAAATGCTGAGTTTTACAATCAATTAGATTAGGAATTTAATGGAAATTTCAGTATTTGGTGGCGGAGCGTGGGGGAGGGCTTTAGCCTTTGCTTTTGGAGAAAAGAATAAAGTTAAAATCATCTCAAGGCGGGATTTAAATGAACCTTTGAAAGAGCTTAATCATGCTTTAGTTTCTAAGGGTTCTACCCCTATAGAGCCAGTGAGCTTGGAAATGGGCTTAGATTCGCAATTATACATCGTAGCCATTAGCGTGCAACATTTAAGAGAGTGGTTTAAAAACGCTTCTTTACCTAAAAATGCTAAGGTTTTAATCGCATCTAAAGGGATAGAAGTTTTAAACAAGGCTTTTGTGAGCGAAATCGCTAAGGATTTTATTGAGCCTAGTTGTTTGTGTTTTTTAGCTGGACCTAGTTTTGCGGCTGAAATCATTCAGGGTTTGCCTTGTGCATTAGTGATTCATTCTCATAATCATGCCTTAGCACTAGAATTTGCTAACAAAACCCCATCCTTTATTAGAGCTTATGCTCAAGAAGATGTGGTGGGGGGCGAAATCGCTGGAGCGTATAAAAATGTGATTGCGATTGCTGGGGGCGTGTGTGATGGCTTGAAACTCGGTAATAGCGCTAAGGCTAGTTTATTGTCTCGTGGCTTAGTGGAAATGCAACGCTTTGGGGCGTATTTTGGGGGCAAAACGGAGACTTTTTTAGGTCTCTCTGGGGCTGGAGATTTGTTTTTAACCGCTAATTCTATTTTGTCAAGGAATTATCGTGTGGGTTTAGGGTTAGCCCAAAGTAAGCCCCTAGAAAGAATTTTAGAAGAATTAGGTGAAGTAGCTGAAGGGGTAAAGACCACAAATGCTATTGTGGAAATGGCACAAGAACACCACATTTACACGCCTATTGCAAGCGAATTAGCCTTGCTTTTAAAGGGTAAAAATGTGCTAGAGAGCATGAATGATTTGATTAGACGCACTTAAAAGGATAGAACATGCAAGATTTTTCAAGTTTATTATTAAAATTACAGGAATATTGGAAAAATCAAGGTTGTTTAGTCATTCAGCCTTATGATATTCCTGCAGGGGCTGGGACATTCCACCCTGCAACGCTTTTAAGGAGTTTGGATAAAAAGCCTTGGAATGTGGCTTATGTCGCTCCGTCTAGGCGACCAACTGATGGGCGTTATGGAGAGAATCCTAACCGCTTAGGGAGCTATTATCAATTTCAAGTAGTGATTAAGCCAAGCCCCTCTAATATCCAAGAATTGTATTTAAAAAGTTTGGAAGTTTTAGGGATAAAACTTAATGAGCATGATATTAGATTTGTAGAAGATAACTGGGAAAGCCCTACTCTTGGGGCATGGGGACTAGGCTGGGAAGTGTGGCTTGATGGCATGGAAGTTACACAATTTACATATTTTCAACAAGTGGGGGGCATTCTTTGTAACCCCATTCCTGTAGAAATCACTTATGGCTTAGAAAGATTAGCGATGTATGTTCAAAAAGTAGAGAGCATACTAGAGATTGAATGGGCAAAAAATCACAAAGAAAGCGTGCGTTACGCTCAAGTGCATTTAGAAAGCGAATATGAGTTTAGCAAGTATCATTTTGAAGTAGCGAGCGTAGAGAGATTGTTAGAAATGTTTAAAAATGTCAAAGAAGAAGCTTTACATTGCTTGGAAAACAAACTGCCTTTGCCGGCTTATGATTTTGTGATGTTATGCTCGCATTTTTTCAATATCTTAGACGCTAGAAAGGCGATTTCTGTGGCTGAGAGACAAAATTATATTTTACAAATCAGAGATTTAGCCAAAGGCTGTGCTGTGTTGTATAAAGAACAAGAAGAAGAAAGAGAAGAGTGCTTAAAAAACGCTTTAACTTCAAAGGCTTAAAAATGGCGTTAGTTGGGGAAGTGCTTGAAGTTTTAAACACGATTTCGCCTTTTGAATTTCAAGAATCTTGGGATAATAGCGGACTGAATTTAGGGAGCAAAAATAATGAAATTAGTAAGATTATCGCATGCTTAGAAATAACGCTTGAAATTGCCACTAATGCCCCACAAAATGCCCTAATCATCACACACCACCCCTTAATTTTCAAGCCCTTAAAAGCACTTGATTATGATACCTATCCTAGTAATATTTTAAAACTTTTAGTTGAAAAAAATATTTCTACTATTAGCATGCACACGAATTTTGATAAAACGCATCTAAACAAGCACTTTGCTAAGACACTTTTAGGATTTGATAATTTAATAGAAAAAAATCTCATCTTAGTTAAAGAAAATTTAAATTGGGACTTTGATAAACTCTTAGAGCATGTTAAATTTTGCTTGGGGGTTGAAAAATTAGCATGCACTAAAGGTTCTCAAGTGATTAAAGAAGTGGCGTTTGTATGTGGAGCTGGAGCGTTCGCACTTCATTCTTTAAAAAAAGAAACTTGCTTGATTACTGGCGATATTAAATACCATGATTGTATGATAGCCAAATCTTTAGGTATTAGTCTCATTGATGCGACACACTATTATAGCGAAAGGGCGTTCGCACAAATTATGGCTGAAATTTTGCATTCTTATGATTATTTGGTTACAATAGAACATTTTGAAAACCCCTTGCAATTTACTTAAAGGAAAACTATTTTATGAATATTCATCTCAAACAATTGATTGATATTTCTAATTTGGATAAAGAAATTGACTCTTTAGAGCCACTCATTAGAGAAAAGCGTAAAGACTTGGATAAAGCATTGAATGACAAAGAAGCTAAGAATAAAGAATCTTTGAATTTAGAAGAAGAAAAATTAGCCCTAAAACTACAAGTTTCCAAAAACGAGCAGACCTTACAAGACACTAACGCTAAAATTGCTAGTATTCAAAAGAAAATGAGTGAGATTAAATCTGAAAGGGAATTGCGTTCTTTAAATATTGAAGAGGATATTGCTAAGGAGCGTTCTAGTCAGGCAAATAGAGAAATTGAAAATTTACAAAATGAAATCAAGCATAAAAGCGAGAGGCAAGAGAGCTTAAAAAATGAAATGTTAGAGCTTGAAAAATTAGCGAATGAACTAGAAAGCTCCGTAGAAAGCGAAGTCCAAAATATCAAAGAAACCCAACAAATTATCTTTAAAAAGAAAGAAGATTTAGTGGGAAAAATGGAGCCTAAAATCTATAGCTTTTATGAAAGGATTAGAAGGTGGGCTAAAAACACCAGCATTGTAACGATAAAAAAACAAGCTTGTGGGGGTTGCTTCATTAGACTGAATGACAAGACTTATTCAGAAGTGCTAAGTAGTGGGGATATTATCACTTGTCCGCATTGTGGGCGTATTTTATACGCTGAGAGTTTGGAATTACCTACAGAAAGCCAAGAATAATTGTTAGTTGTTTAAGTTTTTCTATTTTTTATGCTTGAGTTTGGGGCATTTTCTTTGTTCACCCATAATTTTACTTTTGAGTTTCAAGGAAAAATACCGCTATTCTTTAAAGGCTCGCTTTTTTCTAAAAGATAACGCTTTGAAAAGCGAACCGACTTTTTGGTTTCATGCATGCTCTTATGGGGAAGTCAAATCCTTAGAACCCATCATTCAAGCTTTAAAAGAGCCTATTTTAATTAGCGTTACCACTAACACTGGCTTTGAATTAGCATCTAAGTCTTATTGCAATTTTAAGCATATAGAAGTGCGTTACTTACCTTTTGAAACCTTATTATTTACTTGGAAAACAAACTTAAAAAAATTAAAAACCTTAGTGGTTACAGAAGCGGAGTTGTGGTTTAATGTGTTTGATATGGCTCAAAAATTAGGGGCAAAAACCATGCTCATTAACGCTAGGATTAGCACTCAATCTTACCCTAAGTATCAGCGTTTTAAACTCTTTTATTCTATCTTATTCAAACGCATTGATTTGATTTTAGCCCAAAGTGAAGAGGATAAAATGCGCTTATTAAGTTTAGGGGCTAAAAAGGTCATCAATTTTTTTAATATCAAGCGTTTTTCAAAGCCCACAATCACTCGCTATTATCCTAAAAACCCTAATGCTTTAAATGTAGTTTTAGCAAGCACGCATGAGAGTGAAGAAGAGCTAGGTTTAAAGGCGTTTTTGGAATTTAAAAAGATTTATACGCATGCAAGACTAATCATTGTGCCACGCCACCCGGAGCGTTTTAAAAGCGTGCAAAATCTATTGCAAAATATATTAAAAACTACGCCCTTTAGCTTAGAATTTTTTTCTTCAAAGGGTTTTGTGGAATGCGATATTTTATTAGTGGATAGCTTAGGGGAATTGAATAATTTTTATCAAATTGCAGATATTGTAATCTTGGGGGGTTCATTTATCAAAAAAGGGGGGCATAACCCCTTAGAGCCGGCGTTTTTTAACACCCGCTTAATCACAGGGGAATACATTTTTAATCAATTAGCGCTGTTTGAGTTAGTAAGCCCTTATAAGATGGTAAAAAAAGAGAATTTGTTAAACGCCCTTTTGGATTATGAAAATTTAGGCGTGGTGCGTTTTTTAGAGAATCAACATGATTTGAGCGAATTACTCACACTTATTAAAGGATAGATATGGAAAAAGCCTATAAATTATTAAGCATACAAGAAAATATTTCTAATAAAAAAGCAAAAGCTTTGATTGATTTAGGATTAGTAAGCATAGGGGGCAAGAAACTTGGCATTGCTAGAAAGGAGCTACCCAAAAACACACGCTTTAGTATCCAAAAGATTGAAAAACCCAGCGTGATTTTTGAAGATGAAAATGTTCTAGCCCTTTTTAAACCCCCCTTTATAGAGAGCTATGACTTAATGCATTTTTTCAACGATTGGGTGTTACTACATCGTTTGGATAAAGAGACTAGCGGAGTGATTTTATTAGTCAAAGAAAATTCAGAATTTCACTTAAAAGCTAAAAAGGCTTTTAAAGATAGGGTGGTAAAGAAAGAATATCTAGCATTAGTTCAAGGTATCTTAGAAGAAGAGCAAGAAATTAATGCCCCCATACTTACGACTAAAACTACCAAAGCTTTTAGTAAAATCTCGCCCAAAGGACAAGATGCTCTTACTAAGGTTACACCCTTAAAAATTATGGGTAAAAAAACCCTTCTAAAAGTAGAGATTAAAACCGGAAGAACGCACCAAATTAGAGTGCATTTAAAGCATATCAATTACCCCATTATAGGTGATACGCTCTATGGCAATAAGCAAGTTCCGGCTAAACGCTTAATGCTCCATGCGCATAAAATTGCATTATTAGGGTATGAGTTTGAGGCCATTGCCCCTAAAGAATTTGAATTTGAGAGTTAAACATGAATGTTTGGAATACGATTTATGAGCGTTTTGACCCCATAGCCTTTAGCATTGGTGGCATTGAAGTGCATTGGTATGGTTTAGCGTATGCTTGTGCGATTATCATAGCCTTTTACATGGCATTAAGAATGATTAAAAATGACCCCAAAAGATTTCCTATTGAAAGAAAGGATTTTGAGAGTTATTTTTTATGGGCAGAACTTGGCATAGTTTTGGGGGCAAGAATAGGATACATTCTTATTTATGACCCAAATTCTAGCTACTATTTAATACATTTTTGGCAAATCTTTAACCCCTTTGATAGTGAAGGGAATTTTGTAGGTATTCGTGGAATGAGCTATCATGGGGGTTTGGTAGGGTTTTTAGTCGCTTCGTACCTTTATAGTCGTAAAGATTTAAAAAAGCTCTTAATCTATTTGGATTTAATCGCCATTAGCTTACCTTTAGGATATGTTTTTGGCAGAATTGGGAATTTTTTAAACCAAGAGCTTTTTGGGAGAATTGTGCCAGAGAACAGCCATTTAGGACAAATGATAGGCATTGTCATAAATAATGAGTTGCGTTATCCTAGCCAGCTTATTGAGGCGTTTTTAGAAGGGATTGTAGTATTTTTTATGGTAATGCTCGCTAAGAAATACACTAAAACACATGGGTTATTGATTGTGGTTTATGGTTTGGGGTATTCACTCATGCGTTTTGTAGCAGAGTTTTACAGGGAGCCTGATAGTCAAATGGGGGTTTATATTTTTAATTTGAGCATGGGGCAAATACTAAGTTTGTTTATGGTAATTGTTTCTTTAGGAATTTTATTGTATGCTAAAAAGTATTCTAAAATAAAGGATAATTAATGAAATTTTTAGACAAAACCAAACGAAAACAATTATTGCATGAACGCCATTCTTGTAAAATATTTGATACTCATTACAAGCTATCTAGTGAAGAGTTGGAAGAAATTGCTGAGTTAGCCAGATTATCACCCAGTTCTTATAATACCCAGCCATGGCATTTTATTATGGTTACAAATAAAGAGCTAAAGAAGCAAATCGCAACGCATAGCTATTTTAATAAGGATATGATTGAAAGTGCTTCAGCTTTAATGGTAGTATGCTCTTTAGAGCCTAGTCAATTATTGCCTACTAGCTCTTATATGCAAAATCTCTATGTTGAGCCTTACAAATCTAGGGTCATTCCTTCTTTTGCTAAAATGCTTGATTTGAGTTTTAATCATAGCATGCAAAAATTAGAACAATACATGCTGGAGCAATGCTATATTGCTGTGGGGCAGATTTGTATGGGTGTGAGTTTAATGGGGTTAGATAGCTGTATTATCGGTGGGTTTGATGCTAAAAAAGTGAGTGAAGTTCTAAAAGAGCATACAAATAAGCCAAAAATTGCATGCTTGATTGCTTTGGGTAAGAGAGTAAATGGTGTATCTTTGAAATCAAGGAAACCAAAAGCAGCTACAATTACTTGGCTATAGCATGTTTAAACTTTTTTAAAGTCTTATTTAGCTAGTATGTTAGCTAACAAGTAGAGAATTCTATGATAAATAAGTTTTAAGGGGAAATAAAATGTTATTGAGAAGAATTATTTTAGGCGGTCTTTTAGGCATGATGCTTAGCACTTCACTAAGTGCTAAGGGTATTTTAAGGGAAAATGAGATTTTAGTCTCTGATTTGAAAGGCATGAGAGCTGAGTTAGCTGATGCCCCTAAGTGGGTTTTTGAAGACCCTAAAGTTCCTTATGAAGAAATGGGTGTGGCTTATATTCCTATTGATAATAAGTATTTAGGGATTGAGCAAGCGACTTTAAATGCCAAAATGAGTATGATTGTAATTTTCCATGAAGTTTTTACGAGATATAGAAAACGCTTCGCTGAGCAGTTTCATGAATCAGATGAAACGGTTACTAAGGTGGGTTATTCTTTTTATAACTATTTGGTTACAAAGATTCAGGTTGCAGACACTTATACTAATATGAAAGCTGGAGTTGCTGTAGTAAAAATCAAGCTAGAAGGCTGTCAAATTGAGCAAATCAAAAGGTATCTCAAGGCTAGTGTTGAAAATCTTAATGACAATGAAGTCGGCTATATTGCTAAGATTGTTCTAAAAGAACTCGGTAATGTTTGTGTTTTAAGGTAGGCACAAAATATTCTTTTCTGTAGGGGGACTTCTTGTTCCTTGGGTTTTGCTTTCTTTTTTATTTTGGCGTAAGAGCAAAGAATTTCTAGTTTGGTGTTGGATATCTGCAACTTTTAGTTCGCACAAGCAACAAACACCAGTAGCCCCACTAGAGACCATTGGGATGCAATAGGATATGCAGAGTATGGAGCGTAGAAAAGGGTTGCTACGCTCTAGTGGCGAGTTTGTTGATAGCTTCGGCGTTCATATCATCTTGATGGGTTTTTAGCACCTTAGAATACATGTCTAACAAGCGGTTAATTTCAATCAGGGCAGTCATTTCACGCACCGCATTAACATTGCTTTTTTCTAGCATGTATTGTCTGAGTGCGTTAGAATCAGGCACATTATTCACCCCTTTTCCTTGATAAACATACAGGTTTTGTCCCGTTTTTTTAAGGTTTTTAGGCTCACTAAAGCTTACTAGGGCTAACGCTCCCGCTTGAATCTGAGCTTCATTGTCTCTAAAGGTAATATTGCCACTTCTATCCACTTCAAGTTCGGCATTAGGCATAAGCATTATCCCCCCTTTTTCATTCAATCCAGAGCGTGAAAGCACTTTAAAGCCATTAAGAGTAACCAAAAAACCATCTTTATCAACGCTAAAATTCCCATCTCTGGTGTAGGCTACGCCTTCA
This sequence comes from Helicobacter cetorum MIT 99-5656, assembly GCF_000259275.1. Lineage (NCBI taxonomy): Bacteria > Pseudomonadati > Campylobacterota > Epsilonproteobacteria > Campylobacterales > Helicobacteraceae > Helicobacter > Helicobacter cetorum. Next base: position 1,374,458 of record NC_017735.1, on the reverse strand, counting down.
GGGGTTTGTATTGCAAAGTAGAGATTAGGGCTTGTTAGGGCAAAATCTAGGGGGCTATGAGTTTCTTCAAATGCACCAAGACTTTTATCGGTATAGATTTCTGAAAGAATAGGTACACGATTGAGATTGCGATTTAAATATTGTGCACTCGCTTTGGTTTGGTCTTCTAAGGGTAGTCGTTCCCTATGTTCTTGATAGAGTCTTAAAAAGTCTCCCGTAATCGCATCATCTCTTTTAAAGCCATTGGTGTTGAGATTAGCCAAATTATTGGATGCTAAATCCAAGCGGTTAAATTGTGTAACCATAGCTCCCGTAGCCGCGTAATACCCATTTTGCATGCAATAAATCCTTTTAAAAAGTAAGATTATAGCGGATTTTGAGTAACAGAATGCATTGATTGTGGGTTTTCATGTTAAAACAGCCTATATAAAAATGAAGAGATTTTAAAATGTGGGCTTTAGGATACATCAGCTCTCATTTAAGAGTCATATCTTAAATGGATTGCATAAAAAAGTTACTTTATTGTAAGTTTAATTCATATAGGTTTTTTTAGGAAATAAAATAACCATAACTATAAATATTAACATACTAAACATGACATAGCCCACAAACCCTTCTTCAAAGCCATGTTGTTTGAATTGTAGTGCTACATAGCTTGCACTTCCCCCAAAAAGTGCATTAGCAATCGCATAGGCTAGACCCACCCCTAAAGCACGCACATAAGAAGGAAACAATTCGGCCTTAATAACACCAGCGATACAGGTATAAAAGCTCATGGCTGTTAATGCGAGCATTTCATAAAGCAAGGCTTCATAGATATGGGTAGCATTTTTAATGCCATAGAAGACGATAGGGGTTACAATAAGTCCCATAATGCCAAAAACCATCAGCATTTTGGGGCGTTTGATTTTATCCGCAAGCGTTCCGCATAAAGGCTGTAAGAGTATAAAATATGTGAGTGCTAAAAGCATGATAAAGCTACTCTCTTTAGCACTAAAGGAAGAGCTATTAGTTAAAAAAATCTTAAGATAGATGGTGAAAGTATAAAAGCATAAGCTTCCCCCCATAGTGATTCCAAGGACTAGCATAAGGGCTTTTTTGTGGTTGAGTAATTCTTTTAAACTACCACGATGAGATTTTTTATGGGTTTCTTTGCTCTCTAGGGTTTCTTCCATAGTGTTTCTTAAAAAGAGTGAGAGCAAAGCTAATATTCCCCCTAAGCCAAATAAATAACGCCAAGCAAATTCACTGATTTGTTCATGGGTGTAAATATTTTCAACGATAAAGAGTGAAAAAATAGCCAAGAGCTGTCCCCCAACCAAAGTTACATACTGAAAAGACCCATAAAAACCTTTTTTACCATTTTTACCAAGTTCAGAGAGATAAGTTGCTACTACGCCATATTCTCCCCCTACACTAAAGCCTTGTAAAAGCCTTGCAAAAAGCAAGAATAAAAACGCCCATTCTCCAACGATTTCTTTAGTGGGTAGTAAGGCGAGCATAAAAGAGCCTAATGCCATAAGGATTATAGAGCAAACCATTGAAGTCTTACGCCCTTTCTTATCGCCTAATTTACCAAAAAATAAGCTCCCTAAAGGTCGCATAAAGAACCCTAACATAAAAACTAAAAAAGCTGATATGAGCGATAAGGTAGGGTCGTTTGTTTGCGTAAATTCTTTGGCGAAATAAGGGGCAAGGAATGCATAAATATAAAAGTCATACCATTCCACTAAATTCCCCGAACTAGCCGCTAAGAGAGACTTTAGGGGTTTTTTAGTGGCTTGCTCTTGCAAATGAGTGTTCATGGGCTATCCTTGGTATTTGTTTGGGTGATTCTACTACTACTGATAGGATACATGTATAATCCTTGCTGATAGATTTAAGTAAGTGTTTTTGGTGGTAACTTTAAGAAATCATTTTAAGAGTTTTGTAAAATTTCTCTGTTCCCCTTAGCGTTTCTTGGAGATAAAAAGCCTTGAGCTTCTAATTCATCAGTAATGGTGGCGGCCTGGTTATAGCCGATTTTTAATTGGCGTTGTAAAAAGCTTGTAGAGGTAATCTTTTTTTCTAAAATCACCGCTTTAGCTCTTTCTAAAATATCATCGCTTTGATTACTAGACACATTTAAAGGCATGCGTGATTCTTCTAGTAGAAAATCTTTGTCGTATTCTACTTCTTTTTGAGCCTTAATAAAATCTACGATTCTTTTGATTTCATTTTCAGTAGCAAAGGGGGCATGCAAACGCACTAATCCATTTACGCCTGGGGGGGTAAAGAGCATATCGCCCCTTCCTAACAAACTCTGAGCTCCATCAGTGTCTAAAATCACTTTAGAATCAATTTTAGTGCCAACTCTAAAACTCACTCTTGAGGGTAAATTGGTTTTAATCAAACCGGTTACGACATCTACGCTTGGGCGTTGGGTGGCTACAATTAAGTGCAAGCCACTCGCTCGCCCCATTTGTGCAATTCGTGCAATGGGAAACTCCGCTTCCTTACCCCCTGTCATCATTAAATCCGCTAATTCATCAATCACTACAATTAAATAAGGGAACGCTTCAACGCCATTATTTTTGGCCTGTTCGTTATAAGAATCTATGGTTTTAACCTTGTATTCACTCATTAAAGAATATCTGCGTTCCATTTCTTTAGCCACGCTTTGCAAAGCTCCTATAGCTTTTTTGGGGTCAGTGATAATGGGAGTGAGTAAATGCGGAATATCCGCATAAATGCTAAATTCTACCATTTTGGGGTCTATCATCACAAGCTTTAATTGCTCAGGGGGGTTTTTATAGAGCAAGGATAAAATCATCGCATTCACACCCACGCTTTTACCACTTCCTGTAGTGCCGGCAATAAGTAGGTGGGGGAGCTTTTTTAAATCCGTGATGAAAGGGTTACCCACAATGTCTTTGCCTAAAGCTAGGGTTAAAGGCGAGCTAGATTTTTGAAACAATTCGCTCTCTAAAATCTCTCTTAGATAAATGATTTGGCTTTGAGAGTTAGGAATCTCAATGCCGACTACATCTTTGCCCTTAATAGGGGCTTGGATACGAATAGATTCCGCACACAAAGTCATCGCTAAATCATCGCTCAAGCCTAAAATACGACTCACTTTCACATTAGGGGCTGGGCGAAACTCAAAGGTCGTAACAATAGGGCCTGAATAGGTGCGGATAATATCGCCATCAATTTTAAAAGTGCGAAGCTTGCTTAATAAGTCTTGGATTTTTTGGTCAATTTCGTTTTCATCTAAAGAAGTGTCTTTTAAACAAACTTCATTCAATAATTGTGTCGTAGGAAGCTCATAATTTTTGGGCTTTTCCACTTCGCCATACTCTAATTCATCTAGCATTTCTTTATTTTCGCTCAATTCTTTAATCACAATGGGTTTCTTGGTGTTGTGGCTTATGGGGGTTATCTTGCTAAAGTCTAGGGCATTTTCTTCTAGTCTGGGTTGCTTTGGTGTTTCTTCTTGTGGACTCTCTTGTTTTCTTTCTTGTGGGGTGTTTGTGGGGCAATTTGGATTTTCTTTGCTAGGGCTTTCTACCTTGTTGTTATCTTCTGTTATGGGCGTAGATATAGGGGTAGGGGTTTCTTTTTTGTGTGCAGGCTCTATTTCTTGAACTTCTTGTTTGATTTCTTTATGTTCTGTTAGAGTTTTTTGAAGCGGGCTTTCTAGTTCTGATTGAGTAGGGCTAGATAAATCATCAAGCTTGTTTCTCTTGGGATAAATAGTGTAGTTAGTGGGAGTGTGCGAAGAGATTTGAACCAAGCCTTTGGGGGCTTCTATGTTGTTTAAAGTGCTATTATAGGGAGTAGGAATAGCTAGAAGGGTTTCATTGCTTTCTTTAGGACTACTTTCTAATTCTTGGTTTTCTAGCTCTTTTAGGGATTCTTGCAATGTATTATCTTGTTTATTCAAAGTCTTTTCAAGGCTTTCTTTTGGGTGTTTGCTAGGGCTAAAGGCTTGTAGGCATTGCTTATAAACTTGTTTGAAAAAATTTTGTAGTTTTGGAGACAAAAGGGCGTTTTTAGGCGGTAATTTAAAAAGGATTAAATAAGCTATGAGTGCCATAAGTATGATGAGAGCATAAAGCCCAAAATTGCCTATAAGGGGGCGTAAAAATAAGCACACGCTATTACCGATTTCGCCTTCATTAAAAAAACTAGATTGTAAGAGCAATAGGGATAAACCCCCTAACAAATGCCCCAAAGTTTTTTCCAAAACGATTTCTGTAGGGGGGTTTTTAGTCTTGGATAAAAGAAGCAAAACGAACGCTAAGTAGGGTAAATTAATGAATGAAAAATACCCAAAATATTCTTTATTAAGCGTAGCAAACCACACCCCAAAACGCCCCACTAATCCGCTATTGCCTAGCCATGAAGACAGGGTTAGAAACACTAAAATCGCACCTATTACTAAAGTTAAGTAAAGTTTTTTAGATTTCATCTATTACACATATCTTTAAAAGAGCAAAAATCACAAGCTTTAGTTTCTAAAGTCTTAGAAAAATCAATTTCTTGCTTGAGTAGGGGGATAAGAACATGCTCTAAATGATTCATTTTAGCCTTTAAGATAAGCTCTTCTTCTTCCACTAACTCGCCTTTTCTTAAATCATAAAAGAACGCTTTTATAGGCTCTTGATAGCCTAGATTTTTAAGAGCGAACGCATAAATAGCCATTTGATAATCCGTGCAAGTTTCAAGCATTTCATCTATGGAAGTTTTAATCATGCTTGGTTCTACTTTGGATTTGAATTTATAGTCTAATAAAAGGGTGTTATGATGATTATCTTTATCAATTCTATCTATGCGTCCTTTGAAAGTAATGTTATTAATAGTGGTTTCAAAGCCCTTTTCAAGCTCAAGGATATTGATTTTTTCGCTAAAGCGTTGTTGCTCGTTAGCATAAAAGGCTTGGATTTTTTTAATGGCTACAAGAGTGTCTAAACGCTCTTTTTGGGTAATATTTTCTTTTTTTTCTAAGAGCTGAGTAAGCCTTTCTTCTAATAAATGGGGGTTTTTGTTGTCTTCATAAGCCATTTTTAGCAATTCATGGAGCAAACTACCTACAGCACTATTAGTTTCTTCTTTGGGGCTTTCTCTAAATTGCTTGATATAATGGTAGTAGAATTGACGCTTGCAAGTTAAAAAAGTGTTTAGCGAGCTAGCACTAAAGCAAAATTTTTCAGAAATGGTGTCAATGATTTCTTCTTCTTGGTAGGCTTTAAGCGTGCTTTTTGCAAAAAGCGTGTAAGCGTCTCTTATAGGCTCTAAGTCTAAATCTAGTTCTAAAAGCATGTTAGAGACTTTTGAAGTTTCGCTCTCTATATAAGAAAGCACAATTTCTTTAGAATTTTTAAAGAGCTGGTAGTAGTAGTGTTTTTGCAAGTTTTTCTTATCTAATAAGGTAGGTAAGCCGAGCGATTTTCTCAAATTAGAGTTTAAAAACAAGTCGCAATCTTTAAGATTAGGCACATTAGTTTCATTAAAATTAGCGATAACGATTTTTTCAAAATGCATGCCCCTTGTCTCTAGGGTATCCATAACGCACACCTTACCCCCACTAGAATCATCTAGGCGATAATTCTCTTCAAATTCTTGCAAATACAAACGCAATAAATCCTTAAAGCTATAGTTTTTAAGCGTATCTTGTAATAAATGATAATGGTGTATGATTTTAGAATGCGTTTCTTTTAATAAGGTGCGTTCTTTGGAGCTTTGCTTTTCTAAAAGTGAAAGCGTGAGATTTTCTAAATGAACTAAGGGGGTCAAGTTATTATTAAAATCATTCTCTTCTAATTTTTCTAATTCATTCTTAAGCTCTGTGTAATAAGGGCAATTTTTAGCCCCCAAGCCCATAGCAAAATTCAAATTATTATGCTTGTCTAAGAGTTTTAAAAAGGGTAAAAAATCAGCATCTGGAGTGATAATCGCCATTTTATTAGGGTCGTTATTTTTTTGCAAATACTCTTCTATGGTTTGTAAAATCAAGGCACTTTGTTTTAAGGGGCTAGAGTTTGCATAAAGGCGTGGTTCTATTTTTTTGGTATTAGGGGTTGCAGAAAGGATTTTTTGACTTTTAAAATCTATAGAATAATCACAATCTACTTCTAATTTCAAATTTAAAAATTCTAAAAATTTTTGATTGTATTTATCGCAAGTGATGTGTAAAGTAATAGGCACTAGTTGAGCGACTTCTAGCAAACATTGTCTTTCAAAAACGCTCATAAAGCCGTCTAAATGCCACTCAATTGATGAAAAATGAGTGAAAAATTCTTCTAAAAGCTTTGGTTTTTCTTGCATAATCTTGTCATAAAGCCCTAGTTTTTCTAGCTTTTTGACATAGCGTTGATGAATCATTTCTAAGACTTCTAAGTGCTGTTCGTAGTCTAAGTAAGTGTCTTTAAGAGAAATTTCATTAAGTTTAATGCAAGCTGAGCTTAATTCATCAAATAAATCAAATAAAAAAGAAGTGCTTTCTAAGTATCCCAAAAAGCTGTTTTCAAAAAGCAAAAGCCCTTCAAGCATAGTGCTTTTTTCTCTAGCAATTTCTTTAATGGTGTCTATCATTAAAATTTGACGCACACTTTTAGGAATTTTCTTTTTATTAGGAATATAAAAAGCTTGTTCAAAAAAGCTCCCCATGCTCATTGCATTATCCAAAAACCCTTCGCCTTGTTCTAAATAGAAGTTTTTTAAACGCCTTGTAGAGCTAAAAACAAATAGGGGGGCTTTTTGCGAAAAAAGTTTTTCTAAATTCATGCGTTGAGCAATTCTTTAGCCTGAATAATAATATTTTCAACATTAAAGCCAAATTTTTCAAAGAGTTTATCGCCCTTGCCTGAGCTTCCAAAGCAATCCATGCTAATAATTTTATCAGCAAAACGATACCATTCTAAGCCACGGCTCGCTTCAATCGCTAAGACTTTACCCTTAAAAAGCTCTTTAAAATAGCTTTCATCTTGTTCTATGAGTAAATCAAAGCATGGCACACTCACTACTTGAGCTTGGATATTAGCTTGTTCTAATTTTTTAGCACTCTCTAGAGCGAGAGATACTTCGCTCCCACTTGCAACGAGCGTAATTACAGGGTTTTGAGCGTGTTTTTTAACATACGCCCCTTTTAAAACTTGCTCTTTAGACACTTCATTAAGCACAGGCAAGTTTTGGCGAGATAAAATAAAGCCACTAGGGGCATTTAAGCTTAATGCCACCTGCATGCAAGCGATATTTTCAAAAGCATCGCTTGGTCTAAAAGCATAGAAGTTAACTAAAGAGCGTAAGTGGCTTAGTTGCTCTATGGGTTGGTGTGTGGCTCCATCTTCGCCCACACCGATACTATCATGCGTAAAGATAAAAAGGGCTTTTAATTTCATCAAAGCGCTTAAACGCATGCTAGGCATTAAATAATCGCTAAATACAAAAAAGGTCGCACAAAATGGCACAAACAAGCCATAAGCCGCTAGAGCGTTAGTAATAGCCCCCATAGCATGCTCTCTAATGCCAAAATGCAAGTTTTGTCCTAAAGGAAAATCACTAGAATGTTTTAAATGTGTGTTATTAGAAGGGGCTAAATCCGCACTCCCCCCTAAAAAGCCTTCATACTCTTTGGCAATAGCGTTTAAAATCATTCCATTACTCACTCTAGTAGCTAGGCTCTCGCCTTCTTTAAAAGTGGGGTAGTTGATAGTATTAAAATCAAAATTCTCTAAAGCATGAATTTTTTCTTTTATGCTAGGGCTTAAGGATTTTTCCCATAAAGCTTCTAAGCTAATGCCCCTAACCTTTATTTCTTCAAAATGCATTTTAACTTTTGAATCAATGACAAAACTTTCATTAGGATTGAAATGAGCGTTTTCTTTGGATTGTTTTAAAACTTCCTTATTTAAGGGTGAGCCATGTGTTTTTTCGCTTCCTTCTAAGCCAATAGCTCCCTTACCAATCGTTGTGTGAGCGATTAAAAGAGTGGGTTTAGTGGTTTTTTTAGCCTTTTCTAAAGCATTATGAATAGCCTGATAGTTATGCCCATCGCATTCTAGCACTTCCCAATTTTGGGCTAAAAAACGCCTTTTAACATCTTCGCTAAAGCTAATTTGAGTAGAGCCTTCAATACTAATTTGGTTGCTATCATAAATCACAATTAAGTTTTCAAGGTTATGATGTCCTGCTATTGAAGCACTCTCATAGCTAATGCCTTCTTGCAAATCTCCATCTCCGCACAAACAATAGACCTTATGAGAAATGACTTCTTTATTCAAGAGATTTTGAGCGTATTTGCTAGCCATGCTAAAGCCTACGGCATTAGCAAAGCCTTGCCCCAAAGGGCCTGTAGTGATTTCAATGCCTTCTGTATGGTGTAATTCGGGGTGTCCGGGCGTTTTGGAATGTAATTGCCTAAAATTCTTTAAATCTTCTAGGCTTAAATTAAAACCCCATAAATGCAACAAACTATAAGCTAATGCGCTTGCATGCCCCCCACTAAAAACTAATCTATCACGATTAAGCCATTTAGGGTTAGTAGGGTTGAGATTTAAATGCAAGCTTAAGACTACCATTACATCAGCTAATCCCAAGCACACGCCCGGATGCCCACTATTAGCCTTATCTACCATATCCGCACACAAAAAGCGTAGTGTAGTGGCCATGCTCTTTAATCGTTCTAAATCAGTGTTACTAAATTGCATAAATTTTTCCATTTTTAAAGTTTTTTAGGGTTCATTTTAACACAAATTGTCTAAAATCTCTTTGGCAATTAAAATGTCTTTTTGAATTTGGTTTTTAAGCTCTTCTAAAGAATTAAAGGGCATATTGTCTCTTATTTTTTTAATAAAAGATAAAGTGAGTTCTTTGGGTGGGTTTTCTATTGTCCTATTAAGCACATGGCATTCTATGGCGAAGTTTTTATCCGTGCTTAAGCGATTGCCCAAAAAACTCGCGCTTTTATAAATTTGATTTTCAACCTTAGCTAAGCTTGCATACACTCCAAAGCTAGGAAGAATAAAATCTTTTGTTTTCAAATTTAAAGTAGGCACTAATTCTCTATGCCCTAAGCCTTGTCCCTTAATGACTTCCCCAAGCACTTCATAATGCCTACCTAAGAGTTTGTTAGCTAAAATTAAGTCCCCACTATTTAAGGCTAGTTTTATCATTTTAGAATGCACGCTAACATTTTCAATCTTCACTTCAGGCACAATAATCGTCTCTTTGAAATGCTCTTTTAAAAATAAGGCATCGTTTTCTCGTTTATGTCCAAACCTAAAATCATAGCCTACCACTAGGCGTTCTAAATGTGGAAACTTGTTTTTTAAAAGCTCTAAAAATTCTAAAGCACTCAAATGCGAAATTTTTTCTAAAAACACAAAAAATAAGGGCATATCAATAAGTTTAGAGCGATAGTTTAGGGGGGTTAAATAGCCCTTAGTATAATTTTCTTTTTCTATGATTAAAAGCGCTTTCTTGTCTTTTAATTCTCTAAAAAGAGCCTTATGCCCTAAATGCAAGCCATCAAATTTACCGATAGCTAGGCTTTTAATCTTAGGTTCGCTTGAAATGGATAAAAAATTCAACATTCCCGTTTTTACCTTTCACTAAGCTTTCTTGAATATTTAAAACTTGCATATTCTGTGTTCTTAAATGGTTTTTAAAGTTTTCTAAGGCGTTAAAAATGGCTTTTGTATCCATAACAACCCCTTTTTTATTGCGTTTTACATTCCTACCCACTTCAAATTGTGGTTTGAAAAGCACCAAAAACTCACTGCTTAAAGCTAAAATCGCTTCTAAAATACAATATAATGAAATAAAGCTCACATCACAAAGTAGTAAATCAATTTTTTCTAGCGTTTTAAAGGCTCTAATATCGCATTCTTCATAACACTCTATGCGTTTGTTATCTTTTAAACTCTCATCTAATTGCATTTTCCCCACATCAACGCACAGCACTTTTTTAGCCCCTTTTAAAAGAGAAACTTCGCTAAAGCCCCCCTTACTCGCTCCCACATCTAAAATAATCTTATCTTTAAAATCTATGCTATGAGTTTCTAAAAAAGCCCCTAATTTTTCCCCAGCCCTACTGACAAACAGATTTTTAGCGATGAGTTCAATTTCATCATTATCTTTAATCATAAAAGATGGTTTAGAGATTACTACCTTATTGACTAAAACTTGTTTTTTTAAAATTAAAGCCTTGGCTTTTTCTCTACTATTCACTAAATTTTGGTTAAAAAGGGCGTAATCTAATCGCATTAAAATTGTGGTAAAGGAACTTGATAAGCGAAATTAAAAATAATGGTGCCTAAGCTATACGCATCTAATTCTAGCTTAGCTTCTTTGACTGCCAAATAGTCTAGTTTGTCAAAGGCGATTAAAAAGGCTCTACTCCACTTATTAGTGGTCTCTAAAATGCCATCAAATTCTTCCTTGTTGATTTCTCTAACCCACAAAGGCTCTGAGCCTATAGGATTTTTACCAAAAAGCTTATAAGAGATATAATCATTATCTAACCACTCTTGATTTTGCGTGAAAATCTCTACTAAAAAATACTCATGGTAGTAGTATGTGCCACTATCCACATCGTTTAAATGCGTAGCAATAGCGGTGATGATAGGAACACTCTTTTGGGTAATCTCACCCTTTCTACTAGCTTGAGTTTTCTTTTCTAAGACCAAATCTAGCGTGTAAGTGTCTTCATTAAAATTACTCACACACCCCAAATAAGAGAGTAAAACAAAGAGTAAGAAGACTAAAGAAAGATTTTTCAAACCACTCCCTTATTTACCCTATCTAGTGAAGCGTTTTAACGCTTTTAAAATTTAGCTAAAATATAAAGGCGATATTATAACTAAAAGGGGGTTTTATGCCAAAAAAATGCCGTCATTTACTTCAAACAAGTGATTTAAGCGTTGATGAAATTAAACTTTTGCTGGAAAAAGCAAGCGAATATGGCGATGATTTTAACGCTGTGTCTTCAGAAACAAAAGAGAGAATGCAAGATAAAATTATCGTGGCTTTGTTTTTTGAAAATTCCACTAGAACGGTGTCTAGCTTTGAGATTGCAAGCTTAAGATTAGGGGCAAAAATCGTGAAATTAAACATGCAAGCAAGCTCTACTTCAAAGGGTGAGACTTTAATAGACACTTTTAAAAATATCCATGCGATGCAACCTAACGCTATTATTATGCGCCATGCCTTTTCAAGTGCACCTTTTAAATTAGTGGAGTTTTCTCAATGCCCTTTAATCAATGCTGGAAGTGGCGTGAGTGCTCATCCTACTCAAGCTCTACTAGACTTACTGACAATTTATAAGCATTTTGGTAGTAAATTAGAAAATTTGAAAGGAAAGAAAATCGCAATTATCGGCGATGTAAAAAATTCAAGAGTAGCAAATAGTAACATTAAGTTGCTTTCACGATTTGGACTTGAGATGATGCTATGTGCCCCAAGCTCCATGCTTCCTGTAACTTCTTTAAGAACGACACATAAAATTGAAGAAGCTATAGAGTTTGCAGATATTTTGATGAGCTTAAGAACCCAAACTGAACGCCATGATACGCCTATTTTTGCGAGCTTAAAGGATTATAGCAACGCCTATTGTATCACTAAAGAGCGTTTAGAGGCTTATGCTAAGAATAAAGAAGTGATAATCTTACACCCAGGCCCAGTGCATAGGGATATTGATGTAGAAAGTGCTGTGTTAGAAGATGAACGCTCTAAGGTTTTAGAGCAAGTCAAAAATGGCGTGGCAATGCGTATGGCGGTATTGGAATTTTTGCTTGCATAATTTTAAAAACAACTAATCTTAAGCAATAAATTTCAAAGCTTAAAAATTTTTAAGCTTTGAGTGTAGAAATGCCTGTTTTTGAGCCATTTTGATTGCAATTTCTCTCATTTTTACATGAAGCTAGAAAATTTTTACTATAATCTCAGAATAGTTGAGTTAATTAAAAGTAAATAGATAGCTTAATTATGTTCTTTATTTTTTTAAAATCGGTTTTATATAGTCTTTAAAATGCTATTTTGTATTAAAAGGAATATAAAGATGAAAAATAGTGTGCCTTTGAAGAATAAAGTTTTTTATGGGTTGTATGCCTTAAGCTTGAGTGCTTATTTACAAGCTTTTGATTATAAGATTGATGTTATGGCGGAGTCGTTTTCTAAGGTTGGCTTCAATAAGAAAAAGATTGATGTGGCTAGGGGGATTTATCCTACAGAGACTTTTGTAACCGCTGTGGGTCAAGGCGATATTTATGTGGATTTATTATCCAAAGGGCTTAAAAATCAAGGGCATACTTTAGAGGGAAAAATCGGTGGCACGGTGGGAGGGGTGGCCTATGATGATACGAAGTTTAACCAAGGTGGCTCTGTCATTTATAACTACATCGGCTACTGGAATGGCTATTTGGGGGGTAAAACCGCTTTACTTGATGGCACAAGCATTCATCAATGTGCCATAGGCACTGATGGTAAGGTTATTGACTCTGAGGCTTGCGGAAACGCCAAGGCTAATAAAATACGCCGTAATTACTTAATGAATAATGCGTATTTAGAATACCGCTACAAGGACAATTTTGTATTTAAAGGGGGGCGTTATGAGTCTAATGCCCCTTATATGAGTGGCTATACTCAAGGTTTTGAAGTCAGCACTAAATTTAAAGATAAGGCTGAAGGCAACCATAAATTATGGTGGTTTAGCTCATGGGGTAGGGCGTTTGCTTATGGTGAGTGGATTTATGATTTCTATTCTCCAAGAACTGTTACCAAAAATGGGCGAACTTTCAATTATGGGATTCATTTTGTCAATTACACTTATGCAAGAAAGGGGTTTAGTATAAGCCCTTTCTTTCAGTTTTCGCCACAAACCTACTACAGCCCAGGGGTCATGCTAGGCTATGATACGAATCCTAATTTTGATGGCGTGGGCTTTAGGTCTGAAACCAAAGCTATTATTTTACTTCCGGTTCATGCCCCACTTGTGAGAGATAATTATCGTTATGCCATAAAAGCTGGAACTGCTGGGCAAAGCCTACTTATTAGACAACGATTTGATTATAATGAATTTAATTTTGGTGCAGCATTTTACAAAGTGTGGAAAAATGCGAACGCTTACATAGGCACTACAGGAAATCCTTTAGGCATAGATTTTTGGACTAATAGCGTTTATGATATAGGGCAAGCCATAAGCCATGTGGTAACTGCAGATGCGATTTCAGGGTGGGTCTTTGGTGGGGGCGTGCATAGAAAATGGCTGTGGGGGACTTTATGGCGTTGGACTAGCGGAACTCTTGCAAATGAAGCGAGTGCATCCATTAATGTAGGCTATAAAATCACCAAGCATCTATCTGCAAGTGTAAAATTAGAATACCTTGGCGTGATGACTCATTCAGGTTTTATGGTAGGGAGTTACGCACCCACACCCGGCTCTAAAGCCCTTTATTCAGACAGGAGCCATTTGATGACAACCCTTACAGCTAAGTTTTAGAAATGAAATTTTAAGGATTTTAGCAAACTTCAAGTTACTAAAAACTCTTAAAATTTGAGCTTAATATTTTCAAGCCGGTTTAACCCCATTTGGTTTAAAAAGCCAAAAAACCCTAATAAATACTATAATATGGGTTCAATCAAATTCAAAGGGCAAGCATTTGAAACTCTTTTTCAAGCGTTATGGGAAATATCTCAAAGAGCATTATAAAAGCTTTATCATCGTAATATTCTCTTCAATCGTTGTAGCCTTAAGCACGGCATGGGGCACTTATTTAGTCAAGCCGACCTTAGATGATATTTTTATCAATAAAGATGTTGAAATGCTAAAAGTATTACCTTTTTTGGTGATTTTGGCGTATTTTGGTAAGAGTGGGGGCATTTATCTAGGCACTTATTTCACCAACTTCATCGGGCTTGATATTATCAAAAAATTACGCAACGCTATGCTAGAAAGCCTTCTAAAAATGGAAATGGATTTTTTCAATAGGACTAAAAAGGGCGAATTAATCGCACGAATTACTAATGATATAGGTTTAATTAGAGCGAGTTTGTCAAATTATCTTTCAGAGAGCGTGCGAGAAGGGCTAACAATTATAGGATTAGTGGGTGTGGTGATTTATCAAAGCCCCAAATTAGCGTTAGTAGGGTTGGTGATTATGCCCTTAGCTGCCATTCCTATTAGTAAAATCATTCGTAAGGTTAAAAAACTTGCTAAGGCTAATCAAGAGAGTAACGCAAAAATTACCGCACGCTTAAGCGAAGTCTTTAACAATGTAGAGGCGATTAAAATTTCTAATGGTGAAAAGCTAGAGCATAAGGCTTTTGTGAAAGAAAACGAGGCGTTTTTTAAAATCGGTATCAAAAACATCGCCGTGGCTGAAATCTCTTCGCCCTTAATGGAGTTTCTAGGCTCCATTGCTATAGCGTTAGTGATTTATTTAGGGGGGAATGAAGTCATTAGTGGTAAGATTAGTGTGGGGGCGTTTTTTTCTTTTATCACCGCTCTTTTTATGCTCTATACCCCTATCAAACGCTTGACTAGGATTATTTCTAATTTTCAAGAAGCCTTAGTCGCAAGCGATAGAGTGCATGAAATTTTAGAAAGAGAGCCTTGTATTGTTGATGGAGAGTTAGTGCTAGATAACGCCATACACACCATAGAATTTAAAAATGTGTGGCTTGCTTATCTTTTAGATAATGAAAAACATTACGCCCTAAGTGGTATTAACTTGAAGTTCCAACAAAATGAAATCATCGCTTTAAAGGGCGAAAGTGGGAGTGGCAAAAGTTCGCTTGTGAATTTAATCTTACGCCTTTATGAGCCTAGTAAAGGCGAAATTTTAATTAATGATAAAAAAATAGAAAGTATCACGCAAAAATCCTTGAGAGAAAACATCAGCATTGTAACTCAAAGGGTGTTTATCTTTAGTGGGAGTGTGGCTGAAAATGTGGCGTATGGCTTAGAAATTGATGAAGCAAAAATCAAAGAGTGTTTGAAAAAAGCAAAAGCCCTAGATTTTGTAGAAAAATTGCCTAATGGTATAGAAAGCATTTTAGATGAATTTGGCACCAATCTTAGTGGCGGACAACGCCAAAGAATCGCCATTGCTAGAGCCTTATACAAAGACGCTCAAGTTTTAATCTTTGATGAGGCCACTTCTGCTCTTGATAGCACAACTGAAGAGAGCATTAAGCAAAGCATTTTAGAATTGAGAGAAAATCGCTTGATTATTTTGATTTCACACAACCCAAGCACGCTAGAATTAGCCACTAAGCATGTGAAGTTAGAGCATGGAAAATTGATAGAATGCTAAAAATTGTGGGCGTTTTTTTAGGGGTTATGGTTTTTACTTTAGGGTGTTTCAACCCTGTAGGACTTAATCTAACTTATAAAGAAAAAAAGCCCCCTTTAAAAATTACGCCTAATTTTATTTTAAACCCCCCTAAAATCTTTTTTAACGCCCATTTTGTGCCACTCTTTTATCAGAAAGAATTTAAAAAAGCCCTTATTAAACAAATCACTGATTTTTTGCAAAATAAAAGCGGTTTTACCCTTAATATTGTAGGGAATGTTTTGATTTCTTTTGAAGAAAGTGCTAGAGATTTAAAAGCCATTGAAGAAAAGCTTAAGAACAGCATTGAGCCTATGGCTAACCCTAAGAACATCAAGCGTTTTTTAAAAATCAAATCCAGCTTGATTTTAGAATGTGTGCCAAAAATCGCTTGCTCTTTTGATACAACTGCTATTAGCACAAGCCTAAGCGTGCCTATTTTATATAACGCTCATTTAGAAAATAATCCTAATAATTCTAATGAAGTTAATAAACCTTATAATGACGCACTCTATAAAGCCCTTAATAAGACTTTTTATCATTTGATGGAAATTTTAGAAAAGCGTTTAAGTGAAAAATCCTTTGTGGCTATTAACAAGTGAAAAAGATTTTATTGCTTTTTATCATTAGTTTGTTATCTGTGGGGATTTATTTCGCATGGAATTTTATGCTTGAAAAATCTTTAGAATTTGGGCTTGTTACTTCAGCGAATGACTTATTTTTTAAGTTGCTTGTTATTCTTGGTCTTTTTGTAATTTTAGTGTTACTTCAAGGCGTTGCAACTTCGTATCACAAGCGAAAAATCAAACGCATTTTGCAAAAAATAGACACCATGAATGGCTTTGAATTTGAAGAATACTCCAAATTATTTTTTGCTTCAAAAGGTTTTGAAGCTAAAGTTACCCAAAAAAGTGGCGATTATGGAGCGGATTTGATTATAGAAAAAGATGGCATTAAATGGGTGGCTCAAGCCAAACGCTACTCGCACAAAGTCTCGCCCAAAGCTATTCAAGAAGTGGTCTCTTCTAAAGCCTATTATCATTGCGAAAAAGCTTGTGTGATTACTAATAGCTACTTCACTCAAGCGGCCAAAAATTTAGCCAAAGCTAATGAAGTGCTTTTAATTGATAGAGATGAATGGATTAGGTTTTTGAGTGAGAGCAAAGGCTAATTGCTAAATTGAGTATTGAGATACTGCAATTTTTTACAATTAGACCTATACCATATCTTTAACCTATAAGGCTTCCATAGCCTTCTCATAACCAAATTCTGTAGCTTTTTGTAGAAATTTTTTAGCTTGACTTTCTTTCTTTTTAGTGCCAAGTCCTTCTTTGTAGGCAATGCCAATTCTATAAAGAATTTCTCCCATTTCTTGTCGTAGTAGATTAATATTATTCATAACTTCACCACTATCATTAAAATTCATAACTTTATCTGTTTTTGCAAGATATGTTGAAAATTTCGTTTTAAAATCTTCAGGATTTCCATTTAAACCTGAAAGATCGATTATTTTACTTCCAACAAGACCGCCAATAAGACCTGCTCCTGATGTAAGACCTTTTGTGCCTTTATTTGCCAATGCTAGAACTACTTGTCTATAATTATTGAGTGCTTTTTTCAAATCCTTTTTCATCCCCAAGCCTTCTGCTTGCATTTGTCCTAAAATTAGAACACCCCCTAACATCCCACTTCCATGCTCTTTTATAGCGTTTTGTGCATAGATTTGTGCCTTTTTGTAATCAACTTTTACGCCCTTGCCTTCCAAATACATTTTTGCCAAATAAGCACTGCCAAGTCCGATACCAATTTCTTGTGCTGTTTTAAAATCTTTTAAGGCTTGCTCGTATTGACCTTTATTAAAATTTTCTAAGCCATGTTTAAGAGCATGTTTTTTAGCTAAGTTTTCTTCCTGTGTTTTTAATTCTTCTTTCAAAGCATTCATCTCGTAATCACTAGCTACACAAAGTGAAAATGAAAACAATAAACCTGATAAGAGTAATGGACTAGGCTTTAAACGAGAGAGAGAGAGAGAGAGAGAGAGTAGTGTTGCAAAAATCTTTGCACATGTTAAATCCTTTTAAAGTAAAATTTGAGAGTTGATTGTATCATAATAATTAAGAAATTAAGAATAAAATTTGTTTTCTTAATCTTGTATCTAGTAACTTTTAACGCTTTTTATATTACAATTATCCAAAAAATCTTACTTAATAAAAGGCAAATTGTGAAATTGTGGCTTCCTTATTTTTTAGCGATTGTGTTTTTGCATCTCTTAGGTTTCATTTTGCTCTTTATGGCTAATAACGCCACTTTCTATGCCGCGGCGTCTATGGCTTACATGCTAGGGGCAAAGCATGCCTTTGATGCTGACCATATCGCTTGTATAGACAACACGATTAGAAAGCTCACTCAACAGGGTAAAAACGCCTATGGGGTGGGATTTTACTTTTCTATGGGGCATTCAAGTGTGGTGATTTTAATGACAACGATTAGTGCGTTTGCGATTGCTTGGGCTAAGGAGCATACGCCGATGTTAGAAGAAGTGGGTGGGGTAGTGGGGACTTTGGTTTCTGGGATATTTTTACTCCTTATGGGGCTATTAAACGCCATTATTTTAATGGATTTGTTAAAAATCTTTAAACAATCGCACTCTAATGAAAGCTTGAATGAGCAACAAAATGAAGAGATTGAACGCCTTTTAGCTAGTAGGGGCTTACTCAATCGCTTTTTTAAACCCTTGTTTAATTTCATCTCTAAGTCGTGGCATATCTATCCTATCGGTTTTCTTTTTGGGCTAGGTTTTGATACAGCAAGTGAAATCGCTCTTCTCGCCCTATCAAGTAGTGCGATTAAAGTGAGTGTGGTAGGCATGCTTGCTTTACCCATTCTTTTTGCTGCTGGTATGAGTTTGTTTGACACCTTAGATGGAGCGTTCATGCTTAAGGCGTATGATTGGGCGTTCAAAACCCCTTTAAGAAAAATTTATTACAATATCTCTATCACAGCCTTAAGCGTGTTTATCGCTCTAGGTATAGGCTTGGTAGAATTATTTCAGGTTAGCACACAAAAATTGCATATTACTTTTGAAAACCCTTTACTCCATTTTTTACAAAATTTAGAGTTTGGGGATTTAGGCTACTATTTAGTAGGCTTATTTGTTATAGCGTTTTTAGGCTCATATCTCTTATGGAAATTTAAAATTTCTCAATTAGAGCGTTAAGCCCTTAGATTATCGCTTAACAAATCCTTAAAGCGGTTGTTTGAAAAACTTGGCATAAAGGTTTGAGAGCTTGAAAGACTTTCACTCAAATAGCCTAGCATTTCTTTAACTTCATTTAATTTTTCTTCCAAATAAGCTTGAAATTCACTTGCATTTTCTAATAAACTCAAAGGATTAGCTACCATAATTGAAAACACTTCGTCATTAATGCTAATGTTTAGCTCAGTATCAAACAAGGGCGATGCTAAAAATTGGCAATTTTCTACAATTTCTTGTAATTCTTGTTTGGTGATAGAAGTTTGTAAAGCGTCCTTATCTTCTAAGCCCATGCTCTTATTTAAAAGCTTTTTACAAGCGATTTGCAAAACCTGCAACGCCCCAACGCTCTCATTAACATTTTTCATGTCTCTACTAAATTTTGCAATTTTTTGAGATTTTTCTAGTCCACTCATTTTAAAATCGCTTGTTTCAACACCGCCCAAATGCTTTTGAAAAGTTTTTAAAATATCCATAAAAAACCCTTTAGAGTAAAATTAATGGTTTATAAGCATTTTTTGTTCCTATTTCTAGCCCTACCAAATAGCCCCCTTGAAAATGGTTTTTAGGTATAATTAACGCTTGATTTTATAATTTCAAAAATTAGAGAGATTCAATGAAAAAAATTTGGCACTTTGTATTGAGCATGTGTTCTTTGGTATTTTTGAATGCGATAGAAAAGACTCCCTTAGCCTATGATATTACCCCTATAGAAAAAGTTCCACAAAATTTAGAAGATAAAGATAAAGCCCCCCATTTATTGCTTCTAGGGGGGATTCAAGGCGATGAGCCTGGGGGTTTTAATGCGACTAATTTATTTTTAAAACACTATACCATTTTAAAAGGCTCTGTTAAAGTTGTGCCGGTATTAAACAAGCATTCTATGTTAAGAAATCATAGGGGCTTATATGGGGATATGAACCGCAAATTTGCAACTTTAGATAAAAATGACCCTGAATATTTTATTATTGAGCATGTTAAATCTCTTATTGCTGAGCCAAGTATTGATGCGATTTTGCATTTGCATGATGGGAGTGGGTATTATCGCCCTATTTATATTGATTCTATGCTTAATCCTAAGCGATGGGGAAATTGCTTTATCATTGACCAAGATGAAGTTAAGGGGGCGAAATTTCCTAACTTGCTTTCTCTTGCTAATAATACGATTGATAGTATCAACGCCCATTTACTACGCCCTGTTGAAGAATATCATTTGCGAAATACCCATACTGCACAAGGCGATAAAGAAATGGAAAAAGCCCTAACTTTTTATGCCATTAATCAAAAAAAGAGTGCGTTTGCAAATGAAGCCAGCAAAGAGCTTCCTTTAAAAACAAGAGTGTTTTATCATTTGCAAGCTATTGAAGGTTTGTTATCTCAGCTCAATATTCCTTTCAAGCGAGATTTTGAGCTTAATCCTAATAGCGTGCATGCTCTCATTAACGATAAAAGCTTGTGGGCAAAAATTGACTCTCTACCTAAAATGCAAATCTTTAACTTACGCCCTAGGCTCAATCATTTTCCTTTGCCCAAAAACACTGATATTTCAGATATTCCTATAGAGAGTAACGCTTACATTGTAGGGCTAGTAGAAAATCAAAAAGAAGTGTTTCTAAAATACGGCAACAAGCTTATGACACGATTATCGCCTTTTTATATAGAGTTTGATAATTCTTTAGAAGAAGTGAAAATGCGAATAGATAGTAGCGAACGAGTGGTTAAAATGGGGAGTGTCATTGAAGTTAAAGAGAGTTTTTATATCCATGCCATTGAAAATATGCGTGCAAATGTGATTGGCTTTAGTGTATCTAATGAGAGTAGACCTAATGAAGTAGGCTATACCATTAAGCTCAAGGATTTTCAAAAACGCTTTTCACTAGATAAGCAAGAAAAAATCTATCGCATAGAATTTTATAAAGGCAAGGCGTTTAGCGGAATGATTTTGGTGAAGTTTGTGTAGAGATTAATATCTAAATAAGTCCTAACTTCAATAGGGCTTTTCTCTATCCATTTCAATGTAAAATTGTTTGTTGCAAACACTAAATCTTAGTTGCAAGGTTTAGGCAATTTCTCATCAATTCTATATATCAGATACATGAAGGAATTTGTGATCCGATACAGTTGTGCCTAATTCTGGCAAGTATGCAACTTCTAAATTATTCCTGTCTTTAAATACCACTGAAACATTTAGCCCCTTTTTCCAACATTCAAATATTTCATCGCTACTCAGTATGGGTCTAATATTAAATCCGGTTTTAATCTTGTATTTTTCAATTAAAAATGGCCAATTATTATGAATGGTTTTAATGAAATCAATTGATGAAAAATTTTGATGGTCTTTAATATCAAGGAAGTATACGCTTGAATCTTGCTTTTTTAAAAATAACAATTCTGTTTATAGAGAAAAATTATTATTACTATCATTTCCTAAATGAAGATGGTGGATTCCCCAGTTATTCAAGAGCCTGTCAATAAAAGTTTCTCTTAAAATAGTTTTACTGAGTCTTTTGTTGATTGACTCAATTTTTCCTTTTTCAAAACTATCCTTAATAGATTCTATAGTGTTGTGATATGAATTAAAATATGATGGATTTTTAATCTCATCTGAAAGCAAAACTTCATAAACTTGCAATTCTATCATTTTTTCTTTTTGATTAAGAAAAGTCAGGTATAACCATTCTAGCTCCTTGATGGGGTCTTTGCTTTCATTGTTTTTAGGGTGTTTAAAATAGTCTAACAAATCATTGACAGCTGGCGATACATTAAGTTTTTTAAGCATGTTCATCTTATTTTCTTATCAAATCTAAAACTTACGCTTAAGATATTCTACTACAAAGTATTTTGATGTGGAAATTCAATTTTAGGCTATACAAAAAAAGATGCTAGAAAATGAAAGGAAGTGTCTAGACTTATTTTCAAAAACAAGTCCAGAGTTTAAAAAACTTTAAGCTTTTAAGACTGAAACTACTTTGCAAGTCTTTTGTGTTGCTTACAGCCTTCTTTGGAGCCTAAATCACACGCTTTTTTGAAAAAGGAAGTTGCTTTGCCTAAATCTTGTTTCACGCCTCTACCCCTTAGATAAAAAGTCGCTAGGTCATTGCATGCCTTAGTATTGCCAAATTCGCATGCTTTTTGATAAAGAGCTGCGGCCTGCTCATCGTCTTTGGTTACGCCCCTCCCATTAGTATACATTAGAGCTAGATTATAACACCCTTCTTTATTTCCTAGCTCGCAGGATTTATTGTAATAAGTAATGGTTTTGGATAGGTTCTGAGCAACAATTTGCCCGTTTTGATATGCATTAGCCAGATTATTACAGCCATTCCCACTCCCTAATTCACACGCCTTGGTATAAAGAGCCACCGCTTGCTTGTAGTCTTTAGCTACGACCTGGTCGTTTTGATACATCACAGCTAAGCTATTGCAACCGCTCCCACTTTTCAACTCGCATGCTTTTTTGTAAAGTTCAACAGCCTGTTTTTCATCTTTAGCTACGCCCTGTCCGTATTGATACATATTTCCTAAATTGCCACAACCATTCCCACTTTTCAACTCACATGCTTGCTTATAGAGTCCAACTGCTTTGCCATAATCCTTAGCCACGCCTTGAGCGTTTTGATACATGATGCCTAAATTATTACAACTTCCCCCAACGCCTAATTCACAAGCTCTTTTGTAAAGGGCGATAGCTTGTGTGTAGTCTTTAGCCACGCCCTGAGCATACTGATACATAGCTCCTAAATTATTACAGCTATCTGCAATTTTCAATTCACATGCTTTTTTGTAAAGTTCAGCGGCTTGTTTGTCATCCTTAGCAATGCCTTGAGCGTTTTGATACATCACGCCTAGATTGTAGCAACTTCCACCAATGCCTAATTCACAAGCCTTCTTATAAAGCTCAACCGCCTGAATATAATCCTTAGCCACGCCTTGAGCGTTTTGATACATCACACCTAGATTATTGCAAGCACCGCCATTTCCAGAATCGCATTGTTGCTTAAGCTCATCAAGATTATTTCCAGCTTCATCTGCTATAGCATAGCTAACACACAAACCACCTGCTACCAACATTCCTAAAAAGGTCTTATGAAAATCAAAAGTTTTTAGCATTAAAATTCCTTGAAAATTAAAATTAAAAAACAAAAATTATACTACAAGAATAGATGGAATGAGAGTGAAAGACTAAAAATCTTCTTCGGCATTAAACATAGCTTCATACCCCGCATCTCTAATCGCTTCCACAATGGCTTTAGTGCTTGTCGCACTAGAAAACTTAACAAGAACCTTTTTCTTAGCAACGCTCACATCCACATGGCTTACACCATCTAAATCGCCTATATAACTTTCTAATCTCTCTATACAACTTCCACTAGTGATGGTAGGAACAAAGAAACTTGCTTTCATAACACTCTCCTTATTAGGGTTTACAACACTTCATCAAATAAAATTACTCAAAACTCAATAAACTTCCTGCCCTGCATCTAACAACGCTTCTTTAATCGCATTTTCAGTTGCTGGTGCGTCAAACTCTACGCTCACGCTTTTTTCTTCAATGCTTACATCAATCAAGCTCACGCCTTCAATTTCACCCACAAACTTCTCAATCTTATCCACACAATGGTTGCAAGTAATGCTTGGCACTTGAAAAGTAACTTTTGAACTCATTTAACTATCCTTAATTTTAAATGTTCTTAGCCTTTGGGCGTTTAAGACCACGCTTACAGAGCTTAAACTCATCGCTAAACTCGCTAACATGGGGTTTAGCATAATGCCTAGTTTGTAAGCGACCCCACAAGCTAAGGGGATAAACACACTATTATAGCAAAAAGCCCAAAACAAATTTTCTTTGATATTTTTTATAGTCGCTTGACTTAGCCTAATCGCACTATAAACAGATTTAATATCGTTGTTAAAACTCACAATATCAGCGCTTTGAATACTCGCTTCACTTCCCTTTGCCATAACAACTGCTACATCACTCAAGGCAAGGCTTGGAGCGTCATTCAAGCCATCGCCTACCATCATAACAATTTCGCCTTTTTCTTTAAGCTCTTTTATGGTGTTGAGTTTGTCATCTGGCTTTGCGTTAGCCTTATAGCTGTCTAGACCTAAATCTAGGGCACATTTTTTGACATTCTCTTCGTTATCTCCGCTTAAAAGCATGGTCTTTATGCCTAAGTTTTTAATGCTTGCTAAATGCTCTTTGACCCCCACTTTAGGCAAATCTTCTAAAACAAATGCCCCTAAAAGCTCATCTTCATTTTCGCTAATAACTCTACCTACAAAAACTAAAATCCCACTTTCTGTAATTTCTAGGGTATTATGAGCTTTAAAGAACTCACTATTACCCACTTTTATTATCTCTTGAACGCCCTTATAGTCTGCTTTTGCACTGATACCAAAACCGGTTTTTACCTTGACTTCTTGAATCTCTTTTAAAAGGGCGTTATGGCTTTTAGCATATTCTACAATACCCTTAGCAATCACATGTTCGCTACTACTCTCAATGCTTAAAGCTAAGCTTAATAAATCTTGTAATTCTATGTTTGGGTTTAAAATAACTTCTTTGACTATGGGCTTGCCATTAGTGAGCGTGCCGGTTTTATCAAATACGATAGTGCTAACTAGGCGCACCTTTTCTAAGCTTGGGGCGTTTTTAAAAAATAATCCTAAGCTACTAGCTTTTTGATTAGCTACTAAAATACTCATAGGGGTTGCTAAGCCTAAAGCACATGGGCAAGAAATCACAAGAACGGCGATAAACACATCTAAAGCAATACCAAAATTCCACCAAAAATCAGGCTTTGGTGCGATAAAGAGCCACACGATAAAAGCAAGGCTTGCAATCGCTATAACACTTGGCACAAACACGCTTGAAACCTTATCCGCTAGGCGAGAAATCTCTGCTTTAGAATTTTGAGCGTTATTGATAAGTTCTATGATTTTAGATAGGGTGCTGTTTTTATTAGAATGCGTGGCTTTGATTAAAAAGCTAGTGGTGCTATTAAGAGTGCCTGAAAAGACTTTATCACTGACTTTTTTATAAATAGGTAAGGCTTCGCCTGTAAGCATACTCTCATCTAATTCGCCTTCACCCTCTATGATTTCGCCATCTATGGGAATATGACTACCGGGCAAAATCTTTAAAATATCGCCCACTTCTATACTATCTATTAAGACTTCTACTTGATTGTTATTTTCTATTTTTAACGCCGTTTTTGGGGCATTTTTCATCAAGGCTTGCATAGCATCTAGGGCTTTATCTTTAGAAATGTTTTCAATGCGTTTGCCAATCATCACAAACATTAAAATCACGCACACGCTTTCAAAATAATAATGCGTTTCATTGAGATTTTGTTGGTATGCAAGATATAGGCTATACAAGCTGTATAAAAACGCAGAGCTTGTCCCTATAGCTATAAGACTACTCATATTAGGTTGTTTATGCCATAGGGCTTTAAAGCCTTGAATGAAAAAATCCCTTCCAAAATGCATGACAATGAGTGTGCCTACAAGTTGTAAACATGCGTTTAAAAAATTGCTATGATTATCGCTTGTAAGCAAATGGCTAGGTAAAAGGCTAGGCAGTAGCATAGCTCCCATAGAGAGATACAAAACAAAAAGCGTAAAAATTATAGTTCCTAGTAGCTTTGTAGTGGGGCTTAAAAATTCTTTTTTGGAATTTGATGCTAAGGTCTTTTTGGGGCTATAGCCTAGTTTTTCTACAAGTTTAAAAATTTCTTCTAAAGAGCTTTTTTTTTCATCAAAAGTAACGCTTGCACTTTTGCTTAAGAGATTAACTTCTATTTTTTCGATAAAGCTTTTACGCCCCAAAGAGCGTTCAATTCCGCTAGAACAAGCTGTACAAGTCATGCCCTCTATGTAAAAGGTCTCTTTCTTCATGCCTAATCCTTTTTGATATTATACCTCTATGCTGTGCGTTTAAAAATAATCTTTACCATTAAATAAATCCAACGCAAAATTCCATAGAGCAAATAACTCATCATAAATGTGCTTAACACTTCCAAAGGACGCACAAAAACGAGCAATAAAAAAATCAGCACTAAAATAAAAAGCTTGAGATTCCATTTGATTTTTTTAAAATTTGGGTAGCGGATATTACTCACCATAAGCACTCCTAGTAAGACAATGTAGGCTAAGAAAAACTTTACCCACAACTCTTCTAAAAAATGGTACTTATTATCTAGTAATACTCCAAGCACCACTAACACCGCTGCTGCAGGAATAGGAATGCCTATGAAAGAGTAGGGGTCGCTTGTATTGGTGCTAATGTTAAATCGTGCAAGGCGTATGGCTCCAAAAATGACAAACAATGCACTCACAGCCATACCGATGCGTCCAAAGCTATGCCCCATGTAAAAGTAGGCAATCATGCTAGGGGCTACCCCAAAAGCGACCACATCAGCTAAAGAATCAAACTCTACGCCAAACTTGCTCGTGGTATTCGTAAGCCTTGCTACACGCCCATCAAGCCCATCTAAAATAAGGCTTGCAACAACAAGCCAACACGCCATAACAAATTCTTGATTTGATGCATAAAACATGCTCATCACACCCAAAAAAATACTGCTCGCTGTGAAGAGATTAGGAAAGAGATAAAGGGGTTTAATAGGCATTTATAGACTCTTTTTAAAGGGGTTTGCTTGATTTTTTAGAACGCAAATAAAAATTGTTCTAAAATAGATTACAGAAAATTTTTCAGCCATCATACAAGTCTTAAAGACTTCAGAAAACAAAAGCATTAAAGCTAAAGTTTTATTATTAATTTTATAAGCATAGGATTTTAGAAAATCAAATAACAAGGCGAGAGAATTTTTAGGATAGGCTTTAAAACCTTTAGCCTTAAAAATCCGCTTCAATACCCGCACTTTTAACTCGCTTGTTCTTCTAAAGGAACTAAACGGCTTTCTAGATTATTCGCTACTTCGTATTCGCTGATAATTTCTCTAACCCTTTCACCCGTAATGACTTCTTTGTCAAACAACTCTTCTACCATGATTTCAATTGCATCTCTATAGTCGCTCAAGGTTTGCTTGACATGGTTGTAGCGTTCATCTAAGAGATTTTTAATGAAATTATCCATATCTTCTGCAGTTTTTTCACTAAATTCTCTAGCACTTCCATAGCCACCCCCTAAAAAGGCGTTGCGTTGTTTTTCTAGCACCATAAGCCCACTCACGCTACTCATACCATAGTAACTTACCATGCCTTTGATAATATCAGTAGCTCTTTCTAAGTCATTGCTCGCACCGGTAGAAATCTCTTCTAAAAACACATCTTCTGCTGCACGCCCACCTAAAAGCACATCAATTTCAGCAATCAACTCATGCTTTTGCATTAAGTATTTGTTTTCTTCAGGCGTGTTAAGGGTATAGCCTAAAGCTGCCATGCCCCTTGGAATGATAGAGACTTTATTCACTCTCGCACTCCCCTTAGTCATTTCAGAAATCACGGCATGTCCACTCTCATGGTAGGCGACAATTTTCTTTTCTTTAGGGCTGATTCTTCTACTTTTCTTTTCTAACCCTGCAATACCCCTTTCAACCGCTTCTTTCAGGTGTTTTTGCTTGACTTCTTTTTGATTGTTCCTTCCAGCTAGTAAAGCGGCTTCATTGATGATATTAGCTAAATCCGCTCCAGCTAAGCCTGCGGTAAGCTTTGCGATTTCTTGTAAATCTACATCATTAGCAAGTTTTACGCCCTTGATATGCACTTTTAAAATTTCCACTCTACCATTAAAATCAGGCTTATCTACTAAAACTTGTCTGTCAAAGCGACCGGGTCTTAAAAGGGCGGGGTCTAAAATCTCAGGGCGATTTGTTGCAGCTAGAACAATTACAGGGGCGCTCTCACTCCCAAAACCATCCATTTCGGCTAAGAGCTGGTTCAAAGTTTGCTCTCTTTCATCGTTTCCGCTCACCATTCCCCCTGCAGCTCTACTCTTACCTATGGCATCAATTTCATCAATAAAGATAATGCTAGGGGCTTGTTTTTTAGCGATTTCAAATAAATCTCTTACTCTACTAGCTCCAAGACCTACAAACATTTCTATAAAACTACTACCCCCCATGGAGAAAAACGGCACATGGGCTTCGCCTGCCACAGCTTTTGCTAAAAGGGTTTTACCCGTTCCTGGAGGCCCCACTAAAAGCACACCTTTAGGAATTTTTGCCCCTAAATTTGCATAGCGTTCAGGGTATTTTAAAAAGTCTACAATTTCTACAACTTCTTCTTTGGCTTCTTCATTACCTGCCATATCATTAAAACGCACTCTAGGTTTTTCAGCATTAATGAGTTTTTTCGCACTTCCCATGCCAAAAATACCCCCACCCATACTCTTTTGCATGCGATTTGCCATAAATACCCATAGCCCTAAAATCACCAAAATAGGCATGAGCCATCCTAACATGTCGGTAAAAAAGTTTGATTCGCTAAAGCCTGAGTAGTTGATTTTTTTCTCATCTAAAAGCGGAACAAGGGTTAAATCAGGCACTCGTTTGGCAATATAAATAATGCGGATGTTACCTTCTTTATGACTTGCTTTAATGAGAGTTTGTCCGATACTGACATTTTCTACTTCGTTATTGCTGATGAGTTGCTTGATTTCATGGTAGCTTACATTTCTAGTGCTAGAAGAGAGAAAGTTATCTGAAAAGCCACCATCAGAGTTGAAAGAGCGTAGGAAAAATATGAGTAAAATACCTCCGATAATAGCAAGAATGGTAGGGTTTTGAAAAAAAGGTTTTCTAGGTTCGTTAGTTGGTTTCATGATAATCCTTAATTTGTTAGTTATTTTTAAGCAATTTTAGGGCAACCCATTCATTACGCTTTTGTTGTTCTAAAATTTCAAAGTCATGATAGACCTGTAACACAGAGTTTAAATGGGTTTCTAAAATTCCTGATAAAATAAGCGTATGGTTACAAAGCCGCACAAATTCGCTATGCAAGCTTTTAATCACATCAGCGACAATATTAGCTACGACAATATCAAAGACCCCTTCAACGCTTTGGGTAGAGCCGTGAATAACTCTATCATGTTTGGTTAGTTTGATGTCGTTTAAATCAAAATTTTTGAGAGTTTCTTCAACAGCGAGTGCGTCCGTATCACAAGCGATTAAGGTATTAGCACCCTGTTTTTTTGAAGCAATGCTTAAAATCCCGCTTCCACACCCTACATCTAGGACTCTTTTATGCTCTAAATCAAGGTTAGAAAGTAGTTCTAGGCACATAGAAGTGCTTTCATGATGGCCTGAACCAAAGGCTAGGGCTGGGTCAATCATAAGGCTACAATCTGTGGTAATCTCACTTGGCTTACTATGCCAGCTAGGATATACATAAAACTTTCCACAATATACCGGCATGACACTTTGCTGATAAGTTTCTAGCCAGTCTTTTGAGGCTAGGGTGCGTGAAAGGTAGAAAAAATCAAATTTGCTTTTAAGAGTCTGTTCTAAGCTGAGACAAAAATTTTTTAAAGCTGGTATGAGCGAGTCGCTCAAATCATTTTCAGAGCGTAAAACAATGAAAGTCTTAAGATTAGGGATTTTTTCTTTTAGATGGTTTAAATGGCTATGAGAGATAAAATGATGCCACTTGGCTTGGCTCAAAAACTCAATGGTTGTCTTATCGCCAAATGCCCTTAAACTTTCTAAACTTGATTCCTCTAGGGCTGAATGGGTGGTATCTAAAAGAAAGCTTTCAAAAACCTCTTTTTCTTTAGGAAAAATGAAGAAAGTTTCAAAATACATTGGCTCTAACACTCAGTCATTTGTCCCCAAAACCACTTCTAATTTTTCTTTGAGAACTTGGGGCGTAAAGGGTTTTACAATGTAGTTATTCACTCCAGCTTTCAAAGCGGTAATTACTTCGGCTTTTCCGCCTTCTGTGGTAATCATAATGATAGGAATCTCTTTAAATCTATCATCAGCACGCACTTTTTTAACCAAATCTAAACCATTCATCTCTGGCATGTTCCAGTCTGTGATAAGAACCTTAGTATCCGCATTAGCATCCAGTTTTTCCCAAGCTTCTACGCCATGCTCAGCTTCCAAAATATCTTCATAGCCTAAGCGTGAAAGTGTATTCTTAATAATTCGTCTCATAGTTGAGCTATCATCTACTACTAGTAGTTTCAAGGCACTTCTCCTTAAGGTTGCATTTTGAATCAGGCTTTGATAAGCCAAAGCGTTCCTAATGCTTAATAATGATAAATTTGTTTTAAATAATAGCATGTTTTGATTAAAAATGCCTTGACTAACATTAGTACTCAATTAGAATCCTTTATTTGTAAAAGGATTTAGTTTGTTTGCTATGATAATGATTCATATGGTTAAAGGATAATTGAGGCACCCCTAATCTTTCAAGTGTTACAAAGGGTTATTGTATGGTTTGGAAAAAAGAAAAACAAGGATTTTACAAATGGGCGTGTTATTTAAAAGCTTTAATGCTAGGTATAAGTTTTTTCAATATTTCAAAGAATTTAGATGCTAAGAATTTGAGCTATATGTCTTCTTCCTATCAAGTGGGCATGGTTTTTATGCGTCCCTTGAATGAAAACAAGCTTTTACAAGGGGCTTCCATTTTACAAGGTTATGAAGTAAATCCCAAAAACGATTGGGTGTATTCTAGGTATTATGTTTTTGTGGATTATGGCAATGTGCTTTTTAATAAAGATTCTACCTTGCAGGCTAATATGTTCACTTATGGGGTTGGGGGAGATTTGATGGTGAGTTATACTAAAAGCCCTATTAATCGTTGGACTTTTTTCTTTGGTTTGCAACTAGCGGCTAACACATGGTTACTCAATCACAAGGTAAAAGATTTGGTTGTAAACACTTGGAATTCCTTGAAAGACTTTAATTTTAATAACACTTATTTTAGAGCTATTGGAAAGTTTGGAGTGCAATTTCGCACGATTGTTTTATACCATAACGTAGATGTGGAAATAGGCATGAAAATTTTTCTAATCCCTGAAAGGCGTAGTCTTTTTGAAAGAAGTTTTTTGTTTTTTGTTTCACATGCTTGGCATTTTTAGGTAGGGTTACTATGGCGGAGAGAGAGGGATTCGAACCCTCGAAAGCTTGCACCTTACACGCGTTCCAGGCGTGCTCCTTCAACCACTCGGACATCTCCCCTTCTAGACAAAGGGGGCTATTATAACTAAGATTTGTTTAAAAAGGGCTTATTTTAAAAGAAGTAAATCTTTAGAAATAACACCATCAATTTGAGCGTTAGCACAAATTTGCCATAACTTTGTATTGTCTAAATCCATAGAAAACAAAATCTTGCTATCTAGCAAGTAATTAGTGGCATGCTGTTGAGCGACAATGGCTTGCTCAATATTGCTAAAGATACAATATTGCGGTTTAAAGGCTGTGAATAAAAAAAATGTGTCGGTTTCTAGGCGTGCTTTGTGTGATGAAAAGACTACGCTAAAATTCACACCGTTTTCAAAGCAATATTTAGCCAATTCTAAATTTTCTTTGCAAACCTCAAAATAAACGATGTTGTTATTAGTGGTAGAATGAATACCGCTAATATTCTTGATGTAAACAAAATTAACATAAGCGATTAAAGGGTGTCCTAAGATAAGCATGTTTATCCTTTTAAAAAAATTATCCTTTTTATGGGGTAGTATCTAGGGTAGAATATATTCTTTTAGAATATTTGCATTAAAAATAGAGCATTACCCCTTATCATTCAAACAAGTTTCACTACAATAAGCTATCGCTCCGCTATAAATGGCATCCTTGCTAGAGACATAAGTTTGGCATTTAGAACAGACAATCATTTTTTCTTCTAATTCTTTAGGCTCTTGTTCTCTATCATTGAAAGTATTTTTAAAAACAGATTTTTTAAAAAACAAACGCCATATAATCCATGCAATAACAAGAAGGGCTAAAATTCTTAACATAAACTTTCCTTTGATTTGTAAAAATAAATGCGTTTTTCATAAATAAAACATTCAGTGTCCTTGTAAGCAATCTCATCTTTTAGTTGTTCGCCTTTGTAGAATAAAAAATACCCCTTATTTTCAAGCAAATGTTGGCTTTTTTCTATCAGAAAAGAAGAGCTTGCGACCGCTCTAGATGTGATTAAATCTACTTTTAGGGGATTTTTATAATCTTCTAAACGCTTTTTAATAATTTCAATATTTTTTAAGGGTAAAACGCTTTTAAGATAGTTTAAAAAGGCTACTCTTTTAACTCTAGGTTCTAAAAGAATGAATTGTGTATTAGGTCTTTCTAGGGCTAAAGGAATAGCAGGTAAGCCTGCCCCACTTCCTATATCTAAGCAAGTCTTAAAATCTTTGATAAATTCTAAGGGTTTGAGAGCGTCTAAAATTTGGGGTTCTAACTCGCTTAAATTTCTTGCCCCACTTAAATTATGCGTTTTATTCCATTCCAAAAGAATGTTGGCGTAGTCTTGCAATAAAGGGTTCATAAAATCAGCATTCCATCGCCATAGGAATAAAAGCGATACTTATTTTCTATAGCTATAGAATAGATTTCTTTGGCTTTTTCTAAGCCTATCAAGGCACTTACAAGCATTAAAAGGCTGGATTTTGGCAAGTGAAAATTAGTGAGTAAGTAATTCACATGCTTAATAGGGTTAGCTAAATGCAAGAAAATATCGCATTCAAAAGTCTCTTGTTTGGGGTCTTCTAAGCGTTTGAAATATTCCACGCTTCTTAAAGCAGTCGTGCCGATACATAAAATCTCTTTTTCTTCTTGTAAAATCTTTTGACTCTCTTTGGAAATTTGTAAAATTTCTGTATGGATTTTATGCTCTCTAATATCTTTAGTTTCTACATTTACAAAAGTTCCAGCCCCAACATGCAAGGTTAAAAAAGTGTGCTTGAAGTTTTTTTGCAAAGTTTCTAAGCAGTTTTTGGAAAAATGTAATGACGCCGTAGGGGCAGCAATCGCTCCAGAATGTTTAGCAAACACGCTCTGGTATTCATTCAAATCCAAACTTTCATCAGCCCTTTTAATATAGGGGGGTAGGGGCATATGCCCATGTTGTTCTAAAAGCCTTAAGATACTAGCTTCTTTTAAAGGGTTTTTATTTTCATAAAAAGCGATTAAGCGTTGTCCGTTATTAAGTAATTCTAAGACTTCAGCGTAGTTGTTTGAATCAAAAAAGATTTTAGTGCCTGCTTTGACTTTACCCTTAATTTGAGTTAGAGCGATATTGTCTTTAAGAAAGCGGTGGAAAAACACTTCGGTAGTTCTTGAATGAGAAAAGGTGTGTTTAGAGCCAAAAATTCTAGCTTTAATCACTTTAGTGTCATTTAATACAACAAGAGCGTTTTTAGGGAAAAAGTCTAAGACATGCTCAAAAGTGGTGTGCGTAATTTTTTGCGAATGCCTTTCATATACGAGCAATTTAGCCTTTTCTTTAGGCAGAATGGGGTAGTTTGCAATCAACTCTTTAGGCAAGTTATAATCATAGCTTTCTAAATCAAATTCTCTCAATTATCACTCGCTTTTTTCTTCATTTTCTTCAATGTCATGCTCTTCATCTTTTGGGGCAGGATTGACAAATTTTGCAATCAAAATAGAAAGTCCATAAAGCCCAACTAGTGGCAATGCCATAAAGATTTGACTCACCACATCAGGGGGAGTGATAATAGCTGCTACAATGAAAATCACTACGATAGCGTATTTAAAATACGCTTTCAAACTCGCATCAGTAATCAAGCCTACTTTAGCCAAGAAATACGCCAAAACGGGCAATTCAAACGCTACGCCAAAACCTAAAATCAGGCGGGTAAAAAAGCTCACATAACTAGATGCAGAAATATTAGCAGCAAATACATCGCTTCCAAAAGTAGCTAAGTATTCAATGACAAAAGGAAATACCACATAGTAGGAAAAACTAGCTCCGATTAAAAACATAGCACTTCCAAAAAACACGAAAGGCAGAATCACTTTTTTTTCATTTTTATAAAGCCCTGGAGCGATAAAGAGCCATAATTGCCAAAAAATAATGGGCATAGAAATGACTATTGCGGCTGAAAAACTTATTTTAATCGCTACCATCACCCCTTCAATAGGAGAGAGCTGAATGAGTGTGCCTTGATAAGAGTCTTTGATAAATTCAAAAATATTTTTCCAAAAATGAAAACACCCTAAAAACGCTACTAAAAGCGTTCCTACAGAAATCATCAAACGCTTTCTTAAATCTTGTAAATGCGGCTTTAAATCTTCAAACATGCTCTTTTTCTTTATCGTGTTTTTCTGTATTGTTCCTAGTAACTAACTCTGTTTCTTTAAAAGACTCATCGCTTGAAACTTCTTCATTTAAGTTACTAAGAAGCTTGTCTTTTTCTAAGCTATATTCATAATCTTGCATTAAATCCTGAACGCTTTTAATCTCATTTTCCACACTCATTTTAGCGTCTTCTAACTCTTCAATCCTAACGCCTTTAGAAACGCCTTCAAGATTGTTTTCAAAGAGCTTTTGATATTCTAGGGTCTCTTTTTTTAATTCTTCAATATTGATTTCTTTATCTAAAGTGTCCTTAGCATCATTGAGCGTTTTTTTTACAGCACGAAAAAATTTCGCAATATCCACGATAGCTTGGGGGAATTTTTCTGGCCCTAAAAAAATAATCGCTACAATCACTACAACAAGGATTTCAAAAATGCCCATGCCAAACATGATTTGTATTTATACCTTATGAGAAATTTTTATTGTTATTGTAGTGTAATTTTCTTTCTAAACAAGATTAAAAAGTAAAAGTTTGAAGTTTGTTAGTCCTATAGTTCTAAAATTTTTATGCTAGAATGCCACTAATTATTTTTAACTTGCTTTATGGAGAGTAAGCGTATCTGGTGTATGCCTTGGGCTTCAAACCCATAGAGTGCCTAGATGTCTAGGTGCTGAGAAGTTCGATTCTTCTACTCTCTCGCCACAACTTTAAACCTTAGAATTGCAATGACTAGTTCTAATAACTCTATAATAAAACTAATAGATTTATGACTTTAGCAACTTTATTTAGTGGGATTGGAGCTATAGAATCATGTTTTAGAACGAATACAAGTAAAACATGGAATTATTTTAGAACATTATCATCAAAATGTCTGTTTTCTAGATGCAAGTTTTTATCAAAAAAAAGTGGATTTATTGGTTGGGGGTAGTCCGTGCCAGAGTTTTAGTTTGGTGGGGAAACAAAGGGGATTAGAAGATACAAGAGGCACGCTTTTTTATGAATACGCACGATTGATAAAAGAAATACAGCCTAAAGTTTTTATTTACGAGAATGTTAAAGGATTGTTAAGTCATAATCGTGGAGAGACTTTTAAGATTATGGAGCAAGTTTTTGATGCACTAGGATATACTAGATATAAAGCTGTTTTGAATGCTAAAGATTATGGAATACCTCAAAATAGAGAACGCTTATTTGTGGTAGGGTTTAGAAAGGATTTGGGGGTAAAAGATTTTTGTTTTCCTAAACCTATTCTCTTAACAACAAGCATGCAAGATTTTTTATTGGACAATGTGCAAGATAAGTATTATCTCAAACAAAAAGGCATTGACTTTGTTTGTGCATCAAAGAATTTAACTAAGCGATACACACAAGTGAATGGAAAAATCGCATTGTGTCAAAAGAAAAACCAGCAATACAACTGGCATGGTGATTTTATTCAAGAGAGTTTAGAAAAATATTTTCTTTCACAAAAAGTTAAAGACTATGTTTTATCAAGCGGCACAAAAGGGTTTTTCTCTAAACCTAAAGTGGATTTAAATATTGCTAGACCTTTGCTTACAACTATGCATAAAATGCATAGGGCTGGGGTAGATAATTATGTTAATACTCAAGGGCGTTTGAGAAAATTAACTCCAAGAGAGTGTTTGCGTTTAATGGGTTTTTGTGATAGTTTTAAAATTGTAGTCTCTGATACGGCTATGTATCAACAAGCAGGAAATTCCATTGTTGTAGATGTGCTAATCCATATCATGCAAGAAATTTTTAAGGCTTATCCTAAGTTAAAGGCACATAATGAGTGATTTAAGATTACATAATCAATCATTTAGAATATTAGATACCTTAGAATTTATTCCTTTAACAGATAGCTTTGTAAAAAATAAAATTGGCACTGGGCATGGGGAGGCTAAGTTGTATGTTGGCAATGAAAATGAACGCACTTATCATTTCTTTGGAGATTTTAAGAAACCTTTAAAGTGTTTCTTTATTAAAAAAGATTTCTTAAAATATTTAAAATTAGCCCAAAATGAATTTGAAAGCCCAGAGTAAAATTACCAAAACAAGAATGAAATGGGGAAGAAATTTTTATTACTCTTAGCTCAGTGTCAGCAATTTGATGAGACTTTTTTAGAATTTGAGCTTTATAGAGTAGGCGTTAAACCGCCGAGAGTTTATGCAAATTCTCCATCGCTTTATTATGACTTTATGCGTTCTGTTGGGTTAGCTAACATTTCTTATTTGTCTGTGCTTAAATTAGAGACAAATACAAAAGAAATTCTTTTTTATTTTAAAATATTTATAGACTACAATCCAGAGATTTTGTGCTATCAACACAATACTCCTAAAATAAAAATGCCTAAAAAACAAGTATCACTTACTCAAGCTAGAATGGGTCAAGGGGAATACCGCCATAAACTTTTATTAGAATGCCCGTTTTGTCCTTTTACAATGGTTAATGATGAGCATTTGTTGATTGCTTCACACATTAAGCCATGGATTAAATGTGATGATAAGGAAAAAATAGACCCTAAAAATGGAATTATTCTCACACCAACCTATGACAAATTATTTGATAGAGGCTTTATCTCATTTGATGAAAATAAAAGACTTTTACTCTCCCCTTGGCTTTCGCCTATGAATATAAAACGCCTAAACCTTAGTGAAAATGTTCGCTTACTGGCTCTCTCTTATCCACCCTATCAATGTTTAGCCGTTCTTTTTCATCATCGCTTGTGTCTTTATGATTAAACAGAGCGATTTTAAATTCAGAAATCTTTTTTCTCAAAGGCAAGCTTTGGTTGTTTTGAATATCTAGGGCTTGGGCTTTGTTTTTGACTTTAAGTTCTTGTAAATACTCGCTTTGTAAAGCCTTGTTTAAGTCCCACTCATCTTGTGGGGTTTTAATTTGTTCTAATGCTTTCTCTTCTTTTTCTAAAACTTGTAATTGAAGTTTGATATTGTCTAATTCCTTGAGCTTAGGCTCATTGACATACAAGTATTCTTCGCTCAATAAATGGTTATTCAACCTATAAGCAAACTCACTTCTTAGTTCATTAAAAAATTCTTTGCAATCCTCACGCCCCTTAAAACGCAGTCTCTTTCTTGTGAGCTGGTTAGTTTTATTGATGAAACAATGGATATGGGCATGGTCTTGATGAGAATGAGGCACAAGAGCGAATTTATATTCAGGCAATCTTACTTTTAAGCTCTCCCAAGTAGAGTATAAAAGCCCTTGCATAGTCTCTTCATCTGGCTTATTTTTGATAGAAAAGACTAAATGCATAGCCTCGTTATAATCCTTAGTTAAATCAAAGTCATTGAGCCAAGTCTCTAAAATAAATTGCTTATCACACTCTAAAAACATTTCATTGTAGGCTGTCTCGCTATTTTCTAAGGTATAACTTAGGGCATTTTCTAAATGGGAGCGTTTCATTTGCCCTATGTTTTTAATAAGCACAGGATTAGCATTCTTTGTGCCAACTAGATTAGATTTAATAGACTCTGAGTTAGAGCCAAATTGATTGAATTTAATCAACAATCTCTTATCAATTTTATCGCTATCACTAGGTCTAGGCTTTAACATATGCTCTAAAATATCATCTAAAAAAGACAAATCCATAGGGCGATTATCTAATTTAGCATCTCGTATAGCTCTATCTAGCATACAAGCCCTTTAAGACTTAACAACATCGCTAAATTTTTATCTAATTCGCACACTTTCAAGCTGACTTTATTCCCTTACTAAAAAGGCGTTTTAAAACGCCAAAATTTTATTCAAGCTAACGCTAATTTAAACCCTAGATTTTTGATTTTAAATCTAGCGATTTTTTAATTCTTTGTAGCATAGCACAAAGAATTAAAAAAGAGAACCAATCAAAAAAGGTGCAGGATAACACCAAGTGTCTACACACATATGGTTAAAACTTCGCATTCAAGGGACTTGGAGCTAGATTTTTAAAAAATAAGGGTTTTTGCTAACTTTTTGCCTAAAAAGTTTTTAAAAAGTGCTTTGACAGATAAGCTAAACTTTTAATCTAGCAAGAGAGAAAAAATTCATTCAAAAGCTTTAACCCCCTTACTATAAAAATTAAGAGCCAAGAACTTATTAGAAACACTATAAAAACTTAGAGATTTTTTTGCAAAAGAACTTGCAGTCAAAATTATTAAGAACTAATAGCCATATGGTGAGAACTTAGTAACCTATAGAATGAAACTTTATAGCACAAGCAAAGAACTTACAGCCCACTAATAAGAATTAGCAAGCTAAATACTATGAACTAACAAGCAAATAGTAAGAACTTGTAAGCAACAATTAGGGAACTAAGGGCTACACGATAAAAACTAAAAGCCACAAGTTAGAACCTAATGGATACAATAGATTGATAGTTCTTGCTTAAAAAACTTATGCTATATCTTCAAATGATTTTTTAGTTAAATTAACTTGAAACTGGGAAATTCTTAAAAGTCATTCTTTGGGCTTGCCAAGCTTTTTGGAATTTTTGCTTTAAAAAATCTTTCAAGGGGTTTCTACTTAGATGTGGTAGTGTTTAGGGTGGGGGTTGTAGTCCTCTTAGTTTTTAAAAACTTCAAAAAATATGGTTTTTAATCTTAATTTTAAAAATCAGTTGTTACCTGAAATTGATAAAAATTATTACTTTTTTGGTTAAAATAGCACCTTTAGTTTTTAAATTTTAGGGAGTTCTTAATGGAAGTGTTAATAGAAGAATCAACGGCGTTTACTCTGGCTTTGGTAGGGCTGTTTACGGGCATTACAGCGGGGTTTTTTGGTATTGGTGGGGGAGAGATTGTTGTTCCTAGTGCAATTTTTGCCCATTTTAGTTACAGCCATGCGGTGGGTATTTCACTCATGCAAATGCTCTTTTCATCGGTGGTAGGCTCTATCATCAATTACAAAAAGGGCTTATTGGATTTGAAAGAAGGCTCTTTTGCAGCTTTTGGGGGGTTAGTGGGGGCGGTTTTAGGGAGCTTAATCTTAAAAATTATTGATGATAAGATTTTAATGGCGGTGTTTGTCGTAGTGGTGTGCTACACTTTTATCAAATACGCTTTTAGCAGTTCCAAAAAAACGCCAGAGCATTTTGAGGAAGCACATTTTTCTATTCATGTTAATGAAGATATTTCTCAAACCTTAGAAAAAAAGCCCACGCTTCCTTTTTTACACATTGATAAAAGGCATGGGATTTTAATGCTCGCTGGCTTTGTTACAGGCATTTTTTCTATTCCGCTAGGTATGGGTGGGGGGATTTTGATGGTGCCGTTTTTAGGCTATTTTTTGAAATACGATTCTAAAAAAATCGTGCCTTTAGGACTCTTTTTTGTGGTGTTTGCTTCTCTATCTGGGGTTATCTCTCTCTATCATGGGGGGGTGCTGAATGATACAACCATTCAAGCGGGGGTTATTACAGGCATTGGAGCGTTTTTGGGCGTGGGTATTGGGATTAAGCTCATTGCTTTGGCTAATGAAAAGGTGCATAAGGTCTTGTTGCTTCTCATCTATGCTTTAAGCATTTTAGCCACTTTACACAAGCTCATTATGGGCTAAAGATTTTAATTTTGAAAAGAATGTAAGGGATTGTAAAAAATCAGTAATACTCTCTAAACTACAAACAGGATAACGAGACTTGGTGGGGGGCTGTTTTTGCATAGGGGTAGTTATCAATAAAGAGCGAAAACGCCTTAGACTTGCTAGGAAAAATCTTTTCTTTGAAAGTTTTTGCGTAAGTTTTTCTGACAAATAGCTTAAAAGCGTGCTTTTCAACAAAATTATGAGAGTGCTTAAGAATGTCTAAGCGTAAAAAGCACTTGTTTAGGGTGAATTTTGAAAGGTTTTTGACTTCTACTTGTAAGGAAAAGGCGTTGCTATAGCTTAGGGGGGTGGCATGTAAAATATGTGTTTCTATAGGATAAAGCATTTGAGTTAGGATAAAATTGAGTATAAAGGGCATGCCTAAAAATGCCCCTAAAAATCCGACTATCGCCGTATAAGAAGCGAAGCGGTTTCTTAAAAGCAAAGCTAGAAGGAGTAAGATGGCACAAAATAGCACTAAGACACTAGCTATTAAAACGCTTATTAAAGTCGCTTGACTTAAAAAGCCCTTAAAAGACTCTAAAAAAGCTTGGATAGAGGTGAGATAAGCCATGCGTTTTTAAGGCTCTTTGGAGTTGGAAATACTAGATTTAACCTTGCTCTTAGTGTCAATCCAAATATTAGGCACAGCCCCGCCTGGAGTTAGCATGATTTGAGCGTTATTATTGGTTTTTAAAGCTTCATTAAACTTGCCCTGCACTTCAATTTGGCGTAATTTTAAAAGTTTGTCGCTTAAACTCTGTGAAATGCTTAAATTAGCTTGAGATTTTGCCTTAGCTTCAATCACAATCGCATCAGCCACACCCTGAGCTTTAATTCTATTAGCGTCCGCTTCACCCTTAGCTAAAGCAGCTTGTTTTTGGGCTTCTTGTTTGGAGCGTTCCACTTCGTATTTCACTCTCTCTGATTCTTGGCGTGCGATTTGCACCTTTTCAATTTGCTCTTTAATCTTGGCGGGTAAGACAATCTCTCTTAATTGAATGGAGCTTAGTTCCACAGGGGTGTTAGGAAGCTTAGAGACTTCTTTGTTAATACCGCTATTGATAAGAGCGGCAATCTCATTGCGTTTAATGGGTAAATCTTCAGCCGGATAGCGCCCTACGACAGAGCGTACCACATCACGCACCACGGGATTGATGATTTTTTGCTCCCAAGATAAACCATAAGTAGCGATAGTTTGGGGGGTAGTTTGGGGGTTTAGGCGATATTGCACGGTAAGCTCAATAGAAACGGTTAAGCCTCTACTATCCATAACATTAATGGCATCGTTTCTAAAAATGCCTTGATTTTTACCGGCTACACCCATGTCTTCTGTGCGTGAGAAATTGATGTTTCTGATTCTGGTGTCTACGATGAGAATGTCTTGAATGATTGGCACAAAAAAATGGATTCCCGGCTGTAAGGGGGTGGATTCATATTTTCCAGCCGTGATTTTAATGCCGATTTCCCCTGAGCTAATGACTTCAAAAGGTTTGGCTAAATAGGCCAAAAACCCTAAAAGGGCGATAATGATTAGAGCTGATAGCTTTTTAGAGCTAAAAGAGCTAGGGGATGGGGGGGTGAAACGCCCTTTATCATTGGGCGTGGAATGGTTAGGGGGTCTTTGAGAGCTTTTCTTTTTGAGATGTTCGTTCAAATCAATTGGCATGACTATATCCTTTTTAATAGCGTTTATGATTTTTAGAATGGTGGTTTGATTTGTGGTGTTTTTTGAAAGAGTGTGTCCGCTCATGCTTATGGTGTGTTTTAGAATTGGCTCTACTAGGGCGTTTTTGCACCTTCTCTTTATTGGGGTGTAAAATCGCATGGATTTCTTCTTGGTTTAAGCCTATTTTGCTGGTCTCAAATTGCAAGCTTAAAAGCTTTAGAATCAATTGAGACGGCTCAAAAGTCTCTGTTAATTGCTCATAGAGACTTACAACTTTTTCAGACACCTTGGCGTTTTGTAAGGTCTTAATGATTTGATTTTCACCGATGGTAGGGATTTCAAAAAGCTCAATTTTTGAGCCGATTTCTTTTTGCATGCGTAAAAGCTCTTTGTATTCTAGGGGGGTTACTAGAGTGATAGCCATGCCTTTTTTACCCGCTCGTCCGGTTCTTCCGATACGATGGATATAACTCTCAGTATTTAGGGGTAGGTGGTAGTTAAACACATGGCTTACATCGCTAATATCTAGCCCACGGCTGGCTACATCAGTAGCCACTAACACATCAGCGGCATTCTTTTTGAATGCCATAATGGAAGTGCGGCGTTCTCTTTGCTCCATATCTCCATGCAAGGCGGTGCTTTTATAATTTTTAGAAACAAGAATCTTGTGCAATTCATTGGCTTCCTTCTTGGTGCGGGTGAATACAATGCTTTTTTTGGGAGATTGTGTGTCTAAAAGGCGCATAATAGCTTCTGCTCTCTCATGCTCATTAATCACATAAAAGCGTTGGGTGATGTCGGTATTAGTAATATTTGATGGGGCAATATGGATTTTGATAGGATTTTCTAAAATCTTATCCGCTAGTTTTTTAATCGGCTCTGGCATGGTGGCTGAAAAGAGTAAGATTTGAGCTTCGCTAGGAAGGTAATCAAAAATCTCTTCAATATCATCTAAAAAGCCCATATCTAGCATTTCATCGCTTTCATCTAACACGACTACTTTAGGCACAAATCTATGAATGCGTTCGTTTTTTAAATGGTCTAGTAGTCTTCCTGGCGTGGCTATCATTACTTGGGGATTTTTCTCAATGAACTCGCATTGTCTTTTGATACTCTGACCGCCATAGACGCACACCGTACGGGTTTTAGTGTGCTTACCTAGTTTAAAAATCTCATCACTAATTTGCATGGCTAATTCTCTGGTGGGCGTGATGATTAAGGCTTCTATGGTGTGGTTGTTTTTAAGGTTATTGATGATAGGGAGAGCAAAAGCGGCGGTTTTGCCTGTGCCAGTTTGTGCTTGTGCAACTACATCTCTGCCTTCTAAAACGGCTGGAATGGCCTTTTCTTGAATGGGGCTTGGGGAATTAAAACCGGCTTCATAAACGGATTTTAAGACTTGCGGTTTTAAACCTAAATCATTAAAACTTGGTTTATGGTAAGTGTCATCATCAATTTCTGTGGGGAGTTCGTCTAATAATCTATCAAAATCTTCTTCAATATTCTGTTGGTGCTGGTTGTTATGCATAAATCTCATGGGGGGTAACTACCTCAATTTGTTTTAGTCCATTGTTGAAACATCATTTAGAGTTATGGCATTATCATTAAAAGATAAAATTTTATGGTTGGAGTTAAGCTTCTAAAACTC
Source organism: Helicobacter cetorum MIT 99-5656 (assembly GCF_000259275.1). Classification (NCBI taxonomy): domain Bacteria; kingdom Pseudomonadati; phylum Campylobacterota; class Epsilonproteobacteria; order Campylobacterales; family Helicobacteraceae; genus Helicobacter; species Helicobacter cetorum. The sequence continues at coordinate 1,331,752 of NC_017735.1, read as the reverse complement.
GTTTCACGCTTTTTTGAGTATAGCATAAAAATGCATTCAATTAGGCTGATTTTTGTAAAATAAGCTCTAGGTTGTGCTAAAATGATTTTACAAACAACTTAGTATTTAGGGGTGGCTTGGTGTTTTTATTGAAGCGAATATTGTTGCTACTTGTTTTTCTACTAACTTTTCAAAAGTTATTAGCGGAAAAAATAGGTGATATAGCGAGTGTGGTGGGTGTAAGAGATAACCAGCTGATTGGCTATGGGCTTGTGATAGGTTTGAATGGCACAGGGGATAAATCTGGCTCAAAATTCACCATGCAATCTGTTTCAAACATGCTAGAGAGCGTGAATGTCAAAATTTCTGCTGATGATATTAAGTCTAAAAATGTCGCTGCGGTGATGATTACAGCGTCCTTACCCCCCTTTGCAAGACAGGGTGATAAAATTGATATTCAAATTTCTTCTATTGGGGATGCGAAGTCTATTCAGGGGGGGACTTTAGTGATGACCCCTTTAAATGCGGTAGATGGGAATATTTATGCCCTAGCTCAAGGGGTTATCACCTTGGGTAGTTCTACTAACTTGCTCTCAGCAAACATCATCAATGGGGCTACGATTGAGAGAGAAGTTTCGTATGATTTGTTTCATAAAAACGCTATGGTCTTAAGCTTGAAAAACCCTAATTTTAAAAATGCTATTCAAGTGCAAAACACCTTAAATAGGGTGTTTGGTAAGGGGGCGGCAAAGGCACTAGACCCAAAAACGATTAAGATAACCCGCCCAGAGCGTTTCTCTATGGTGGAGTTTCTAGCCTTAGTGCAAGAAATACCCATTGATTATAGTGCGAAAAATAAAATCATTGTAGATGAAAAATCCGCTACCATTGTTTCTGGGGTGGAGATTCTTGTGCATCCTATAGTGGTAACGAGCCAGGAAGTAACGCTTAAAATCACCAAAGAGCCTTTAGAAACTTCTAAAGATGTGCAAGATTTAGATAATAAGATGTCTTTGGATACTAAGAAAAATACCCTTAGTTCTAATGGGGGACAGATTACGATTGCAAGCGTGGTGAAGGCGTTGCAAAAAATTGGTGTGAGTGCTAAGGGGATTGTTTCAATTTTACAGGCTTTGAAAAAAAGCGGTGCAATTAGTGCAGAAATGGAGATACTATGATAAATAACCATAAAGCCATGCTAGAGCAATACAATATCGCTAAATTAGCGAGTGAAGAGAAATTGAATGCGTTAGCTAAACAAGGGGTTAAAAACGATAAATTACTCAAAGAGCAAACCGATTCTTTTGAAGCGTTGCTGCTCAAATTTATGCTTGATACAGCCATGAAAATGGATAACCCCTTGTATCCTAAAGCCCCGGGGAATGAAATTTATATGTCTATGTATAAAGATACGCTTGCTAAAGAATTGAGTGGGAATTTTGGCTATAGTGAAATGCTGTTTAATTTCTTAAAAGAGCAAGAAAAACAAAAGGTATGAAAAAATTCAAGCGTTTGAAACGCACCCATAAAACTTCTTCTTTGAAGGGGCTATTGAAAACTGAAAATAATGCGATTTTTTTGGAAAACTTTAAATCTAAAGAAAGTGAAGATTTGTTAGAAAATTTTTCAAACAAAAAAGACATGCAAGAGTTGCTAGAGCTTTTAAATCAATTCATTTTACAAAGCTACAAGGTAGAAAAAGAGTTTAAGGATTACAAAGCCCTTTATGAATGGGTGATAGAGATTTTACCGCAAGCCATTTGGGTGATGAATGAAAATGGGAGCTTTTTTTATAAAAATTCCTTAGCCAATCAAAGCCATGAGATTTTTAATAAGGCTAAATTAGAAGGCTTTAATGCAGAGATTGAGCATGAAAATAGAAGCTATTTAGTCCAGCAAAATAGTATTCAAGGCAAGCAAATTATTACTGCAACTGATATTAGCGTCCAAAAACGCCAAGAACGCCTAGCTTCTATGGGAAAAATCTCTGCTCATTTAGCCCATGAGATTAGAAATCCTGTGGGTTCTATCTCGCTTTTGGCTTCAGTGCTATTAAAGCATGCAAATGAAAAGACCAAGCCCATTGTTTTAGAATTGCAAAAAGCTTTGTGGCGGGTGGAAAGAATCATTAAGGCGACCTTGCTTTTTTCTAAAGGCATTCAGGCTAATCGCACCAAACAGAGTTTAAAGGTACTTGAAAAGGATTTGAAAGAAGTCTTGAATTGCTATACCTATTCTAAGGATATTGAATTTATTTTTAATTTCAGTGAAGTGGAAGGGTTTTTTGACTTTGATTTAATGGGGATTGTGTTACAGAATTTCTTGTATAATGCTATTGATGCGATTGAAGCCTTAGAAGAGAACGAACAGGGTCAAGTGAAAATTACAGCGTTTATCCAAAATGAGTTTATTGTGTTTACTATCATTGATGATGGTAAGGAAGTGGAGAATAAAAACGCTTTATTTGAGCCTTTTGAAACCACTAAGTTGAAGGGTAATGGATTAGGACTAGCCCTTTCTTTACAGGTGGTTAAAGCCCATGAAGGGAGCATTACGCTACTAGATGGGCCAGAAAAGACTTTTGAAATCAAGATTCTTAACGCCCCTTAGTTTTAAAAGATGAACCACTCTTTTATTAACTCTTTTTGTGTAGGATAGCAATAAGGTTTTTTATAGGAGTTATGTAAAAAACTTTAAATAAAGTTAAAAAGGATTTTTATGAAAACATTTGAAATTTTGAGACATTTGCAAGCGGATTCTATTGTGTTGTTTATGAAAGTGCATAACTTTCATTGGAATGTTAAAGGGCATGATTTCTACCATGTGCATAAAGCCACTGAAGAGATTTATGAAGAATTTGCCGAGATGTTTGATGATGTGGCTGAAAGGATTGTGCAATTGGGGCATCAGCCGGTGGTTACCTTATCTGAAGCCCTTAAACTAGCTTGCGTGAAGGAAGAGACTAGAACCAGTTTTCATTCTAAAGAAATTTTTGAAGAAATTTTAAAAGATTATGAGCATTTAGAAAAAGAATTTAAAAAACTCTCTAGTGTGGCTGAAAAAGACGGCGATAAAGTGAGCGTAGCTTATGCTGATGAGAAACTAGCCAAATTAGAAAAATCTATTTGGATGCTAAAAGCCCATTTAGGCTAGCAGAATGAGTAGTGAGCGATGAGAGATTATAGTAAGCTTGAAATTTTTGAAGGAAGCCCCTTAGACAAGTGGAATGACATTCTTTTTCATGCGAGTAGAAAACTCTCCAAAAAAGAGCTAGAGAGACTTTTGGAGCTTTTAGCTCTTTTGGAAACTTTTATAGAAGAAGAAGATTTAGAAGAGAAATTCAGATTTTTTGCTAACGCTTTGACTTGCAATGAAGAGTTGCAACAAAGGATAGAATCCAGAAAAACAGATATTGTGATTCAGTCTATGGCGAATATTCTTAGCGGTAATGAATAGGGTTATTCGCTATGGTTTGATATTTCTTTTTGTTTTAAGAGCGTTTGGACTTGATTATGGAATAGACAAAACGCTAGAATTAAAAAAAGATGAAGTGTTTAAGGCAGTCGTTGAAGACACTTCAAGCCATCAAGCAAAAGAAGTCATGCTGTATTGGACTCTATATAAAAATAAAGGTTTAGTGGTCATTATGCATTTTAATGGTTTTCCCCATCAGTTTGTTTTATACACTGATTATGCAAGAAACACTTATAATCTCAAGGTTTTTGAAGAGAATTTTGCTCTAGAGAGCCATTTGTCGCTTGTTTTTAGAGATTTCAAAGAAGACAAGGCGATTTTAAGGCTTTTAGCACCCATGCCCCTTGCTTTTTCTTCAAAAGAACCTTAAGGAATGAGCATGCAAGAAAAAAGACTAAAAATGATTCAAGAAAGGATTGCTTCTTGGATTAAAGAGATAGAGAGTGGGTTTGTAGATAAGCTGTTTGGTGGAATGGGAGTTTCTAAAATGCTTCGTTCAAAGCTTATGTTAGCTTTACTAGATGAGAAAACAAGCACTATAGAGCTAGAGAAGGCACTTAATTTGTGTGCGATTGTAGAGATGATACAAAGCGCTTCTTTGTTGCATGATGATGTGATTGATAAGGCAACAACACGCCGAAAGCTCCCTAGCATTAACGCTCTTTTTGGCAACCTTAATGCGGTCATGCTTGGAGATGTGTTTTATTCTAAAGCCTTTTTTGAATTATCCAAAATGGGTGGATTAATCGCTCAAACACTTTCAAATGCGGTTTTAAGGCTCTCTAGGGGCGAAATTGAAGATGTGTTTATAGGAGAGCGTTTTAATTGCGATAGAGGAAAATATTGGCGTGTTTTGGAAGATAAAACCGCTCATTTCATAGAAGCGAGTTTGAAAAGCATGGCTCTCCTCTTGGGTAAAGATGAAAGGGTTTATGCAGGTTTTGGACTGAATTTTGGCATGGCGTTTCAAATCATTGATGATTTATTGGATATTACTCAAGATGCACAAACTTTGGGTAAGCCAAATTTTAGCGATTTTAAGGAAGGCAAGACCACCTTACCCTACTTGCTGTTGTATGAGAGATTGAAGCAAGATGAACAAGCCGTTTTAGTCTCGTATTTTAAAAAGGATAGTTTAGAAGCTATAGAGTGGACTAAAGAAAAGTTTGCTCAATATGGTATTGTGGAAGAGACTCTTAAGATAGCTAAAACCTATTCGCAAAAAGCCCTTGAAATGATTCAGGGAGAAAACAATCCAATTTTAGAAAAATTAGCACAAGATGTGATTTATAGGACTTTTTAATGGCGTTAGAAACTCATTCTTCAAAATATTTCACTCTGGCCTTTACGCATAAGCATATGAGTTTAGAAATGCGAGAAAAACTCGCCATTAACTCGCCTGTGGCTCTCAAAGAATTTTTACAAACCATTAAAAATAATTGCCCTAGTATCAAAGAGTGTATGGTGCTATCTACTTGCAATCGCTTTGAAATTTATACAAGCTTGAAGCCTAGTGCTAATGCTAATGAGCAAAAAATGGCGTTACTCAATATCCTAGCCCATACAAAAAAGATGAGTGTGGCTAGTTTAGAGAAGTGCGTTTTGATGGGGGTAGATGAGAGTGCAGTCCATCATGTATTATGTGTGTGTAGTAGTTTAGATAGCTTAGTGATTGGGGAAACTCAAATCACAGGGCAAATGAAAAACGCCTATAAATTCGCCTTTGAAGAGAAATTTTGCTCCAAGGATTTAACAAGGTTGCTCCATTTTGCTTTTAAATGTGCGGCTAAAGTGCGTAATCTTACCGGCATTTCTAAACAGGGGGTTTCGGTTTCTTCAGTGGCGGTAAAAGAAGCAGATGATATTTTTGAAAAAGAAAAGATTAAGGATAGAAAAGCGCTTGTGATAGGGCTTGGAGAGAGTGCACAATTAGTTATTAAGCACCTAGTAGCGAAACATTTTGAAGTGCTGGTTTTAGGGCGTAATGTGGCTAAATTTGAAGATTTTTCAAAAGAGTTAGAAGGGTATAGTAAAGTAGAATTTAAGACGATAGAGCATTTAGAAGCTTGTATTAATGAATACGCACTGCTTTTTTCGGCGACTTCTTCGCCCGCTTATGTGGTGCAAAATACGATGTTAAAAGAAACACCTTTCAAGCGTTTTTGGTTTGATTTAGCTGTGCCAAGAGATATTGAAAAGCCGATATTAAATAATATTTTTTTATACAGCGTAGATGATTTAGAGCCTATGGTGAGAGAGAATGTAGAAAATAGGCGTGAGAGTAGTTTTAAAGCTTATGAGATTGTAGGGCTTGCTACGATAGAATTTTATCAATGGATTCAAAGCTTAGCCGTAGAGCCTTTGATTAAAGAACTAAGAGAATTAGCCAGAATTTCAGCCCAAAAAGAATTGCAAAAAGCCATTAAAAAACGCTATGTGCCTAAAGAATATGAGAATAATATTGAAAAGATTTTACACAATGCGTTCAACACCTTTTTGCACCACCCTACCATTACTCTGAAAAAAAACGCTCAAAAAGAAGAATCTGATGTGCTTGTAGGCACGATTAAGAGCTTGTTTAATTTGGATAAGTTTAGTGTAGATAATGCTAAGAACTTGAATCTCTATAAATGCGAATACTATAAGGAATAAGACATGCTGTTTTCAAAACTCTTTGCTCCAACTCTCAAAGAACCCCCTAAAGATGCCGTGTTAAAAAGTCATAAGCACTTAGCACAAGCCGGGTATATCCATCAAATTGGAAGTGGGGTGTATAATCTTTTGCCTTTAGCCAAAAAAGTGGTGAATAAAATAGAAAAAATCACGCATAAGCGCATGCAAGAGCATGGGGTGCAAGAATTATTGATGAGTTTTGTTGTTCCGGCAAGTTTATGGGAAAAATCAGGGCGTTTGGATAAATATGGTAAAGAATTATTGGTTTTCAAAGACAGAAAAGACAATGATTTTGTTTTAAGCCCCACTTTAGAAGAGAATATTACTGAAATTGCTTCTAATTTCATTAAAAGTTACAAGCAATTACCTATCCATCTTTACCAAATCCACACTAAATTTCGTGATGAAATCCGCCCACGCTTTGGGCTTGTGAGAGCGAGAGAATTTATTATGAAAGACGGCTATAGCTTTCATGAAAATATTGAGAGTTTGGATAAAGAGTTTTTAAACACAGAAAGTGCGTATAAAGAAATTTTAAGTGATTTGGGGTTAGATTTTCGCATTGTAGAGGCTGATAGTGGGGCGATTGGTGGGAATAAAAGTAAAGAATTTGTCGTTCTTACAGAATGTGGGGAAGACACGATTGTGGTGTGTCAAAATTGTGATTACGCGGCTAATATTGAAATCGCTAAACGCTCCAAAAGACTAGAGCCTTTAAATGTGCCAAAAGCAAATTTCGCTAAGTTTCCTACCCCTAATATTACAAGTATTGAAAGTGTAGCTGAGTTCTTTAAAATAGAGCCATACTTTGTGTTAAAAGCGGTTGTTAAAAAAGTCATTCATAAAGACAAAGAAACTTTAGCATGCTTTTTTACTAGGGGTGATGACAATTTAGAAGAGACAAAAGCCCTAAACGCTTTGAATGCTTTAGGAGCGAGTGCTTTAGAATTAGTAGATGCGAGTAAAGATGATTTAGAGAAAGCGGGGCTAGTAGCTGGCTTTGTAGGGCCTTATGGTTTGAAAAAGCATGTTTCTTGCATTGTTTTTGATGAAGATTTAAAAGATTGTGATTGCTTAATTGCTGGGGCTAATGAAAAAGATTTTCATGTAGTGGGTGTGAATTTAGAAGAGTTTGAAAACCTTGTTTATGCGGATATTATCCAAGTCAAAGAGAGTGATAATTGCCCTTGTTGTAAGGGGGCATTGAGGTATCATAAGAGTTTGGAAGTGGGGCATATTTTTAAACTAGGGCAAGGGTATGCTAAAAGCTTGAAAGCAAGTTTCTTGGATAAGAATGGCAAAGAGCAATTTTTTGAAATGGGTTGCTATGGGATAGGCATTAGCAGGTTACTCAGTGCGATTTTAGAGCAAAAGAGCGATGATTTAGGTTGTGTATGGACAAAAAATACCGCCCCCTTTGATGTGGTTATCGTGGTTTCTAATTTGAAAGACGAGTCTCAAAAACAGCTCGCTTTTGAAGTGTATGAAAGATTGCTTAAAAAAGGTGTTGATGTTTTACTAGACGATAGAGATGTGCGTTTTGGGGCAAAAATGAGAGATTTTGAGCTTATTGGGGAGCGCTTTGCTCTCATTATTGGGAAGCAAACTTTAGAGAGTAAGAAATTTGAATGTATCAAACGCTCTAATTTAGAAAAACAAATGCTTAAAGACACTGAGTTAGAAGATAAAATTTTAGAAATGCTAGAGAGTGAGTAGGGGGTTAATAAAATGGAAAAATTATTGATTGGCTCTAGGGGGAGCGAACTCGCTTTATGGCAAGCGAATTACATTAAACAACGCCTAAAAACAGAATGCTCTATAGAAAGCGAGATTAAAATTGTTAAGACTAAGGGTGATAAGATTTTAGACACGCCTTTAAATAAGATTGGGGGTAAGGGACTATTCACTAAGGAATTAGAAGAATTGCTATTAAGTGGGGAAATTGATTTAGCGGTGCATTCTTTAAAAGATGTGCCGGTAGTGTTTGAAAACGAATTAGACTTAGCATGCATTACTAAAAGAGCTGATGTGAGAGACACTTTTTTAAGCGTTAAATATCCTAATTTGTTGAGCTTGCCTAAGGGGGCAAAAGTTGGCACCACTTCTTTAAGACGCTCTATGCAACTCAAATTTAAACGCAAGGATTTAGACACAGAGAGCTTAAGGGGGAATGTCCAAACTCGTTTGAAAAAGCTTGAGTTGGGCGTATTTGACGCTATTATTTTAGCTGAAGCGGGGTTGCAACGCTTAGAAATTAAAGGGGCAAATTATCGTAAAGCTTTTAGTGTCAATGAAATGATTCCTAGCATGGGACAAGGGGCGTTAGGGGTAGAAATGCTAAAAAGCCACAAGCATTTTTCAACGCTTCAAAAACTCAATGATGAAAAAACTGCGTTTTGCTGTCATTTAGAAAGGGAGTTTGTCAAAGCCCTTAATGGGGGGTGTCAAATTCCTATAGGCGTGCATGCAAGCCTAATTGATGATGAAGTCAAAATCCAAGCGATTTTAGGCTTGCCTAATGGAGAGCAAGTCATTTCTAAAGAAAAGCAAGGGGATAAGGCTAAGGCTTTTATGTTAGTTAAAGAGCTTTTAGAAGAGTTTATAGCTAGTGGGGCTAGAGAGATTTTAGACAAGGCTCAGTTATTTTAATGCGTTTTATCATAATGTTAGCAATAGGTTTGTTAAGCCTAGAGGCTAAGGAAGCAGATTTTATCTCAGATTTAGAATATGGTTTGGCTCTTTATAAAAACCCTAGGGGTATCTCTTGTGTGAAATGTCATGGGTTTAAAGGAGAAAAACAAAAAATCACTTCCTATTATGAAAAAGATGAAGAAAAAGTCCTTTATGCCCCTAAAATCAATGATTTAGATTTTAAAACTTTCAAAGATGCTCTATATTTAGGCAAGGGCATGATGCCTAAATACAATCTTAATTTAGAAGAAGTGCAAGCGATTTATCTCTACATCACTTCTATGGGGCGTAAAAAAACTTCTACAGCTAAGTGAGTTTTAGGGGCTAGGGACTATAGAAGTTGTGTTACGCCTTTTATTTTAGGTTTTTATGTTAGAATTAAAGCTTATTTTCATTAGATGAAATTTATTTTATTTAACGCCCTAAGAGTTAAAAATTTGTAAAAGAAGGCAACGATGAATTGGAACAAGATTTTAAAGATAGTATTTTGCATGTTATTTTTAGGGGAGCTGAGTGCGGAATGGACAAAAAGAGACAATAGCTCTTTAGGTATAGGTGAGAGAGCCTATAAAGAAGGGAATTATTCTAAAGCTACTTCTAATTTCAAAAGAGCATGCAGTGAAGGTGTGAGTGAGGGTTGTGTGCAGCTAGGCGTGATTTATGAAAATGGTCAAGGCACTAGGATAGATTATAAGAAAGCCTTAGAATATTATAGAACCGCATGCCAGGCTGATGATAGGCAGGGGTGCTTTGGTGTGGGGTCGCTTTATGATGAGGGCTTAGGGGTAGATCAAAATTATCAAAAAGCTATTGACGCTTACGCTAAGGCATGTGTTTTAAAACACCCTAAGAGTTGCTATAGCTTGGGCATTATTTATGACAGAAAGATTAGGGGAAATTTCGCCCAAGCGGTTACCTACTATCAAAAAAGCTGTAATTTTGATGTTGCTAAGGGGTGCTATGTTTTGGGGGTTGCTTATGAAAGGGGTTCATTGGAAGTCAAGCAAAGCAACCATAAAGCGGTTATTTACTATCTGAAGGCTTGCAGGTTAAATGACGGACAGGCTTGTCGTGCTTTAGGAAGCTTGTTTGAAAATGGCGATGCAGGACTTGATGAAGATTTTGAAGTGGCGTTTGACTACTTGCAAAAAGCTTGTGGGTTGAATAACCCCGATGGCTGTGCGAGTTTAGGCTCTATGTATATGTTGGGTAGGTATGTGAAAAAAGACTCTCATAAAGCCTTTGACTATTTCAGACAAGCATGTGAAATGGGGAGCGGAGTCAGTTGCTCTAGAATGGGCTTTATGTATGCTCAAGGGGATACCATTAAAAAAGACTTGAGAAAGGCTTTTGATAATTACGAAAGGGGCTGTGATATGGGCGATGAGAAGGGCTGTTTTGCTCTAGCTAGCATGTATTACACTAACATGAAAGACAAAGAAAACGCTATAAGGGTTTATGATAAGGGTTGTAAATTAGGCATGCAACAGGCATGCGAGAATGTTACAAAGCTTAGGGGATATTAGTTTTTGTATTGGGGGTTTCAATAATAACATGAGATGTGTATTCAAATTGTCGTTTCTAAAATATAGGCTTTAAGAGTTTTCTTTGTTTTAAAGAAAGATTAATTTTTATTTTTATTTGAAAATGGTTTTTAAGAAGTTTTATCAGGGTTTTTAGCTTAAATTTTAATGGTTCTTATGGCTCGCTTGTTGCGTGCTTTTAAGCCCCAAAATAATTGGAGTTTTTAAAATTCAAGAGAAGTTTTGAGACTTCTTCTTTGTGTAATGTCTTTTAGAAAGCAACTTTGATTAAAATTTAATTTGGGTTTGTTTTAGAAAAATCTTTTTTGTAAAACTCAGCTGTTTTAAATCTTTCTTTCTAAAATAGCGTGTGAAAGCATTGTGGTTTCTAGCTAATTTTCTCATATTTAAAGGCAACTTTAATCAATAAAAATTAGAGTGAATAATAAATTTAAAACACCCACCCATAATTAAAAAACACATTAAAATCATTCGCTTTTTCATTCAAACTAATAGCAGCGTTATAAACACTACTATTAGAAACGATACTAACCTTTCTCTCTATTAAAGGCACACTAATACCTACAGAATACTTAGAATGCTTGTAACGATAATTCAATCCTGTAGTCGCATCTACATTCTTAGCTCTTTGAACTTGATTGAACACATGATAACCATTATACAAACCCCTTACACCAACAAACATGCCAAAAGAAGAAGAAAAGCTTTTCTTCTTGCTATCCTTTGAAGCTTTAGTATAAGTAGTAACAAAATCTAATAATAAATCTGTGCCTATTCCTAAACTCAATTGCTGGATTTTTTCATTATTAGCTTTAGCATAATTGTATTTGACAATACCATAATAAGCTAACCCTATAAAATTATTAAAGTAATGCTGATAACCCATTTTAAAGTTAAACCCTAGCATAGGGGTTTTAAAGTTTTTTGAAACATCATTAGTTATTGTTTGAGCTGAAGCAACCAGAAAACTTTGTTTGAGTGTGCTAAGCATAGAATTGGCTAAATCTGAAGTGTTTAAACTAGCATGGAGTTTATAATCCTTTTGACTACCCAAATCAGCATAATCTATTGGCAGAGCGTTTTGATTGATGAGTTGTTGCCACACAGCCATAGTCAATCCGGTAAAGCCTGCTGGGACATTAGCACAATTAGGATAGACTGAACCTTGAAAATCACCTGGATATGTGGGCTGACCCTTATGACCAAACCTAGAACACACATCATAAGGAATACCATCAGAATCGCCTGTGCCATCAGGTTTTGGCACTCTTTGATAAGTCATGTTTCCATTATGGCTGTAGTGTTTGGTGTGGCTAAATTCGTGCAAAATGGTTCTCAAAGCGGTTAAATTAATATGTTTATAACCAGCACCAAAAAGTGTTTTAGGGTCTAATGCCCAAGCAACAACGCCCAATTTTCCCCAAGTAACTTGCCCTAATCCTATGCCATCTACCCCAGCATTATTTAAGACTGAAACTTCAAGGTGCATAGTACTTCTAAAATCGGCTATAACTTTTTCAGGGGAAACCACATCTTTTTGAAACTTGGATTCAACTTGTCCATTCTTGCCAGGAGCCACACAATCTGATGCTTTAAAATGGCAATCTCCAGGATGCCAACTATTCACGAAATCAAAGGGAGCGTTTTTTATATTTTCTTGCCATGATTTTGAATCTAAAACCGCATACATATTTAGAAGTAAATTAGTAAATTCCTCAGCGGTTTTTGCATTAAAGGGTGAATAACATGTATTATGACCTGCTTGCGTATGGTATTGACAAGAATCAAAAGTAGGCGGAGACTTATATTCTACCACCAAATCCGTCGTCATGGTATCTAACACTTTAAACAATCTCTGTGTATTAACATCTGAAAACTTTGTGCTAGAAACTTCAAAACTTTGATAAGTAGCATTAGGAGTAATATCTTTGAAATTATCAAATAGTTTTTCGGGGATAACGATTTTGGCTTGCTTAGGAATGGTCTCTATCATGCCCAAATCAATGAGTTTGCCTTGACTATCTTTAAACGAAAGCTTAACATTGTTTAAATTATAAGGCAGAAAATTTTCTACAACCAAATTAGCACCACTCACGCTCACCTTAACCGGATGCAAAGATGAAAATTGTAATTGTGATATAGCTTGGGCGTTACCAAATAAATTAGTTGCTCCTTTTAAAATCGTGTTTAAAGGCAAGTAATCTTCATAGACATTCTTACCGGTCGTTACTTTTTCTTCTCTAATTTCTGTGCCTTGTAAAAGCCCGGTTTCAAATCCCCCTTCTATGAAAAAGCCGCTTTTATCCCAACAAAGCGAAAAACTCCGTCCTTTAGGGCGGAGATGTAAGCGTCAATAGCCGTTAGGCTATTTTTTAGTGTCATTTAACCTAAAAACAAAAGGTTAGCAAATCTAATGTGGTGTTTCTTGCTCTTGGATATATTGCTTAATGATTTCTAAAGGAGCACCCCCACAGCTTCCAGCAAAATAACTAGGCGACCATAAATGATTGCCCCACAAAGTAGCTTTAACATTTTTAAAATTTTGTTGTCTAACCAAACGACTACTAACACCCTTTAAAGAATTAACTAACCTACTAACACTAACTTTTGGTGGATAATTGATAAGTAAATGCACATGGTCGCTTTCCCCATCAAATTCTACTAACTCGCTTTCAAAGTCTTTGCATACCTTAGCAAATACAGAACCTAAAAAGTCTATAACTTCTTTGTTGAATGCTTTACGCCTATATTTAGTTACAAATACTAAATGCACATGCATTAAAAAAACACAATGTCTGCCATGTCTAATATTATCAATTTGTTTCATAGACCAAGTTTAACTAAATTATGCTAAAATCTTTCTATGAAAGTAAATAAGGGCTTTAAATTTCGTTTGTATCCTACCAAAGAGCAACAGACCAAATTACAACACTCTTTTTTTGTCTATAACCAAGCCTATAACATTTGCTTAAATCTACAACAAGAGCAATACGAAAAAAACAAAGATTTACCCACTAAACAAAGAAAATGGCAAAAATCAAGCGAATTAGATAGTGCGATTAAGCACCATTTAAAAGCTAGGAATTTAAGTTTTAGTAGTGTAGTCGCTCAACAATCACGCATGAATGCAGAAAGAGCCTTAAGAGATGCCTTTAAAGTCAAAAATAGGGGCTTTCCTAAATTTAAAAACTCTAAATTTGCTAAACAAAGTTTTACTTGGAATAATCAAGGCTTTTCTATCAAAGACTTTAACGAACGCTTTAAGATGTTTAACTTAATGAAAATGCCCTTAAAAATGCGTATGCATAGAGACTTACCCCTTAATGCTAAGATTAAACAAATCGTAGTCTCTTGCTCTCATCAAAAATATTTTGTTAGTTTTAGCATAGAATACGAAAAAGAGCTTAACACTATTAAAGAGCCTAGAAATTGTGTCGGTGTGGACTTAAATATCTATGATATAGCTTTAAGCGTTGATTTAAAAGAATATGAAAAACTAACCGACCTAGAACAATACCAAAAAGACATGAAAGAACTAGGTTTAAAAGTAGATGAAAATATCAATCTAAAACGACTTATTCCTACTTATTCTAAACTACATTCTTTTAAAAAATACTCTAAAGAATTTAAAAGACTACAAAGAAAACAAAGCCGTAGGGTTTTAAAATCTAAACAAAATAAAATCAAACTAGGAGGTAATTTTTACAAAACTCAAAAAAAATTAAACAAAGCCTTTGATAAATCAAGCTATCAAAAACTAGACAGATACCATAAAATCACAAGCGAACTTTCAAAGCAATTTGAATTGATAGTAGTTGAAGACTTACAAATTAAGAACATGACCAAAAGAGCCAAACTCAAAAATGTTAAACAAAAGAGTGGGCTTAATAAGTCTATACTAAATACTTCATTCTATCAAATCATCTCTTTTTTAGACTACAAACAACAGCATAATGGCAAATTGTTAGTGAAAGCTCCCCCACAATATACGAGTAAAACTTGTCATAGTTGTGGGCAAATCAACCACGAGCTTAAATTAAATCATAGAGAATATCTGTGTCAAAATTGCGGATATATAGAGCATAGAGATATAAACGCCGCAAGTAATATTTTAAGCAAAGGGTTAAGTCTTCTTGGGTTAGGAAATAGCCTTGCAGACTTTAAAGAGCAAAGCCTTTCGTATTAGCATTCAGTAGGGTGCTTTAGTTAGGAAGCTCCTCGCTTTAGCGAGGGGTGTTTCACATAACTATCACAGAGCCAGCCGTGAAATCGCTAAGAAGAAGCAAATTATATTAAGCGAGGGCTTTTTTGATGTAATGGCATATGAATTTTTTAATTATAATTTTGCAGTTTGTTGTTTAGGGACTGCTTTTACTAAAGAGCATCTATTTTTACTAAAAAAACAAAATGTTGAAATATGTTTTTCACTAGATAACGACAAGGCAGGCATGGATGCAAGTATAAGGGCAATAGAATTGTGCCTAAATTATGGTTTTACAAATATTAGCGTTATTAAGATTAAAGACAAGAGCTACAAAGACATGGGCGAGTTTTTAGAAAAGAATAAAAAACCCCTTTTAACAAAAACGCATGCATTTAAATTCTATTGTGCCTATTTGCTAAGAAGTGAATTAAACACAGAGCAAAAAGATATTAATTACAAACGGATATTAAAAAACATTAACCCATTAAGCCCCTTTATGACCCTTAAAATCCCTTTAAAAAGCTATTGCAAAGTATAATAGCCTTCTTTGCACAATCAACTTAACACAATTTAATCAAGGAAAACCAAAGATTACTAAATAAAATAAATTTTTAAAACACACCAAACAATTAGATTTCATTTTAACAAGTTTGTTTAACCCCTTAGAAGCCCATGAAAAAAAGTGGCTTTTTTATAGAAGAGGGGTTTGAAACCAGGTTTTTAGAAGCCCAAGAGATTAAAACAATTGCCTAAAATAGTTGAAAAAGTTAGGCCAAAAAGAGTGAAGGATACTGACATACCCCAAAAACCATTCTAAATCATGCGAGCGATTTATTACACTAACTTTTGACCTCACTCAAATTTTTAACAGCACTTCTATAGGCTTTATGCAGAAAAGCTAAAAATTCTCTTGTATAAGTATGACTAAAGGTTATAATCATGATGAAAACATGACTTATGAAAATGTGCCTAGTGGGGGCAACCATAATGTTTGTTCTCACTTTAATCCCTACCCCACAAAGCTTCAAAACGCCATTTATTCCAATTGTGCTAGTATTCTGACCGGTTTTACTGAGATTAGTGTCACTGTGTGGGACAAACTCATGCAACAAATCTTATTGAATCATCTCCAAGATGCCCTATTATAAACCCATAATACAAACCACAAAGACTTCTATTTTCGCTAATAAAATCTCTAAGCAATCTCTTGCCATGCTAGAGGTAAATTTTAAGGTGGGTTATCGGTAATGCCCCAATAATGCTATCGGTCTAGCTTATTGTGGCTTAATCACTTACGGTTATTCTAGGGGCATAAATCATTTAGACTATATTTCTCAGCTAGGGTTAGGGGCGGATTTGTTGCTAAATTTTTTCACTTCATATGCCAAAAAGAGAATAAACTATCCACTAAATTAGAAAAATAAATTTGAATCTTCTTTTGGCGTGTTTTCTAGTCTAAGGGGTATGCATAATTATAAAAGTTCATAATCTATGAACTAAAAAAGCTAATTTTACGATATAATCACTTTTTTAAATTTCAATTACCAATTAGGAGGTCGTTATGGCTTTAAATTTGGAGAAAAAACAAGAAATCATTAAGGCGTTTGCTACTAAAGAAAATGATACTGGTTCTTGTGAGGTTCAAGTAGCGTTGTTGAGTGAGAGAATCAAATCTTTAACAGAGCATTTGAAAGCTAATCCTAAAGACCATTCAAGTCGCCTAGGGCTTTTAAAGTTAGTCGCTCAAAGACGCAATTTATTGAAGTATATTAAACGCACAGAGCATGCACGCTACATGGTTTTGATTGAAAAGCTAGGCATTAAAGACAGATAGAGTTCTCAAGATTTATGGTGGATTCACATTGAAAGAGCGTTTAAGGGTATTATTCAATGCAGACTATGTTTTTACCCTGATTTTTGCCCTTTTCTTTCTCACTTCATTTAAAAAGCCCCTAACACAAGTCTTATTGATAGTTTTGGTGGTGTTTTTATTATTAAAATGCTATTTGCAGGCGTCTTTAAAAGAGACTTTTAGAATCAATAACTTGAAAAAAATGCCCTTTAAATGGCTTTCTGTGGCTTTTTTGGGTGTGTTTTTAAGTGTCTTTCCTAACATGTTTAGCATGTATGATAGTCAAACCTTTCGCTACAATTTGTTTGCACTAAACATGTCTTTAACCTATATTCTTGGAACGCTATGTTTGGTTTTTGCAAGTCGTTTAAAAATCAAGCTCAATCAAAAAATCATTTTTTACAGCATGTGCGTAGCAAACTTTTTTAATGGCTTGTTGTCTTTAGTGCAGAAGTTTTATTTCAACATGCCTAGAGTACAAGGTTTTAGCACGGTTAAAGAGTATGTTGTATTGGTGAGTGTGTCAATTTTGGGTTGTTATGTTTATGCTCTTTATTCACAAGATAAAAAAGAAAAGTTTTATTTCACACTCTCTATTTTTGTAGGGTTTCTAGTTGTTATTTTTAGTGCTACAAGAAGTGCTTTAATCGCCTTTAGTGCTACTTTTTTAATCCTTTCATGTTTTGTTTTATATTTTCAAAAATCTCTTAAACAACTGATTTATATGGGCTTTGTGACTCTTGTTTTAAGCGGTTTATATACACAAAGTGGCATTTTAGAAAAAAAAGGAGCTATAGAGCAGTCTAGAGTTCAAAGTCAAAGCTTTGAAGCGGATTTAAAACGCTATGCAAAAAAAGATGCTGATAGTAGTATAGGATGGCGGTTAGAACGCTGGAAGGAAGCCTTAACTATCCTTAAACTACGCCCTTTATTTGGAATGGCAGCGAGTGAAAAGTGTCAGCGATTAGATGAAATTCTATCTTTATCGCATTCATACAGACAAAAAGAATTGATTTTATGTATTGAAAGATATGATAATCAGCTTATTCATATTCTAGCGACTAGAGGTATTATAGGGCTTATTATATTTATAGCATTTTGTATTATTCTAATTAAAATATTTTGGAATGGTTTAAGACAAAACGCTTTAATATCCTTTTTTATATTGAGCGTTCTAACTTTTTACTTAATTTATGGCATAGGATTTGACCCTTTTGACTTTTTTATTACAGGAAGTTTTTTTGTAGGAATGGTTGTTATGGGAGTCTTTTTAAGGGCAAATTCTAAAGTCTAATCTCTTTTGGCTAGGGGATAAAAACCTAGAACTTATGGTATAATGCCCCCTAAATATACTTTAATCTAAGGAGAGATAATGAAAATTTTAGTTATTCAAGGTCCTAATCTTAACATGCTAGGACATCGCGACCCTAGACTTTATGGTATGGTAACTTTAGACCAAATCCATGAAATCATGCAAACTTTTGTCAAGCAGAGTAACTTAGATGTGGAGTTGGAGTTTTTCCAAACGAATTTTGAGGGTGAAATCATTGATAAAATCCAAGAGAGCGTGGGTAGTGATTATGAAGGCATTATCATTAATCCTGGAGCGTTTAGCCACACTTCTATTGCGATTGCTGATGCGATTATGTTGGCAGGAAAACCTGTGATTGAAGTGCATTTGACTAATATTCAGGCTAGAGAAGAATTTAGAAAAAATTCTTACACCGGAGCAGCTTGTGGGGGCGTAATTATGGGGTTCGGTCCGCTTGGTTACAACATGGCTTTAATGGCAATGGTAAATATTCTAGCAGAAATGAAAGCTTTCCAAGAAGCCCAACAAAATAACCCTAACAATAATTCAGTCAATAACCAGTAACATAGCAAAAGGGGTTGTTATGAGAGAGTTAGCAAGAGATTCGCATTTCACACTCAATGAAAATGCGATGTTTTTTGAATGTGCATATAGTTGTGACAATGCCTTATTTTTGCGATTAGATGAGCGTGCATTCTTTATTACTGATTCTCGCTATACCCAAGAAGCTAAGGAAAGCATTCAATCTAAGAATGGTATCTTAGCTGAAGTAATAGAAACAAGTGATTTGGTGCAAGGTGCTATTGATTTAATCCTAAAAAGCTCTGTTAAAAAACTCTTTTTTGATCCAAATCAAGTGAATCTACAAACTTATAGGCGTTTGGATTCAGCAATAGGCACTAAGATTACCTTAGAAGGTGTGCCTAATTATCATCGTCAAAAACGCATTATTAAAAGCGAACATGAAATCAAACTTCTCAAAAAGTCTCAAGCGTTGAATGTTGAAGCTTTTGAGAATTTTGCTGAATATGTGAAGACAATTTTTAGTCAGGAAAGGTTGTTGAGCGAGCAGTTTTTACAGCACAAGGTAAAGGATTTTTTAACTAGAGATGGTCTTTATAATCTGAGTTTTGAACCCATTTTAGCGTTGAATGCTAATGCAAGCAAGCCCCATGCTTTGCCTAGTGCTAAGGATTTTTTAAAAGCAACTGATAGCGTTCTTTTGGATATGGGTATCAAATATGAGCGTTATTGCTCTGATAGAACTCGAACGGCTTTTTTTGACCCCATAAATTTCTCTTTCAAAAGAGAGCAGAGCTTCAAGGACAAAGAGCACCAAAAGATTTATGATGTTGTTAAAAAAGCTCAAGAAAGGGCAATTTCTGGCATTAGAGCAGGTATGACGGGTAAGGAAGCTGATAGTTTGGCTAGGGGAGTGATTGTTGAATGTGGTTATGGTGAGTATTTTACTCATAGCACAGGGCATGGCATTGGATTAGATATTCATGAGCTTCCTTATATTTCTTCACGAAGCGAGACTATCCTAGAAGAGGGTATGGTCTTTTCTGTAGAACCTGGGATTTATATTCCGGGGTTTTTTGGGGTGCGTATTGAAGATTTGGTAGTGATTAAAAATTCTAAGGCCGAAATTCTCTAATGCATAAGATTCTTTTGACACATTTTTTTCCGAGTGCTTCTAAGAGTGGGGTGTGTTTTTCTAATAGGGTTGTGTTAGGGATTGGGGGCAATATAAAAAGTCCGCTAAAAACTTTAGAGCGATGCTACTTGTGGTTGAAAAATCATAGTGGCATAGGAAGACTTTTAACTTCTCCTATCTATTTGAACCCACCCTTTGGCTATACTCAGCAACCCACTTTTTATAATGCTACGATTGTGCTTAGGACATATTTGAGTTTGCGTGAATTTTTTGCTTTAGTTTTTTATATAGAAAGGCGTTTTGGTCGCAAAAGAAAGCGTGATTTTAAGGACGCTCCAAGGACTTTGGATATTGATATTCTTGCCTTTAATAAGGTGGTGTTGAATCAAGCTTATTTGACCTTGCCCCATCCTAAGTGGCATGAGAGAGAGTCCGTGTTAGTGCCTTTAGCCTTACAGCAAATCCTTTTTAAAAATGGGGAATTAAAGTGAAATTCTATACCTATAGCGGAGAGACAGCAGCTGAAGCTTTAAAAATTGCTCAAAGTCATCACGGAGTAGATGCGTTAGTGTTTAAAACTCAAGAAATTCGTAAAAAAACGCTCACTTCTGCAGGACTTTATGAAATTGTTGTGGCGGTTGAAGAAGAGATAGAAGATGAGTCCATCAAAGCTCCCCTTATTCCAGAGAGTTTGTATGATGAAGAGTTGAGCGAAGAAGATGTGGTTATGCAGCTTTCAAGCACTGTGGAAGAAATGCGTAAGCTTGCTGGAGTTTCGTTTAATAATAAAATTTCAAGAAATAAGACCATTCAAGAAAAAGATGCTCTATTAGATGACATGGCTTTAGAAACGAGTAAAGAAGATAGTTTTTTAAAAACCTTAAAGAGTGAAACTAAGATTAAAAAAGAAAAAGACGCACAGCAAGAAGAAATTAAAGATATTAATGTGCAACTGAGTAAAATAACAGATAGTTTGAAGTTGATTCAAAACATGTTTTGGGATGAGAAGAATCCTAACTCCGTTAATATTCCCCAAGAGTTCGCTGAAATTTATAAAATAGCCAAACAAAGTGGAATGCGTCCGAGCCATTTAGATGAAATCATGCAATTGAGTTTAGAACTGATGCCTTTACGCATGCGAGAAAATTCTGTAACGGTTAAACGCTATTTTAGAGAAGTGCTACGGAAAATGATACTATGCCGCCCTGAAGATTTGAGTTTGAGAGAGAAACGAATTTTAATGCTTGTAGGGCCTACGGGCGTAGGCAAAACAACCACTTTAGCCAAACTGGCCGCACGCTATTCTAAGATGTTAGATAAAAAATATAAGGTAGGCATTATTACTTTAGATAATTATCGTATCGGAGCCCTAGAGCAATTGAGTTGGTATGCTAATAAAATGAAGATGAGTATAGAAACCGTTATTGATGCAAAGGATTTTGCTAAAGAAATTGAAGCTTTGGAGTATTGTGATTTCATTTTAGTAGACACCACAGGGCATTCGCAATACGATAAAGAAAAGATTGCTAGTTTGAAGGAATTTGTAGATGGGGGCTATAATATTGATGTGTCCTTAGTGCTTTCAGTTACCACTAAATATGAAGACATGAAAGATATTTATGATTCTTTTGGAGTGCTAGGGATTGACACCTTAATCTTTACCAAATTAGATGAGAGTAGGGGATTGGGGAATTTGTTCTCGCTTGTGCATGAGAGCCAAAAGCCCATTAGCTATCTTTCTGTTGGACAAGAAGTGCCTATGGATTTGAGAGTTGCAACTAATGAATATTTAGTGGATTGTATGTTAGATGGTTTCACTAACCCTAACAAGGAACATGCATGAGTAATCAGGCGAGCCGTTTAGACAGCTTTATCAATGTCAAAGCCTCTAAGAGTTTTTTTAATAATAGGGGAAATACAAAGTTTATTGCCATAACAAGTGGTAAGGGGGGAGTGGGAAAATCTAATATTAGTGCTAATTTAGCCTATTCTTTGTATAAGAAAGGTTATAAGGTAGGGGTGTTTGATGCAGATATTGGTTTAGCGAATTTAGATGTAATCTTTGGGGTAAAAACTTATAAGAATATTTTGCACGCTCTCAAAGGTGAAGCTAAATTGCAAGAAATTATTTGCGAGATTGAACCGGGACTTTGTCTCATTCCTGGGGATAGTGGCGAAGAAATTTTAAAATATATTAGTGGCACAGAAGCCTTAGATAAATTTGTAGATGATGAAGGGGTTTTAAGCTCCTTAGATTATATCGTTATTGATACAGGAGCTGGGATTGGAGCCACTACGCAAGCGTTTTTAAATGCGAGCGATTGTGTGGTGGTGGTTACCACACCTGACCCATCAGCCATCACTGATGCGTATGCATGCATAAAAATTAATGCTAAGAATAAAAATGAATTGTTTCTTATCACAAACATGGTGGCACAGCCTAAAGAAGGCAAGGCAACTTATGATAGGTTGCTTAAGGTAGCTAAAAGCAATATTGTTTCATTACAACTGCATTACTTAGGAGCGATAGAGAACAGCTCTTTATTGAAACGCTACATTAGGGAGCGAAAGATTTTGCGAAAAATTGCCCCTAATGATTTGTTTTCGCAATCTATTGACCAAATAGCTGGTATTTTAGTTTCTAAACTAGAGACAGGCATTTTAGAAACACCAAAAGAAGATTTTAAAAGCTTTTTTAAGAGACTTTTGAAATATTTGGGATAGGCTTGGAATGAAGATACAAAACTTTATACACTTTTCTGTTGTAGTGGGATTTTTCTTGGGGTTAGTGTTTTCTGTGTTGAAATTTAATCAACCTGAGAGTATTTTATTATGGACGGTGGTATCGACGCTTGGTTCTTACTTGATTGTGCTTTTATTTGCGTCTGTTTTTATTGCTTGCACGGATTTAGATATTTGTCTTTTTGATAAGAAAGGCACAGAAGAGCGACTACTTCGTTTTAATCATGAGTTCAAAAGCCGAGAAAAAGAAGTTACAGGCATTTTAAATTACATTAGAAGTTATGATTTTGATGATGGACAATGAAATGCAACATTTACAAGAGACTCCTAAGGAAAAAAGCGTAGAAAAAGTTTTGAACGCCTATGATAAGCAACAACACCACAATCAAGATGCACTAGCTGTTCAGTATTTACCAGCGGTGCGTGCTATGGCGTTTCGCTTGAAAGAGCGCTTGCCTAGTTCTATTGATTTTAACGACCTAGTCTCTGTCGGCACTGAAGAATTAATTAAATTAGCTAGGCGTTATGAGAGTGCGTTAAACGACTCTTTTTGGGGGTATGCAAAAACTCGTGTCAATGGAGCGATGTTAGATTATTTACGCTCTTTAGATGTGATTTCTCGCTCTAGTAGGAAATTGATTAAAAATATTGATAATGAGACAACCAAGTATCTTAATGAGCATGGAAAAGAGCCTAGTGATGAGTATTTAGCACAGGTTTTGGGTGAAAGCATTGAAAAAATTAGAGAAGCTAAAGTAGCTTCTGATATTTACGCTTTAGTGCCTATAGATGAGCAATTTAATGCGATTGAGCAAGACCAAATCACTAAAAAAATTGAAGTAGAAGAGTTGTTAGAGCATGTCCAAAAAGTGTTGAGTCAAATGAGTGAGCGAGAGCAAACCCTTATCCAGCTCTATTACTTTGAAGAGTTGAATTTGAGTGAGATTAAAGAGATTTTAGGTATTACAGAATCACGCATTTCTCAAATTATCAAAGAAGTGATTAAAAAAGTGCGTAAATCCTTAGGAGCAAGCCATGGCTGATATTTTAAGCCAAGAAGAAATTGATGCGCTTTTAGAAGTCGTTGATGAAAATGTAGATATTCAGAATGTCCAAAAAAAAGATATTATTCCCCAACGCAGTGTAACTCTTTATGATTTTAAACGCCCTAATCGTGTGAGCAAGGAGCAACTACGCTCTTTTAGAAGTATCCATGACAAAATGGCTAGGAATCTCTCTAGTCAAATTTCTTCTATCATGCGCTCTATTGTAGAAATTCAGCTTCATAGCGTTGACCAAATGACTTATGGCGAATTTTTAATGAGCTTGCCTAGTCCTACAAGCTTTAATGTCTTTTCTATGAAGCCTATGGGCGGAACTGGGGTTTTAGAAATTAATCCTAGCATTGCTTTTCCTATGATTGACAGATTACTAGGGGGCAAGGGAAGTGCGTATGAGCAAAATAGGGAGTTTAGCGATATTGAATTGAATTTGCTAGATACGATTTTGCGCCAAGTGATGCAAATTTTGAAAGAAGTTTGGTTGCCTGTAGTAGAGATGTTTCCTACTATTGATGCTAAAGAATCTAGTGCAAATGTGGTTCAAATCGTGGCTCAAAATGAAATTGCGATTATGGTGGTCTTAGAAATTATTATCGGACATAGTCGTGGCATGATGAATATTTGCTACCCAGTTATCTCTATTGAGAGTATTCTTTCTAAAATGGGGAGTAGGGATTTAATGCTTTCAGAAACTAACTCTAAAAAGAGCCGTAATAAAGAATTGCAAGCCTTACTAAGTGGGGTGAGTGTGGATATGATGGTGTTTTTAGGTGCGATAGATTTGAGCTTGAAAGAAGTGTTAGATTTAGATGTGGGGGATACCATTCGCTTGAATAAGGTAGCCAATGATGAAGTGAGCGTGTTCGTGCATAAGAAAAAGCGTTATTTAGCGAGTGTAGGGTTTCAAGGGTATAGAAAAACCATTCAAATTAAGGAAGTGATTTATGGTGAAAAAGAGCGGACTAAAGAAATTTTAGAAATGTTAGAAGAACAGCGTAGGGGTAAAGTGGGCGATATTATGAAGACAGAAGAAGAGTAAGAAATGCAAGATTTTATTAAGATTTTTATCCAAGAGATTATTTCTACCTTAGAAGGATTAGTGGGTAAGGCTCCGAGCGTAGAATTAAAAAAAGAAGTGGCTACTGATGAAGAAGCTTGGGAAAGTTTGGCGAATGTGCCTTATGCAAGGGTAGTTATTAGTGCAGTAAGCGAGAGTGAGAGCCATATTGAATTATTAGCTCCAGCAAGTTTGGTTACTTCATTGAGTGATTTAATGCTAGGGGGTGATGGGGCTAGTAAAGAAGATTTGGATAATGATGATTTAGATGCGTTTAAAGAAATGGCTTCTAATATTTTTGGAGCGATTGCTACAAGCTTGAAGTCTCAAGAATTGCTTCCTAAATTAAACTTTACGACAACAAGTGCTGAGATTTCTAATGAGCTTCCTAAAAAAGAAGATTATGCTAAGGCTATTGTGCTTTCTTTCAAGATGGAAGCTTTTGAAGAAAGCCAAATGATTCTCTTGACAACCACCGCTTTTAGCCATCAATTTGAAGCCACTTCTTCGCCCACAGAAACCCCACAAAACTCAGCAAGTGTTTCAGAGTCTATAGAAGCTCAAAAGCATGAAGTGGCATTAGACAATACAGAAATCCGCAACATTAGCATGCTTTTAGATGTGAAATTGAATGTCAAAGTGCGTATCGGTCAAAAAAAGATGATTTTAAAAGATGTGGTTTCTATGGATATCGGAAGTGTGGTAGAGCTTGACCAGCTGGTGAATGACCCTTTAGAGATTCTAGTAGATGACAAAGTAATTGCTAAGGGCGAAGTGGTAATTGTGGATGGGAATTTTGGCATACAAATCACAGATATTGGGACCAAAAAAGAACGTTTAGAACAATTGAAAAATTAAATCATTTTATAGTAAAGAAGGAAGGAAAATGGCAATTGTTGGTGCATTGGGTTCGCTAGGGCATTTGTTTAAGAAAACGCAAGAATTAGAAATTTTGCATGGGTATTTAAAAAATGCTTTACAAAAAGATAGTGAAATTTGTCAAAGGATTTTAAGTCTTGCTCAAAATAAAGAACATCGGGTTCATTTAGGGCATGGCATGTTTAGTATAGAACAGAGCTATTGCTTAGAGCATGCTAGAGAGAGCGAGAAGGGCTTTTTTGAAAGCCACGAGCAATATGTGGATTTTCAGTTAATCATTCAAGGGACTGAAGGAGCTAAGGTGCTAGATAGAAGCCAAGCCACTCTTAAAACGCCTTATGATGAAAAGAAAGACTTAATCGTTTATGAGCCAGCTTGTGAAACTTCTTTTCTGTGTTTGACAAAGGGTATGTTAGCTATCTTTTTTGAGAATGATGTGCATGCGTTAAGATTTTATGACAAGTCTTTTGAGAGACGCATGACAGAAGCGATTTTTAAGGTGGTAGTTAAGGTGCCTAAAGGGCTAATCAAGTTTAAGCTATAGTATATTATGGTTACAATCATAATTTTCTTAGCCTTTTTTGGCTTTTTAGGGGCTGTGGAGCTGTCTGGAATCTATCAAACTCAGGCGTTTTTACACATGAAAAGTTCTTATGTGGAATTTTTCAAATACAAGGGCAAATTTTATGCTTATGGTATTTCTAATGTAGATGGCTCTAGTGCCAGAAAAGACAAATATAACCCTAACCCAGAACTAAGGAATCGTAGCGATAAGGGCGTGGTGTTTTTGAGCGGTTTGGTCAAAAAGGGCGATAGGTCTTATAAAGATGGAAAAGCTTATAATTTTTATGATGGCAAGACTTACTATGTCAAGGTAACTCAAAATTCAAAGGGGGATTTGGAATTTACCCCAAGCTATGACAAATGGGGGTATGTAGGCAAAACCTTCATTTGGAAACGCATGAGCAATGAACAAGTTAAAGCCCTAAAACTCAAGCGTTTTAACTTGAATGAAGTCCTTAAAACCATTCAAGCTAGTCCTTGATTTAACCTTCCTTTTCTTGGCATTCTTTACACCATACAAATAATTTCATGTCATGGCTAATGAGTTTGGCTTCATGCTTTTTAGCGACTTCGTTTTGGCGGTGTTCAATTTCAGGGTCGGCAAATTCAATGATCTTACCGCAATGCAAACAAATGATATGATCATGATGTTCTTTAGCCGCAATTTCATAACGCCGTCCGCTTTTTGAAGTCTCTAAAACACAGATAAAATTTTCTTTTTCTAGGAAATTTAAAATGCGATACACTGAGGAAATGCTTGTATTTTTATCCTTTTGGCGGATACAATGTGTGATTTCTTCAGGGCTTAGGTGCGTGCCACTACGATATAAAACGCTCACGACTTCTTCTCGTTGCTTAGAATTTTTTAGTCCATTCTTTTTGATAGACATTCTCAAACGCTCTAAAATGGATTCCAAAGTTTCTAATCTTTTCATGGTTAAATATTTCCTTTGTATATAAAATGATTTTCATAACGACAATATTATAACATATAATAATGAGATGAAAACTAAATAAAACTCATTATTATTTAAATTTGATAAGAAATGTTAATTTTTATCCAGCTAAGCGAGTCAAACAGACTTTATTTTCTCTAACCATTCTTTCAAGGTTTTTTCAAACCCTATGCCTTGAGAACAAACAAATTCTAAGGGTTTTTCTAAATAGTCTTGTTTCACATAGCCATTATAATCGTGTGGGTAAAGATAATCTTTGGCATTAGGTAGTAGGTGCTTAGGAATAGGATAAAGCCCCCCTTTTTTAATACAATCTAGGGCTTTGTTTATGGCTTTATAAGCCGTGTTAGACTTAGGCGAACAAGCCAAATAAATCACGCATTGACTCAAAATAATGCGAGCTTCTGGATAGCCGATTTGTTTGACTGAAAATAAGCATGAAGTGGCTAGATTAAGGGCGTTTGGATTAGCGTTGCCTATGTCTTCACTCGCAAAAATAACAAGCCTTCTTGCGATAAATTCAGGATTTTCTCCGCCAGCAATTAGGCGTGCTAGATAGTATAAAGAAGCGTTTTCATCGCTTCCCCTTAAAGACTTGATTAACGCACTGATAAGATTATAATGGGTATCATCGCTGCAGGCTCCGTCATTTAGACTATGGGGGCGTAAGGATTTTAGGGTTTCTAAAGTGATAGGATTTTCTATTTTGGCACTCAAATCTAAGAGATTCAATAACGCTCTAGCATCACCGGCACTGTTATTTAAAAGATAAACTTTAGCGCTAGGTTCTATTTGTTTGTCTAGCAATTTTAAGGCTTTAGAGCAAAGTTTTTCTAATTCGCTATTTTTTAGGGGGGTTAATTCAAAAATGAAACTTCTTGAACGAATGGCATGGCTTAGGCTGTAGTTAGGGTCTTGTGTGCTAGCCCCTAAGATGAGAGCAAAATCTTTCTCCATAATGGGGAGTAAAAATTCTTGCTGGGTTTTATTCAATCTGTGGGTTTCATCAATAAAAACAATCGGTTTTAAAAGGGCATTTTGGTAATTTTTGAGTTTAAGACGCAAATCATCAAGCTTAAAATCGGTCGCATTAAACGAGAGAATAGGGCGTTCTAAAGTGTGAGCGATGATTTGAGCCAAGCTTGTTTTACCCACGCCTGGTGGGCCATAGAAAAAGGCATGCGGAAAGTGTTTTGAGCGTAAGGCTTTAA
This sequence comes from Helicobacter cetorum MIT 99-5656, assembly GCF_000259275.1. Classification (NCBI taxonomy): domain Bacteria; kingdom Pseudomonadati; phylum Campylobacterota; class Epsilonproteobacteria; order Campylobacterales; family Helicobacteraceae; genus Helicobacter; species Helicobacter cetorum. Next base: position 1,303,896 of record NC_017735.1, on the reverse strand, counting down.
ATAGGGGGGTATCTCTTCCTATTAAATGCTCTTGCCCTAAAAAATCTTCTAGGCTTTTTGGGTTTAAAAGAGAAGTCAAGCTCATTTTTTAAATAAAATCAATTCATAAGAATCAGTAGGGGTATTTAAATTTTTCATTAAGGTTGTGTTATCTTTAGAGCGTTTGTGAAGAGCGTTTTGCAATTCTTTATTGAGATTATCTAATTCGTCTAATTTTTCTTTCAAGCGTAAAATAATATCTACGCCCGCTAGATTAACCCCCATATCTCTTGTAAGGCGTAAAATAGTCTTAATTTTATCCATGTCTCGTTGAGAATACAGACGCATTTTTCCACCGGTTCTGTTAGGCTCTATCAAACCTTCTTTTTCATATTGCCGCAAGGTTTGAGGATGCACATCTAGGATTTTAGCTACAACACTGATTAAATAAAGCGGTTCATCATAATCACACATAGCATATCCCTTATAATTCCTTTTCTAATAACGCTCTTAATTCATCAGATAGCTCTTCAACTTTAGGTAAGATTAAACGAGCTTGTAAATACAAATCTCCTGTATGCGAAGTTTTTCTGTTTTTAACCCCTTGGGCTTTAACACGGAATTTTTGCATAGCCTTTGTGTTAGGTGGAATGGTTAAAGTTAGGGTTTTATGCCAAGCCACAATTTCAATTTTACCCCCAAAAAGAGCCATTTTTAAGGGTAAGTCAAAGATTTGAATAATATCATCTTTTTCACGCCTATAAATTTCATCTTCTTCAACATGGATTTGTAGGAGCAAATCACCCCTAGTCATTCGCCCCATTTTCCCTTTATTACGCACCCTAATTTTTTCGCCTTCTTCTACGCCGATAGGAATTTTAATGTTAAAGGTCTCATTATTGATAATGACTTGCTTTTTATTACCTAAAAGGGTGTCTAGGACAGACACATTTAAAGTGGTGGTAATGTCTAAATTTTCAGGGGCGAAATTAGAAAAACCAAAACTAGAAAAGCCCTGTGCGTTTTGAGAAAATCCTTGTGAAAAGCCCCCCCTTCCAAAAATAGAGCTTAAAATATCATCTAAATTTTCACTAGAGCCACGGCTTCTAGCAAAATCACTAAAGTGTTGTCCGCCAAACATATTGTCTCCAAACTGGTCGTATTGACGGCGTTTTTCTTCATCGCTTAAGATTTCATAAGCGGCGTTGATTTCTTTAAATTTTTCTTCGGCTTCTTTGGTCTTATTCAAATCAGGATGGTATTGTCTAGCTAAACGGCGATAAGATTTTTTGATTTCATCTTGGCTGGCGTTTTCGCTCACATTTAAAGTCTGGTATAAACTCTTACTCATGGATACTTACCTTATAAAATAGTTTTATTAGAATAAATGCTATCATAAATCTTTAGCGTTAGTCAATCAAGTTAGTTGATAATTTCATGTGATTTGAGCTTGAATGAGTGGAAAACTTGTCGTTTTTTGTTTGGTTTCAGCACAATTAAATTGAATTTTAATTAGAATATTTTGATTAAATGAAAACACATTAACGAATGATTTGGGGTTTTATTAGAGTTTGCTTGATGCGATACAAGATGTGGTATAGGAAAGAAAAGAATCAGTGCTATAGCCTGGTGTTATGGGGGTTATTGTTGGGGCTTTACCCCTTAAAGGCTTTGGAGATTTCAGTTAGCCCCTTTGGGTATCTAGGGTTATTATACAATCAAGGCATGCAAAGAAATCCGCATAGTTATGTGGGGGCTTTGACACGCCTTGGAGTGGATTTTTCTTATAACAATGGATGGTCATTTGGCATTGGAGCTATCGGTGCTTGGAATGTTTATAACAAACAGCGTTTGGCAAACATTTATATCGGTTTAGGCAATTTTTTAGGTAGCTCTAAAAATGTTAAACCCTATCTAAGTGCTGGCGATGTTTCAGATGCTTATCTCAAATACACCACTCAGCGTTTTAAAGTGGCTTTAGGGCGATTTGATACGGATTTTGTGGATTTTGATTGGATAGGGGGCAATATTCAAGGGGCATCTGTAGTCATAGAGCAAAATTCTATGCGTTATTTTGGAATTTTTATGGATAGTATGCTTTATAATGGGCATCAAGTCAATAAAGAACAGGGCAATCGTATCGCTACCACTTTAAACACTCTGGCATCCTATAATCCTGTGTCTAAACGCTTGTATGTAGGCGGAGAAGTGTTTGCACTAGGCACAGAATACAAGAAAGAAAATTTTAAATTCAGTCCTTTTGTTTTGATAGACACTCGTTTACCTATGCCTACTGAAAATGTTCTAGTTCAAGTGGGGGGTAAGTTTGAATATGCTACTTCTATCGCTAAAGGTTTTACTTTGCACACTTTAGCACAGGGCATGTATCAATATGGCAACACCAACGCCACTACAAGTGCTAAAAACACCGGCTTGTTTATGATAGACCAAACTTTTAAATACGGAATTTTTAATTTCGGAATGGGTTTTTATATGGTTCCTGCACCAAATAATAAGGGTTATTTATGGACTTTTAATGATAGGACAAAATTCTATGGTCGTGGGATTAACGCACCGGGTGTGCCAGCCATTTATTTTGCTAATTCCAGTATTTCAGGTTATGTTTTTGGTGGGCTTAAGACTAATAAGATGCGTTTAGATGTGATGATAGCCTTTGGAAATTATCAAGAGTATTCTTTGATGAGTAGTTACAGGATTTGGACTTATAAGAGCTTGGATTTTGAAGCGGGTGGGGGGTATGTATATGCCCACAATTCTAAAGCCACTAAAAAGAGTTTTGGAAATAGTTCCTTTATCGTTTTTGGAAAATTTTCGTTTTAAATGTTTAGGAACTCTTTTTAAAATTAGGATTTTGTAGCCTTACTCTTTTGTAAAAAAAAGCTCTTTGTGGTTTGAACTTAGGCTCCCAGAGTTTGATAGCACCATGATGAGTCATCTGGTGCATATTGACTAGACGCATGTTTAAAAGGGCTTTTTCTTTAGCTTCCACATCGCTCAAATTTTCTTTGATTTTGAAAGCTTGTATGGTTTGTTCCCATAATTCATGCTCTTTGGCTTGCTCGTTTAAAAAATCTCTGTAATTAATCTCGCCAACTCCCTTAACCCCACGAATATTATCCCCCTTATCTCCTACAATACATTGATAGTAGGCAAAAAACTGGGCTTCTCTTTTGCTAACATTAAAAAAAGTCTCTGTTTTCAAATTGAAATGAGAGCCACTATTAGAGTATAGGACATCTTTATCCATGCTGGCTATCACATAATGCTTGGGATTTTTCTTTTTATAAAAAGAGATAATATCGTCAGCTTCGTATTCAAAACAATGCTCGCCTTGAATCCTAGCCCCTTTTTTAAAAGGGTATTTTTCAACCAAAGCGATTTTTAAAGCCTTTAAAAGAGTTCTAAAATCTTCATCAAATTGACGGCGTTTTTTCTTATAATAATCGCATAATTGATAACGAAAACTCTCCCTACCCCTAGTGATGAAGAAAAGGGTTTTAGAGCAATTAGTCTTGCGCATGATAGACAGGATTTGAGTGGTAAGAAAGACTACACCCACTTCTTGTAGGCTACAAGTTGCGAATTTCTTAGGAAGCGTTTTGTTAGAAAGCAAACGCCTAACAATATTAGGAATAACACAATCAATATCCAGCAAAAGGACTCTAGAATGCCTTGATTTATAGCGTGCCTGTTTGATTGCTAATCCTTGTGTTTTATTTTTACAAACTCACTATTATAGCAAATAATAAACTCTTTTACTATTTTAAGAAGGGATTTTATTTAAGTGTGTGGGATAAAAACCCCAAATAAAATTTTATTTGCGGGGTAAATTGTATTTACGGCGTTTTTCCCAAAGGCTTTTACGGCTAATGCCAAGCTTGCTCGCCAGCTCAGTGTCAGTGCATGCACAAGAAAAATGTTTGATAGCTTCTTTTTCATATTCTTGGATAGAAAGAAATTGCGCGTTATTGTTGAATAAGGCTAGGGGTTTGTTTTCGCTTTCTATGGTAACAACTCTAGGAAAATCTAAAGGTTCTTTATGGGTATAAGACAGCACAATAGGGCATGAAAGAGCTAATTCTAGCAACTTGACTTGCTCATCTTTTTTGAGTTCTTCTAAATGCGTGATGTAAAAGGGGCGTTCCAATTTGTCTTTATTTTTGTATAACTCTTTCCAAGTCGTGTCTTTTAAAGAGAAGAAAGAAAAATCCATTTGTTTTTCTTTAGCATATTGCAATAAATAAGCGTTAGCAAGGTCTTGAGATTGCGTGTGAATCACAAAGGGCGGTCTGTAAGAGAAATCTTTAGGCAAGGGCAATTCAGCATGGATAAAATCCAAGTAATTTTCATAAAACCCAATGCGAGCGGTCATTTCTTGATAGGCTTTGTGGTATTGAATCTTACGCAACAATTCGTCCATTTTAAAAGGTTTTAAAATATAGTCTCTCGCTCCAGCTTGAATGGGCTTATTCACGCCATCTTCATTGACATGTGAAGCCATCATGATAATAATTTGCTTAGAGTTATAACGCACAAAATGCTCACAACGCCCTTGAGTGCAAACCTTAGAAGAAACTAAAATCACATCATAAGGCTCTTTGTTTTCTTGAGAAATGCTAGAGATAATCTCGCAAGTATGCCCTAAATCATGTAAATTGTGGGAAATGCTTCTTGCAAGTGCTAAATCGTCTTCAATGATTAAGATTTTCATCTATTTTTCCTTTATAGCATTTGATAATAAAATTTTCAAATCGTTTTCCTATAGCCCATACTCACATGCGCTTGAGCTAATAATCCTTCTTGTTTTCCAATAAAGCCCATTTTTTCCATCGTAGTGGCTTTGAGACTGATTTGAGATTTTTTCAAGCCTAAAAGACGGCTCAAATTTTCTAAAATCACCGGCTTATAGGGAGTAATCTTAGGGATTTCGCTCAATATACTCGCCCCAACTTCTAATAGCTCAAACCCAATACTTTGAGCAAAATCCAATACAATTTTTAAAAGCACGCTCGAATCAGCGTTTTTATAACGCTCATCATCATCTGCAAACCACTCTCCAATATCTCCAGCTTTAATCGCACCTAAAATCGCATCAATAATCGCATGCAAAAGGGCATCGCCATCGCTGTGGGCTTTTAACCCAAATTCACAATCCAAAGTAACCCCGCCTAAAACCATGGGTTTATTTCTAATGAAGGCATGCGTGTCAAAGCCTATACCTATGAAAGTGTCATTTGAAGGGTTAAAAAAAGGTGTAAAATGCTTCAAATCATCACTTGTAGTGAGTTTATGTAAATGGCTACTACCTTCAATATAGCTTACAAGGTTAGGAAAAGCTTGTAAAATAGCGGTGCTTTCGTCTTTAAACTCTCCTTGAGCTAAGGCTAATTGAAGTGTTTTGGTGTGGCTCAATTGCGGAGTTTGAATGAGTTTGATGGCTTCTCTGTCTAAAATTTCATTATAATAAATTGCACTATCATAGCATGGTAAGTAGGGGGCGATACAATAATGATTGGTTTGATTCAAAGTCAAAAACAAATTCTCAAGCACTTTTATATCTACCAAACCCCTAGCCACATCGCTTGTAAGCACATAAGCACTATCAATAATTTTTAGAGCATTATTCACAGACTCTTGTCGTGAGGCTCCGCCTACTACAAGCTTGATTTCTGGATAGTGGCGTTTGATATAAATATAGTCTAGCTCACTCACTACTAAAACAATTTCATCAAAGTCTAGGGCTTCTTTAAAGCTGTGATAAACACTTAGCCATAGGGGAGTATGACAAGAGCGTAGCCATTGCTTTTTAATCGTTTGAGAAAAACGCCTAGAATCTCCAGCACTAAGTAAGATGACGCTTGTTTGTTTGGCAAGCATTTTTAACGCTTCTTCATTGCTAAGAGAGTTTGTATTTTCTTCTAAGACCTCTAAAGAAACTTGAAAAGTCTCCCCATTTACTTTGATAAAAGACATGTCTAGCGTGTTATTTAACCAAAATAAGGCGATAGCCCTGATTCAAATCTAAAATTAAGAAGCGTTTGGGCTTACCTTTATATTTGTCTAAGGCATGGTTAAAATCAGCAATGCTTTTAATTTCAACATCTTCAATTCTTGTGATGATATTACCTTGTCTAAAGCCCGCTTGCTCTGCTGGTGAATTTTCATTCACTTGAGCGATAACCACCCCTTGTATATCATCGCCTAACCGCATGCTTTTTCTTGTTTTAGGGGTTAAATCTTCTGCTTTAAGTCCGTTTAACTGACCTTGTGCATCGCCTTGAGTGGAACTTGTTTCTTTCCTATTAGGATTTTTTCTCTCTGCTAGAGTGAGTGTGAAACTTCTTTCTTTCTTATCTCTCATAACCCTTAATGTAACCTTTTGATTAGGTAGCATAGAGCCGATAAGATTTCTTAATTCGTTGGTGTTTTTGATTTTTTTACCATTCACTTCAGTGATTAAATCCCACACTAAAATTCCTGCCCTTTTGGCTGGTGAGTCTTTTTCTACGCTAATAACAACCGCTCCCTCTTTATTGTCATAAGAATTTTGCAAATCGCTGCTCACATCTTGCAAGCCTACGCCCAAGTAACCCCGCTCAATTTTACCGGTTTTGATGAGCTGAGAAACAATATCTTTAACCATGTTAGAAGGAATGGCAAAACCGATGCCATGATTTCCACCGGTTTTGGAAAGAATGGCGGTATTGATTCCAATTAACCCACCACGGCTATCAATTAACGCACCCCCAGAATTTCCGGGATTGATAGAGGCATCCGTTTGAATGAAATTTTCGTAGCTATTAAGTCCAATGCCGCTTTTATTGAGTGCTGAAATAATGCCTTGAGTAACGCTCTCACCCACTCCAAAAGGATTACCGATAGCAAAGACCAAATCGCCCACTAAAATATCATTAGAATCAGAGAATTTAATCGTGGGTAAATTATCTTTTGTAATGCGAATCACAGCTAAATCGCTTTCAGAATCAGTGCCTACTAAAGTGGCGGAATATTCTTTATTGTTTCCTGGAATGGTAACTTTAATTTTATCTGCCCCATCAATGACATGGTTGTTGGTAACAATATAGCCATCTTTAGAGATAATCACCCCACTGCCTAAGGCTCTCTCCATTCTTTCTTTAGGCACCATACCACCTAAATCTCCAAAGAACTGCTGGAAGAACGGGTCGCTAAACATACCACCGCCCATAAAACTATTTTTAATCTTTTTTTCAGTAGAGATATTGACCACCGCTTTGATAGAATTCTTAATAGAATCATGATAAGAATAAATTGTATCATCTTTAGATGGAACGCTCACTCGCTCTTTGACTTTTGGCATGTCTTGAATCTGGATACTGCCAGCGTTCAAACTCAGTGCTAGAGTTAATGAAATAAAAAAGGCTTTCTTCATCATGTTGCTTCCTTAATAAGGCTAGATTTCAAAATTTAAAAAGAGATTATATCAAATCTTTTTTATTATTTTGATTAGCTTTTTGTGTAAAATAGTATCCAATGTAGCAGATAATGGCAAAAATAATGGTTAGAACCATTCCAATGCGTTGCTCTTTATCCATAGCAGAACCAATCACGCCGATGATACAACCTGTGATTCCTACGAGCTGTAAAAAGGGTAGAAAGGGGGCTTTATAGGGTAAATCATCTAGGGAATGCCCCGCTTTTAGATATTGTTTGCGGAAAGCATATTGTGAAATGGATACGCTAACCCATACGATAATTACCGTGAAGCTAATCACATTAATAAAGGCTTCCACAACGCTTTCTTTAGCGTAGAACTGAACTAAAAGCCCTATGAGAGAAAAGAAAATGGAAAAAATCATAGCATTTGTGGGGGTGCCTTGTTGGTTGAGTTTAGAAAAAGCCTTAAAAAACATTTTTTGCTCTGATAGCCCATAAATCATACGGCTTGCTCCATAAAGTCCTGAATTTGCAGTAGAGAACATAGCTGTGATAATAACCATATTCATCACATCAGCTACATAGGGAATGCCCATGCCTACAAAAGGTAAATTAATGCGTTCCAAAACGCTTACAAAAGGGCTTTGTGTGATAGAAGAATCATTCATGGGTAAAAAGACTGAAATCACAAACACAGAGCCTAAAAAGAAAAATACAATCCGCCATAAGGTCGCTTTAATCGCTTTTGGCATAACTTCACTTGCATTTTTAGTCTCTCCTACAGCAACGCCAATGACTTCTGTGCCGGTAAAAGCAAAAATGACAGCCAGCATGGCACTAAAAACAGCCGTGCTTCCATTAGGAAAAAAGCCCTTATCGCCAAAATGAAAATTATCAAAAATAGAGTTAAACCCATTCAAATAGATTTGATAAAGAATGCCCACAACTCCAATGGCAATAAAAAAAATAACCGCTAAAACTTTAACAAGGCTAAAAACAAACTCCCCTTCAGCAAAAATTTTGACTGAAAAGAAATTTAATAAAAAAACCAAAAGAATACAAGCAACAACCCAATAATGGATAGGAATGTCAGCAAACCAGCGTTGCATAAGCATGCCTATGGCGATATATTCTAGTGCAACCGTTATGACCCAGCCAAGCCAATACATCCAAAAGACCATGTAGCCTGTGCCAGGACCTATGAATTTAGCCGCATAGTCTCCAAAGCTTCCTGTGGTTGGATAAAAGCTTGCTAATTCGCCCAAAGAGAGCATGATGCAATACACCACAAGTCCCCCAAAACAATAAGCAATGAGAGTGCCTAAGGGGCCTGCACTAGCGATATTACCTCCTGTTCCTACAAAAAGCCCTGTTCCAATCGCTCCTCCAAAAGCAATCATCAAGAGATGACGCATTTTGATGTCTCTTTTAAGCTTGCTTTGTGAATGCGTTGTGTTTGTATTGTCCATGCGACACCCCTTTGAAAAATGAGAAAATAGCTTGAATTATAACAAAAAATAAAATGATAATTTAGGTAACTTTCTCAAAGAGATGATGATGAAAACTTTAAAATTAAGATTTATAATATTTTATGGTGTAGTCTAGTCCTGAGTAAATCGTTGCAAAAACAGCTACAGCCACAAATACATGAGCATAAGCTAAATTAGCGAGCAAAGAGCTAATGGCTAAGACTTGAAGAGCGGTTTTGTATTTGCCTAGTTTGCTTACAGGAATATCTTTTTTTTCATTAGCAGCTAAGACCCTTAGCCCTGAAATAAAAAACTCACGCCCCAAAATAATAAAAGGAATCCACGCATCCACACGCCCCAAATGCACTAATCCTAAAAAGGCACTTAAGATAAGCATTTTATCTGCTAGGGGGTCAAAGATTTCTCCAAAACGAGATTTAGCCTGATAATTTCTAGCGATATAGCCATCAAGTAAATCTGTAAATGCGGCAAATAAAAAAACACAAGAAGAGAGCATATTTATTTCAAAAAAACTTAAGTGGTTGAAATAAGTGTGCGTGTTTAATAATAAGAACAATAAAAATAAGGCTAGAATAATGCGTAAAATCGTCAGTGAGTTGGGTAAAAGTTTTAAAAATTTCATGCTTTAAAAGAAACTTGTGAGAATTTTAAAAACGCACGCCCCAAAAAAGTAAGAGCCACGCACATCAAAACCATAGCGACCATTAAAAAAATAACATTTAGGCTTGAGTGGAGTAAAATGCCTAAAAAAGCAAGCATAAGACTAAAGAGCAATAATCTAAACCCCATAAAAAAATGCTTGTCTTGAGTGCAAAGGCTTAACTCTCTATAGAGCTTGTATAGATAAAAAATAGAGACACCATTACCTATTAATGAGAGCGTATTTTTAGCATTAGGAAGAAAGTAACCTAGTAGAGAGCATAGAGCAATGGCTAAAAAACTGAAGACAAAATTTTCAAATAAACATAAATTATGCGTAATTTTAGCTAACTGATAAAACCCAATCGCTCCAGCAATAAATCCTAAAACACATAAAAAAAGAGCGAGCAAAATAGCGTAAGTTAAAAAATCTTTATTCACAAATTGCGTAGAGACTTGAAAGACTATCGCCCCTTTGAGTGCGATTAAAACTGCACAAAGAATGACACCGCTTAAAGGAGCAAAAAAATAATAGAGCAAGCATTTTTTCACTAATTGCAACTCTTTGCTGTGGTTGATATGGATAGTATTTTGCAAGAAAAGTCTTTACTTAAAGGTGGTTCCACCATCTACAACAATGGTTTGACCTGTGAGCCACCCACTCTGCTTTTCATCGCATAGAAAATAAGCTGCTCCAGCCAAGTCGTTAGGGTTACCCATGCGTTTTAAGGGGGATTGCTCTTCTACTTTTTGTTTGATTTCAGCGTAGTCTGGAAATGCCTTTAGGGCATCAGTATCAATAGGTCCACCACTAACAGCATTGACTCTAATATTAAATTCACCCAAATCGGTAGCGGCGTATTTTACCATGGTTTCTACAGCGTTTTTAGAATTGCCATGCCCGGCGTAATTTGGCATATAAACAAGATTTCCTGTAGAGCTTAAGCTTACAATCGCCCCACCACCAATCTTTTGCATGCGTTTTGCTGCTTCTTGTGCCCCCACAACAAATGCTAAGACCGTTGCGGTGTAGATGTTATTTAACCCCTTAGGTTTTAAACGCATAAAGGGGGCAAACCCTCCTACAACCGAACGCCCATAAATAATTGCATTAGAGATAAAGAAATCCACCCTATCAAAATCCGTATCAATTTGTTTAAAAAGCTCACTGTATTGTTCAGGCTCTAAAACATTAAGGGGATAGGCTTTTGCTTGAACAGAATATTGCTTTTTGATGTCATCTATAATTTTGTTAGCTTCTTCAACATTCTTATTGTAGGTGAAAGCAATATTCACGCCATTTTGAGCAAAACGATATAAAATAGCCTTACCGATACCCCTTGTAGCACCACTGATTACAAGTGTTCTGCCTTTCATATGGTTGATGTGGTTGGTGTGGTTGCAAGAATTTGAATTCATAAAATAACCTCATATTGTTGTAAAGTTTTTTCTAAAAGTTTAAAAGTTTCCTTACTTGGAGCTACTAAGGGTAACCTATAGTTAGGGTTTTTAATCAGTCCAGCTAGATGCATGGCCGTCTTAATAGGAATAGGATTAGTTTCTGCAAAAAGCGCTTGATGCAAATCAAAAAGTTTGTTTTGAATTTCTAAAACCTCTTGGTATTGTTTATTTAAAGCATGAGATACCATTTTAGAAATTAAGTTTGGCATTAGATTTCCGGTTACTGAAATCACGCCACTACCACCTGAAAATATAATGGAGTGATTGAGCAAATCCTCGCCACTAAAAATTTTAAAATCCTTTTCATAGTGGTGCAATTCTATCACTCTTTTTAAAGACCCTGAAGCTTCTTTAATGGCTTTAATATTAGAAACTTCTCTAAAGAGCCTAAGAGCGGTTGAAACTTCAATAGATACACCCGTGCGACTTGGCACATCATAAAGCATTATAGGAATTTCAACAGATTGAGCAATGGTTTTATAATGTTCAAATAAACCTTGTTGAATGGGGCGATTATAATAAGGACTCACACATAAAATCGCATCTGCACCTATTTTTTGAGCAAATCGTGCCAAAGAAAGAGACTCGCTAGTAGCGTTACTGCCTACTCCAGCTAATACTTTCATATGTGTATTGTTGGGCGTGGGGGTGTTTTTACAAGTTTCCACAGCGATTTCAATGCAACGCATATGCTCTTTGTGAGTGAGTGTAGCGGACTCTCCAGTCGTACCTACAGGAACGCATGCATCCATGCCTTGATAAATTTGGCGTTTAATCAGAGCTTCATAGGCGATTTCATCAACGCTCAAATCTTTTTTAAAAGGCGTAATTAACGCACTAGCCGAACTAAATTGCATGCCAAATGACTCTTTTTAAGGTTTCAAAAACACGGTGGTTGATTGAGCGTCTTTAAAATATTCATTAGCTACACGCACCAAATCGCTCACCTTTAAATCTAAAAATTGTTGCTGATAGCTTGTGAGTCCTTGAATATCATTTTGCACCAAGTAATCCGCAAAAAGCCCCGCCACATCGCTAGAATTTTCTAAATTAGAAATAAAATCAGCTTTTTGATTAATCTTTAGCTTGTCTAACTCAGACTGAGTGATTCCACCTTTTTTAAGCTTTTCTAAAAGCCCCACGATTTCTTTTTTCAGAGCCTCGGCCTTAACATTAGGATTACCCCCAGCAATAAATAAAAATACGCTTTCATCTTGTAATTGCATATTATGAGAGAAGGCCTGAGAAGCTAAGCGTTTCTTATCTACTAATTCACTTTGAAGCCAAGAGCTATTACCTCCACTCAAGAGCATGCTCAACGCATCTAAAGCCACCTGGTCTCTATGCTTGAAGGCAGGTACCTTATAGCCTAACGCCACCCATTCTAATTGAACCCCTTCTTTATGCACAACTGCCATTCTAGCCCCATCTTGCTTAGGCTCTTTCATATGGGGGCTTGAAATAGCTTCATCATTGAGATTCTTCAGGGATTCAAAGTGTTTTTTGGTGAGTTCAAAGACCTTTTTGGAATCAACATCACCTACCACTAAAACGATAGCATTCTTAGGCTGGTAGTAGAGCGAATGAAATTTTTTGATGTCTTCTAGTGTCCAATTTTGAATATCTCCCATAAAGCCAATGGGCGTCCAATGGTAAGAATGATAAACATAAGCGGTATTAAAGAAACGGAAGTAAAGCATGCCAATAGGAGAATTATCAGTCCGCCATAATCTCTCTTCTGCAACCACTTGACGCTCAGGTAAAAACTCATCTTCTTTCAAATTCAAAGAACCCATAGTTTCAGCAAATAGCTCTAAAGATTTATCTAAGTTAGCCTGACTGGTTTTAATAAAATAACGTGTTACATCAAAGCTTGTAGAAGCGTTACTCACGCCACCAAAACGCTTGACGGTTTTATCAAATTCGCCGGCCTTGAGATTTTTAGTGCTTTTAAAATTTAAATGCTCTAACATGTGAGCGATACCGCTCTTGCCCATGATTTCATTCCTAGAGCCTACCTTGTAAAGCACATCAACTTCTATGACCCCACTTTTATTGCTTAAGGGAACGCTTACAACCTGCAATCCATTTTTTAAAGTAATGCTCTCATGTTTGGGTAAGTAAGACTTTGCGTGCATGCTTGCTCCTAATGTTACTAACAAGACAGAACAAAGCCCCAAAAATCTTTTACCAGAAGACCCAAAATAATTCATCTTAAATTCGCTCCTACAGCCTCTTTGACGCTAGAAAATCCATCTCTTTGAAGTAATTTTACCAAATCTTTAAGAATATTTTGGCATAAATTTGGCCCTTTGTAAATAAAAGCACTATAAATTTGCAATAGGCTCGCTCCCATTTTAATCCTTTCATAAGCTTCTTTGGCATCACTAATTCCCCCTACAGAAATGAGAACACTCTCTTTAAAAAAGGCCTTAGCTAATTCTTTAAAAATTTCACGACTTTTCTTGCTCAAGCATTTTCCACTCAAGCCCCCCACTTCTTTAGGAGCACTTACAAGGCTTGTGTCAATGGTAGTGTTTGTAGCAATAATACCATTTGCTCCCGCTTCAATAGCACTACTTACAATTTCTAACATGTTGTCTATTTCTAAATCAGGGGCGATTTTTAAAAATAAGGGCTTATGAGTCATTTCTTTAGCCATACAAAAAAGCTCGCTTACAAACGCTTTGTTTTGTAAATCTCTTAAATTAGGGGTGTTAGGCGAAGAAAGATTGAACGCATAATAATCGCCGATACTAAGACATTTGGTTAAAACGGCTTTGTAATCTTCTAGGGCATGAATTTGTTTAATGTGTTTATTCTTGCCCAAATTAATACCGATAGGGGTTTTATAGGGGGCAAAGCGATTGAAAGCCCTAACCCCTAAAATGGCTCCGTAATTATTAAACCCCATAGCATTTTGTAAGGACTCTTCTTCAATGTGTCTGAAAAGTCTAGGCTTTTCATTTCCACTTTGGGCAACATTTGTCAAAGTGCCTGCTTCTAAGTAGCCAAAACCAAATGCAATTAAAGCCCTAAGCACCGAAGCATTTTTATCAAAGCCTGCGGCTAATCCTAGGGGGTTAGGGAAATTTAAGCCTAAAATCTCATTCTTAAGTCTAGGGTCTGTGTAGCCAAACTTAGCGTGAGTTAAAGTGCACCAAAAAGGCGTTCTAGAAAGCACTCTTAATGCCTTACAAACTCTTTCATGAGCAACCTCAGCATCTAGGCTAAAAAAATATTTTTTCAATAATGGATAAAACATTATTCAATCCTCTACTTCATCTAAATAAGCACCCATTTTGAGAGTTTGTGCTTCAAAATAATCTTGCGAATTTAAAGGGGTGTTTGGGTTTGAAATTCTAGTGTAATTACCCTTAGAATCCAATTCGTAGCGTTTCATGGTGTCTTTTAATTGAATTTCTAAAATACGCAACAATTTATTTGCAATCTTTGGACTTGTGGCTGGAATGAGCAACTCCACACGCCTTTCTAAATTTCTTGGCATTAAATCCGCACTAGAAAAATAGATGTTAGTATGTTTAAAATAATAAATGCGTGCATGCTCTAGGTATTTTCCTACAATAGAATATACTCTAATATTCTCACTTAAGCCTTTGACTAGGGGCTTTAAACAACAAACTCCCCTAATTATCAAATCAATTTTGACCCCTTTTTGAGATGCTTTATAAAGCCATTCAATGATTTCGCTATCCACTAGAGCGTTTGCTTTTAAAATGATATAGCCTTCTTTTGAGTGCTTGATTTCGTTTTGAATCAGCTCAATGATTTGATTTTTAATCTGTTTGGGTGCCATAAAAAGAGTGTTTAGGGTGTTGCTTGTTGCACTACTAGTAAGAAGCGAATGAAAGAGCTTGATAATATCGTTGGCGATTTCATTTTTAGCGCTAAAAAAACTCACATCAGTATAAATTCTCGCGCTTAAGGGGTTGTAATTACCTGTGCTTAAATGGGTAAAATGGCACAAACGATTGTCTATCCTTTTGGTAATAACAAGCATTTTGGCATGCACTTTAAGTTTAAGAATGCCATAAACCACTAATGCCCCCGCCTTTTCTAAAGCCTTTGCCCAGTGTAAATTACTTTCTTCATCAAAGCGGGCTTTTAATTCTACTAAAACGCTCACTTGGATTTTACTTGCTGCTTCAATTAAGGCTTTGACAATGGGTGAATGCTTGCCCACACGATAAAGAGTCATTTTGATAGAAAGGGTTGTTGGGTCATTAGTGGCTTGCTCTATCAAATCAATTACAGGTTCAAAACTTTCATAGGGGTGAAAGAGTAATAAATCCTGTTCTTCTATAGCTTTAAACAAGTCGCTTTCATCAAGTGGGGGTAAAATCTTAGGCGTGAAGTTAGGCGATTTGAGCGTTTTAAAATCACTATGATTAACTAACTCCCATAAATCCCCTAAACCCAGCATGGTTGCACTTTTATAAATATGCATACCAGAGAGTTTAAGCTTATCATGAAAGTGGGTTTGAAAGCTTCTTAAAGATGCTAACAAGGTGTTTAAAAGCTCCTGGCTACCCCCTTGGGTCTGTAAGCGCACGATTTCGCCCTGATTGCGTTTTCTTAAGCCTTCGCTCATCAAATCCACATAATCGTGAGCTTCATCTTCTGCAATTTCAATATCTGCATCACAAGTTACTCTAAAAGCCATACACTCCAAGACTTCATGCCCTAAAAACAAATCTTGTAAATGCGCTTCTACAATTTCTTCAGCAAGCACAAACAAGCCCTTTTCTAGCTCTATAAAACGAGCTGTGAAGGTGGGTAATTTGATGAGTGCGTAAGAGATGTTTTGAGTTTTTTTCTCTTTGATTTTTGCAAAGAGCGCAAAGGTCAAGTTAGATAAAGGCGGAAAAGTGTGTGAAGAATCAAGCTTGAAAGGCAAAACTAATGCATAGAGTTGCTCTAAAAAGTAATTTTTAGCCTTAGCTTTTTGGAGTGGAGTGAGTTTGTTATAAGCACTCACGCAAAGTTTTTTTTGAGCCAGCAAAGCTTGAATTTTTTGAAATTCTAATTCCATTTCTTCAATTTCAAGCGCTAGGTAGCGTTCTATTTTTTCTAGTTGCTCTTCAGGGGTTGTGTTATCAGTGCCTCTAGAGATGATTTTGTGTTCATAAAGTTGCTTAAGTCCAGCCACCCTTATCATGTAAAATTCATCTAAGTTAGTGCTATAAATGGCTAAAAATTTTAGTCGTTCTAATAGAGGTAAGCTCTCATCTTTAGCTTCATTTAAAACTCTTGTATTAAAGGCTAACCATGAAAGCTCTCGGTTAAAAAAATGATTCAACGAAAAATCCTTTAAGATAATAATGTTTAAGAATAAAAGTTCGCTTGGTGTGATTATATAATGAAAAGTTAATAATTTAACGATGTTTCTAAAAGAAGTCATGGTCGGAGTAGCGGGATTCAAACCCACGACCTCACCCACCCCAAGGGTGCGCGCTAATCAGGCTGCGCCATACTCCGAAACAAAAGAATGAGATTATAATGTAAGTTTGCTTAGTTATTGCTTATTTAAGTTAATTTGTAGCAATAAACAAGTTTTTTTAAGGAATTGTTTTAGGGTATTTTGAGAGTGTTGGACAAATTTAATAAGCTCATTTTTCTCAACATATAATGAAACGATTAAGATACTTTGTAAGATATGAGCGATACTCCCTTCAAATAAAATGCCTAGTGCTGGGTTTTTAGCGCTTGTTGTTTGACAAAATGCATTTAAAAAATCCACCCATTCAAACACTTCTTTTTTACTCTTACATGGCGTGCCTAGATGCTTAGAAAAATCATTTTTAAAATCAAGAAGATTTTTTTGCCAAGTTTTTAAATCGTTAAGGGGATTATTTGGGGGACTAAAGGCATTTTTAATGTGAATGATGGCTTGGTTTTTATCAAAACTTTTAGGTTTAAAATCATTATATTTTAAACTTTGAGCGTTTTTGATTTTAGCCCCATAGCTTAAATTATAGACTTTTTTAGGCTTATAATAATTAAGGGCTTCTTCAATTCTTTCTTTAGAGAGTAAAAAGAGTGCATCACTAAAGGTTTTATAATCTTTGAAATTACTTTCTACGCTCATTAAATGCGTGGTAGTGATTTCTTTTTCATTTTCGTAATAGGAATTTTTAGCGTGTTTTTTAAACCCTTTAATATAGGCACAATCTAAAGCGCACAAATAGATTTCATCACTTAGTAAAGAAGCTAGGGCTATTCCAGCATTACCCACAAAGGGTGCGCTGAACTCTATATTTAAAGGGCTTATATACGCACACGCACTCCCCCCACGCATAAACAAAAACGCTTCTTTAGCTAAATTAAAGGCTTTAGGATTGAGCATGTTAGCTCCGATTAAGGGGGTGTCTTTTAGGGGGGCAAGTTCCAAAACTTCTTTGAGATAATCTATGCGTTCTACTTCTATTTGAAAATCCACTTTTATGCCATGCTTTTTTAAGGGCTTTAAAGCGGTTCCGCATGAAAAAATGATGAAATTTTTTTCATTTTCTTTTAAAAAATCTAAGAGTAAATCTAGGCTTGGCCCATTACCTACCACGCAAATTGGGGCATCAATCTTTTTAGGTTTAGTCTTTAGAGTTTTGTATAGGGGTAAGTTTTTAAGCGTGTTATTAAATCCTAGTAATTCATCTTCAAAACTTCCCCACCCCCTTAAGGCTTGCTTGTAACAGCTTTGAATACTTTCTTGCATATGAGTGTTAAAAGCGCTTTTATAGGGCATGATTTCTAGTTTCAAAAAAGAATGCGTAATAGGGCGTTTCAAAAAGTCTATTTTTAATTCATTAGGATTAAAAAATCCTTGAATAAAGAGTTTAGCCCCATGCTCAATCAACTTTTTATAACACACAAAATAGCAACTGATTTTAAACAAATCTAAATTTTCTTCAAACAAATAAAGCGCATGAAAAGCATAACCTTTAGCTTGTAAAATCGCCAAAAACAAACCATCTAACAAACCATAAATCATCGTAGGGGGTAAGAATTTTTGTCCTAAAGAGCAGTGTTTATGAGCATGATTTGTTGGCAAAAAATTTAAGATTTTATGCGTAGCTTTAAGAGTTAGGGGCAGTTTATTATTATTTTGATTTTGCAAGTAATTTAAAGAAAGGTTGTTATTGTCTAACGACCATCTAGGATTATTTAAGGGGTTATGAGCCATATTAAAAGCGATTTCTATCATTTGGTTTTTAGGGTAGCTTAAAGCATTAGTAGGCGTGTGTAAAAGATTAAAATGATGATTTTCAAAAAGCAACTGATAGTTTTTAAAAGGGGTGTTTAGGGCGTTAAAAAGATTAGGGTTATAGGATTTAAAAAAGAGTAAATTGTCTCTAAAACGCTTGGAAATTTCTTTTTCTAAAAACGCTATATCAAAAAATTTTAGGGCTTGTAACATTTTAACCTAGTGATGATTTTTCTTTCTTATCACGCATAAGTCCATACTGAAACCCAAACATATCAATAATTTTTGTTTTAGGGTAGTTGTAAAGAAAATCGTTATCATAATTAAATATTCTAGTTTTTTGGCTTAAGGCATATTGATTAATAACATCTTCATAGCTATTATAAAAATCTCTAATACACAATAAAGCTTTTTGGCTAAAACTTGCAAAACTGCATTTCAGCTTAGGGTCTTTATGGTCTTTATAGAGATTTTTAAAAGTTTCACAAAAATAGCTATCAAACGCACAAACATTTCCAAACACCCCTAACATGATTTTTGTGATTAGGGTTTTACTAGGATTGTATCCTTGCTCTTTGAAACATTGTTCTAACCCTTTATAGATGTTTATTATTTTTTCTATATTTTTTTCATCGTAATTATCCACATCAATACCCCATATTTCTTTGGTTCGCTGATAAAATCAATGATAGGGAGATACACTTTTAAATTGACTTTTTGCAATAAAAAAGCAGAGCCACGCAACATGGCTAGCTAAATAATAGCCAAGCATAGCACACGCTTTTTCCTTGTCTTTTTTATAAATTTGAGATTTAAAATAGTTATAGCAAAAATCAAAAGATGCATAACGATGATTTTTTTTGATTGTATATCCTTTGATAAAACTCTCTAAAGTCTTTTCAATTGTATCTTTCATGGGTTTTGAGAGTCCAAATTCGCTTCTAAGACTTGAGAAGCTAGAGCGATTTGTTTCAAAGACACAAATTCTTGTTCGCTGTAGGGTTTATGGTAATTCATTTTGTGGTAGTAGGGGGTGCTTAATTCTAGGGCTTTTTCTTCTAGGCTTTGTTCTGTTATGTTGGTTTCTTTAGAGATTTCAAAAAGATTTTGTGCGTCTTCTAAAGACATAGGAATTTCAATCAAATTGAAGCGTTCAAAATTGTCATAAAGCTCGTTAAAGTCTTTATTTTCTATCTGCAGAAACGCTCCTACATCTAAAAATAATTCTTTTTCTTTGTTATCCAAAACACCATCAGCATAGGCTAATAGCATAAGAAATTCTACTAATTTCAAGCGTTTGATATATTCTCCATAAGTGTGATTAGCAATTTCTTCGCACAATGATTCAAGACTCTCTTCTTCGCAGATAGGCTCATTTAAAAACTCTTTAGCTAAAGCTTGTTGCTCGCTGTTTAGGGAACGCTCTAATTCATTCACAAAGAGTGTTCTTAAGGCGTTATCCAAAACATTCTTTTGAGTGTCCAAAAACCTTAAAAGGCGCATATATGCACCGACTTGACTTTGCTTGAATTTTTCTAAGGGGTTAGATTGTAGCAAATAGGGGTCATTTTTTAAATCATATTCAGTGGTTTTGATTTTGGGGTTTAAGGGATTTTTCAAATATTCTTTGAGTGTGTTGTAGAAGTAGAGCAATACAATTGCTGCGACAATTAACAGAATGATTTCCATGAGTGTCCTTTATGAGTATTTTTTCATTTGTTCTTTAAGCTCTTGTTTTTGCTTGCTCTCACGCTCTTTTTTAGCTTGATAAAGACGCATTTGCTCTTCTTTTTGCTTGTTTTGTAAGATGATTTTTCTTTCGTGATTGCTTTTAAGGCGTTGGATATATTCTTCTCGTTTTTCTGGGTCTTGAAAGCTAACAGGTCTTATGAAAAAGACAAATAGAATCAGCACAAAAAGTCCTAATGCAATAAGCTCAGAACCTTCGCCATTGAGTGAATACCAAAGCCCCCCGACAAAAGAAGCCAAAGCGATTTTTAAGAAAGAATTCATTTTAAATGAAAGTAACTTTATGGTGATGGGAGTCAAGCCCTAAAGCTTCTTTATTTTTCTCTCCCATAGCCATAAGAACGACTTGGACTAAAAATAAGGTCGGCGTGCTGTCGTGGTCTCGCTTATAAAACTTTGATGCTTGTTTGCCTAAACGCTCAAAAGCATCAAAAAGCCCTAAAGAATGCGTGATTAAAAAATCCACACCCAAATCAATTCCTAAATAGCGTAAGTTAGCGCATTGAGACAAAGCACTCTCTTGATTGATTTCTAAAATGGGGGCGTAATTTTGATTTGCTTCTAAAAGCATGGGGGTTTTTAGATGGATTTTATTGAAAAAATTATCACTCTTTTGAGTGCGAGAAAAGGCGACACTTGAAAAACCATCAAAAGGGCTTTTTAATTCCCATGCTAAAAATTCGTTGACCCATTCATTAAGATAAATGGCTTCAACGCCTTTTTCATAAACAAGTTTGTATTTTTTCAACTCTTCATTGATAGAGCTAATAAGCTCAGTATTATTGTCTAAAATTTCTTTGGCATGCAAGATGTTTAAATACGCATCTTCTTCGCAGAAAACAAGCGACACACCATTAGCCTTGGCTAAAGCTAGATTATATGCACAGGCTATGAGAAATTCACGAGTGTTTACAATCTTTCCATAATAGCCCCCATCGTAACAAAAAGGTAGTTCTACGATTTTTTGTCCCATTTTTTCTAGGTAGAGTTTGGAGCTTTTTAAAAGAGATTGTGCGTTGAGATGTTTGGCATAGGCGTTAAATAAGGCACAAGTCTTAGGGGGGTTAGGTGTTTTAATGGGGTTAGGGTTGTATTGATAAAGGCTTAAGAGATTTTTAGAAAAATCCTGCCATGGTTTGATTTTGGAGTTAGTGAGCATTTCTTGCAATTCATAGATTTCATGGTCAATATTATCATCGTGCTTATAGAGATAATTTGCAACGCTTAAAAAGTTCATCACGCCACTTTCGGCTTTAGAGATAATTTCTAGCAATTTGTTTTGCTGACTAGGATAACGCTTCATAAGCCATTTAACATACAGGAAAAAGCCATCGCCTAAGTATTTAGGGTTGGTTTGGGGGTTGATAAAATTGATTTGAATAAACTTTTCTAATTCTTCTTTCTCGCCCTTAGTGGTGTAGGGTATTTCCTTAAAAAAATCTTCATAGTTTTTTAACACTTCTTGTTCATCAATGATTAAGTCTTTTAAAGCGTAGCGTTTAGATAAAGGTTCTAACACCCATTCCTTACCAAAAAATACCACCAAATCACTTACTTTAGCGTCTTCAAACACGGCAATTTGGTTGATTTTAAGAGCGATATTTTCACTATAACTCACGCCTTTAAGTTGTTTTAAAATATCCAAAAGGTATTGCTCTTCTTGGTATTCTAAGAAATAAGACACATAGGCTGGGTTATAATCTTTGTTTGTTTCAAAACGAAAGACCTTTAAATGTAACTTCAAAACGCTCATAAACTTTGTCCTTTTAATTTAAATTATAGGGGTTTGTGTAAATTCTCTAAAATAGCACGATTTTTGGAATTAGAAAAAAGGGCTTCCTTGGAATTTAACAATTCTTTAGCAATATCTTGCTCATCTTTGCTAGGTTCTTGAATGCTAAGTGGCTCTTCTTTGATAAATAATTCGCATGAATCACAGCGATTAAATAGGGCAATATTTTCAGCTCTATCTTTGATAAGGATTTGTATAATGCCCTGAATATCTACCTGAACAATGCTACCGATATTATTAGGACCAAATCCAGCTTCAAATTGCACATTTTCTTCATAAATCATCAAGCTCTCTAAAGTGTATCCAGCTAAAACAAACAGCACAAAAGTGCCAAATTTTTCATAAATTTCTTCAGGAAGTTTTGGAGAAAAATCAATCGCATCTCTCTCACACAAGAGACTGAAATTGAGATGGTGTTTGGATAAAAATTGCAAGTATTCAACACAATGCTTATTGTTTAAAAGCCTTAACTCTCTTTGCATGCGACCAACCTTTCAAATTCTTCTAACAAATGACTGACTTCTTGCATACCGATTTCCCAAAATTCTTTACTATCAATATCAAAACCAAACATAGCCACTAATTCTTTAGGACTTTTTGAACCCCCTAAACTCAAAAACTCTGTGTAAGTTTTAACAAAGGTTTTAGTATCGCTTTTTTTGTAAAGTCCATAAAGGGCTAGAGTGAGCAATTGTCCATAACTATAGGCATAGCAATAAAAGGGTGAATGGATAAAATGGGGGATATAGCTCCACCACAAATGGTAGTTTTTAGTGAGTTTGACACTCCTTTCAAACATCCGCTGATTTTCTTCAAACCAAATTTTATCAAAGTCCTTTGTGTCTAATTCTGCATCGATTTCATGGATTCTTCTTTCAAAATTAGTCATAACCACTTGCCTAAAAAGTGTAGAAAAAATATCTTCTAATTTGCCTGCAAGCATAAAAAGTAGCTCATCTTGTTTCAAGCTCTTTTTTAAATGTTCAAAGAGTAGCATTTCAGCAAATACAGAAGCGGTTTCTGCGGTGGTTAGGGGCGTATCCATGTTTAACACACCTTGTTTTTTAGATAATTCCTGATGAATCATATGCCCAAATTCATGAGCTATAGTGAAAGCATCTCTGCGATTTCCTGTATAGTTTAGTAACACATAAGGATGAGCACTAGGCACTGCTCCATGGCTAAAAGCTCCCCCTTGCTTAAACTCCCTAGGGTGTGAGTCTACCCAGCCATCTTTAATCGCCTTAGAAGCGATTTTATGAAATTCAGGGCTAAAGGCTTTAAAAGCATTAAGAGTTTCTTCTACAGCTTGAGAATAAGCCATGGTTGCATTTTCAGTGCTTAAGGGGGCGTAGCGGTCGTAATCTTTGAGTTTATGCCCTAAAATTTGTGCTTTTTTATGGTAGTAACGATGCACTAAGGAAAAGTTGGCGTTCACAATATCTATCATGCTATTCACGCTGTCTTGTGAGATTTGATTGTCAATATGGCGGAAACTCTCTTTTTTTTCATAATTTCTTAGTTTGGTTTCAATCAGCAAGTTTTTACGCACCATATTTAAAATGTAGGTAAGTAAAAAACGAGATTTTTCTAAAGTAGCACTAAAGGCTTTTTGAGCTTTCTTACGAGTTTTGCGGTTAGGATTGTGTAAGAGAGCTAAAATCTCTTCTTCGCTTAAAGTTTGTTCTTTAAAAGGAATTTTCAAAGAAGATAAATGTTCATCAAAAAGACGGCTAAACGCACCCGCTCCAACAGGCGAAAGTGCTAGTGCAATTCTTTCTTCATCTAGTTTTAGGGTATGTTTTTTCTTCTCTATGAGATTGTTTAGATAAAAGGCGTGGTTTTTACATTTCTTAATGAAAGCCAGTTGTTTTTTGGTGTCTAGATTAACAAACTCAATCTCAAAGAACAAAATGTGTTGTTGAATATCAGCACAAGCCATTTCGCATTGCGAGTAAAATTTAGCTTCTTTGGTATTCTTGGCAAAAAGCAAGTAAGCATAAGTCATTACGCTAGAAATCTTTTCTAGCAGGTTTTCATAATGCTTAAGGGCTTCTAAAAATTGTGTGGCACTCAAGGTTTTTAAGCGGTTTTGATAAGTCGTTTCAAAATCTTTTGTTGTCAATTGTAACGCTTTTAGGCACTCTTCTACACTTTCTTTATTTTCAAATAAGGCGTTTAAATTCCACTCTTGCTCTTGCATAAAAACCCCTTTTATTTTTGTTTAAATTAACGCATGCGTGTATTTTAACATAACACTTACAATACAAGCAAACTAATGGACTTTGTAGGCGGTTTGCTTCTCATTTTTTGGTGTGGCTATGGGTATTTTCTAGGACAAATTGAGCCAAAGAATCCAAATATTTTAAGATAAATGGGGTGGCTAACATAGAAAAGACTACCATAAGAATAAGGAGTTGATGGATGTCATTATGAGTGGCTTGTAAGATATTCTTTTCATGTAAGAAACCAAAAATCCCCTTTTTTTCTTGTAGGTTAAAGAGCTGGTGAGAGCCTGAATTTAAGAAGATAACAAAAGAAAACTCTCCGATTTGAGCCAGAGAAAGAGCGGTTTTTATAGCCGTTTTGGTATCTCTAAAAAAGCGTAAAATAGCATAAATCACAAATGTTTTAAAACCCATGACTAGAATGAGTAAAAAAATAACGACAAAGAATTTCTCTATAAAAAATTTAATATTAATTTGCATCCCTATGGTGATGAAAAAAAGGGCTAAGAAGAGATTTTTTAATTGTGCAAATTCTTCTTGGACATTGATTTTGTAGCGTGATTTAGAAATCGCCATGCCGGCAATAAATGCCCCTAAGGACATAGAAAACCCAAAAAGGTGGCTTAACCCAGCCGCACTAAAAACAATCACTAAAATAGTGCCTATAAAAATTTCAGGTAAATGCGTGTCTTTTGCGTGTTCTAAAATGAGATTAGCCCCTTTTTTGCCAGGTAGTAGCAAAATAAGCAGAATAATTCCTGCTGAAATGATGGTTTTGAGTATGAGCATGTTGATATGAGAATCTTTACTGCTGAGAATGGTTAGGATTAAGAGCATAGGAATAGCTGCAATATCTTGAAAGATTAAAATACCTACAGCACTCTTTCCCATAGGCGTGTTAAGCTGTTTGGAGTCTTCAAAGAATTTCAGCACAATGGCGGTTGAAGAGAGCGAAAAGCCCATGCCTAAAACTAGGGAAAAAATGGGCGAAAGACCTAGGACAAAATACCCCAATAAGAAAGTGATTAAAGCACTCAAAATAACTTGTAAAAGCCCAAAAACCAGCACTTCTTGTTTAATGGATTTGAGCTTGTCAAAATTAAACTCAATACCAATCATAAACATCAAAAAGACAATTCCAAATTCGCCAATATCAGATAGCAAATCAAAATCATCAATTTTAAAAAAGGTTGCTAGGACAGTTCCTGTGCAAATATAACCGATAATAACAGGAATATCTAATTTCTTCAAAAATATTCCAAAGCCTACAGAAAGCCATAAGCCAACAACAATGATATAAAGTGTGCTATTTTCCATAAAAATTTGCCCTAGTGAATCCAAATAGATTTATTCTAAAGAAATAAAAGCAAACAAAACAACCCATTTCAAAAATAAAAATTACTCCAAAAAAACTAGCCGCAAAAAAACGATTAGAAATATGATGTGTAATTATTGTTTAAAAATCAAAACCCCTTCAAACACCCCAAATACAAATTCTACTACAAACCAAAAACTTGCCATAATTTAGTAGTGAATTATAACTAAACTAAGGCAAATTTTCTATCCTAGTGAATGCCTTTTTGAGTTCAACTTCTTTTAAACAAGTGGAACTCAAGTTAGACTAAAATATTAAAAAGCTAAAAGTTCAGCTTTAGAATGTATAGACATAATCTACATACCAAGAATAATAGCGTTGGACTCCACCTTGGTTTAACATAGGGAATTTCACACCCGCTTCAAACGCACTATGATTTCCAATACGCATTCTTCCGCCCACATTGAATAAGAACTGAAATCTAGTTGCATTAAAACTAGGATACATCCAAGTATTTCCAGCCAGTTGTACGCCTCCAAAAATACCTAAGGCAAATTTATCTAGAGGAATGATATTAAGCATAATATCGCCAGCACCACCATAAGTGAATAAATTGTCCTTTTTATTGTAGGCGTTAGCAGGTGTGTTGAACCAATCTAAAAAGCCATAGATTCTAGCACCAAACCATTTATTTGCAAAACCTTGAAAGCCTAGTTTCGCATTTAATCCATACAAGGTTCCAGCATATTTCCACTCGCCCTTATAAGAGCCATAAGCACCTTGCTGATAACCAGCACCCATAAAAAATCCATTCACTTCGCCCGCAATGGCTAAGGTCGCACTTAAACTTAAAATACAAGCAATTTTTTTAATCATAAATAATCCTTTGTGTTGAATTAAAATCACATCTCAAGATCGGTTATTTTTAAAAAAATTAAAATTTTCAAGCTACTGACATTTGATTGTGGTCAAACTCTGTGTAATCTAGTGGCTTTATGAGAGTAGCAAAACGAGAGAATGAGACAAATTTAGATGTAAAGATGCAAAAAAGATGGTCAAAATGCTCTATTTTTGCTATCTAATCATTAAACAAAGCTAAGTTGAGTAAGCCTGTTATCCGTTTCAAAATT
Source organism: Helicobacter cetorum MIT 99-5656 (assembly GCF_000259275.1). Classification (NCBI taxonomy): domain Bacteria; kingdom Pseudomonadati; phylum Campylobacterota; class Epsilonproteobacteria; order Campylobacterales; family Helicobacteraceae; genus Helicobacter; species Helicobacter cetorum. Next base: position 1,277,454 of record NC_017735.1, on the reverse strand, counting down.
AAAAAACTCTAGCCTTAAAAAGCTTTCAAAAAATTCTCTATTCTCTTTAAACTCTCTGTTTTACCTAAAATAAAAAGCGTTTCTTTTAACCCTATTCCGCCCCCTTTTCCTAGTAGAGCTAATCTCAAAGGTTGCATAAAGCCACCTGCTTTAATCTTTTCTTTTTCAATGATATTGTGCATGGCATTTTCTAAAGTATTTTCATCATTGAAACTAGCTTTATCTAATTCAAGTTTAAACTTTTCTAACAATGGCACAACGAGTGCTTTATCTAGTTTTTTAAAAATCTTTTCTTCATACTCTGTAGGGGCGTTCAAAACCTCATCTATTTTAAGGGCTAATTCTTGTAGGGTTTGAGACCTTTCTTTAAGAGCGTCAAATAAGCAATCTAATTGAGCGGGGTTTAAATGAGTGGTATTGCTAAAATTAAAAGGTTTTAAAAGTTCTAGTAATTCTTGTGTGCTTTGGTTTTTTAAATAATGAGCGTTGAGCCAATTAAGTTTGTGCCAGCTAAAGCAACTAGGCGAAGAATTTAAATCCTTAGGGTTAAACAACTCTAATAATTCTTGCATGCTAAAAATCTCTTGGTCTTTATGGCTCCATCCTAAACGCACCAAGAAATTAAGTAGAGCCACCTTAAGATAGCCCATTTCTTTATAGTCCATCACATTAGTAGCCCCATGGCGTTTGCTTAATTTATGCCCTTCTTCATCTAAAATCATAGGCACATGAAAAAAATTAGGGATTTTAAAATTTAAAGCCTTATAAAGCACGATTTGTTTAGGGGTGTTAGAAAGGTGGTCATCTCCCCTAATCACATCTGTAACTCCCATTAGAGCGTCATCAATAGTAACGACAAAATTATAAGTAGGCGTGCCATCGCTTCGTGCGATGATAAAATCATCTAATTCGCTTGTATTCACTCTCACTTCGCCTTTAACTCCATCATTAAAGCTAATGATTTCATTTTGTGGCACTTTAATCCTTACTACAGGCTCTATGCCTTTAGGGGGTGTGCCTTTAAAATCACGATAGCGGCTATCATAGCGTGGGGTTTCTTTTCTAGCTTTTTGTTCTTCTCTTAAAGTATCTAGTTCATCTTTACTCATATAGCAATAGTAGGCTTTATTCTCATCTAAGAGTTTTTGGATATATTCTTTATAAAGCTCAAAGCGTTTGGATTGATAGAGTATCTCTCCATCGTGTTCTAGTCCTACCCATTTGAAGGCTTCTATGATAGCTTTGGTCGCTTCTAAACAATTACGACTCAAATCTGTGTCTTCAATGCGTAAAAAAAATTTTCCCTGATTAGCTCGTGCAAAAAGATAATTGAATATGGCTGTTCTTAACCCCCCTATGTGGAGATACCCAGTCGGCGATGGGGCGAAGCGAGTAACAATCAAACTCATTATTCTAACCTTAAAAATAAAATGCTCTTATTGTATTCAAAAATGGCTTAAAAATTGGTTTATCGGTATTTTTATTAAAAGTAGGGTATTATTGAAATTATTTTTAAAAAGGTAAATTTATGCGAGTTCAAAAAATATTATTGTATTTATTATCCTTAATGTGTTTTTGTTTGGCTGAAGAGAATGGAGCGTTTGTAGGATTTGGGGTGCAATTTTCTTTAATGAAAGCAGTAGAAAAAAACGACCCTTTTTTAAATCAAGAGCGTATTATTCAAATTGAAAACGCTCAAAATAAAATCGCTCAACTCAATAAGGTTGAAAATCAAGTGAAAGGAATGTCAAAAAACTTTGAATATATTAACACTAATTTAAAAGATACTAAAAACCCTATTGACATGGCATTTGGCTTGCACTATTTAAAAACCACTGTACAAGATATTCAAAAGATTATTGTCATTAGCAATAGTGCGAGTTCAAACCCTAATTTAGTGCAAGCGTTAGAAAAAATGCAAGAACCTATTACTAATCCCTTGACTAAACCTTCGGAATTTGAGACTAATTTAAAAAACCTAGAGCTTCAATTCGCTCAGTCTCAAAATAGCATTCTTTCTCATCTTTCATCTCAAGTGACTGGAATTTCTCATTCGCTCAACACGCTTGACCCCTTAACTTACTCTAAAAATATTTCAAGCATGTATGGAGTGAGTTTAAGCGTGGGTTACAAGCATTTCTTTGGTAAAAAAAGAAATCAAGGGTTTCGCTACTACTTATTCTATGACTATGGCTATTCTAACCCAAAATTTGTAGGCAATGGCACAACAAGTTTAGGCAAAATGAATAATAATGTCTATGGGCTTGGCGTGGATTATCTTCTTAATTTTATAGATAATTTACAAACGCATTTTAGTGCTGGTTTTTATGTGGGATTTGCGTTAGCAGGAAGCTCTTGGGTAGGAAAAGGTGCGAGTGCATGGATTAGTCAAATGGATTTTATTAATAATTATCTACCCAATTATAGTGCCAAGATGCACACAAGCTACTTTCAAATTCCTTTAAATTTTGGTTTTCGTATTAATGTTGATAAGCATAATGGCTTTGAAATGGGAGTAAAAATTCCTTTAGCAATCAATTCTTATTTTGAATCGCATGGCAATGGGCTTAACTCTGAGCTTTTTTTCAAACGCCTTATGGTTTTTAATTTTGGCTATGTTTATAATTTTTAAAAATGCTTTCAAACGCTACTTCTATTGAAACAATCGCTCACTCGCTCAATGTTTCTCATAGTAGCGTGCATAATTGGATAAAAACCAATCTCTTAGAGACCATAGAAATTGATAGTAAAATTTATGTCAAAACTAGCTCTTTTTTAGATTTTTGTCAAAACCATTTAGGAAAAAATAAGCTTAATAAATACGCTAATAAATCCTTAAAAGACGCACACAACCATAAAGAACTCACTTTAAAATATCTCAAAAAATTAGAAAATGGCTCTCTTTTAGAAAATTTAGGTTCTCATTATGAAGAAGAGCTTTCTAATGCTCATAGAAATTTGGAAGGCATTTACTACACTCCAAATACAATAATAGAGCAACTTTTTACACTTCCTAAAGATGTTGATGTATCTAAGGCGACATTTTGCGACCCGTGCTGTGGGAGTGGGAATTTTATTATGCGTGCCTTAAAACTAGGTTTCAAGGTTGAAAATATCTATGGCTATGATATAGATGCCTTTGCTATCGCTTTAACTAAAGAGCGTATTAAAGAGCGTTATCATTTAGATTGCCCTAATATTTTGCAAAAAGATTTTTTAAATTTAGAACATACCCCACAATTTGATTGCATTTTCACTAATCCACCATGGGGTAAGAAATACCCTAAAAACCAAAAAGAAAGTTTCAAACAGCGTTTTAATCTCTCTCAAAGCCTAGATAGTGCGTCGCTATTTTTTATGGCGAGCTTGAATTGCTTGAAAGAAAACGCTCATTTGGGACTATTATTGCCAGAAAGTTGTTTGAATATTGATGTGTTTAGTGAAATGCGAGAAATCGCTCTCACATTTCAAATCAAAAAATTAATGGATTTTAACAAACCTTTTAAAACCTTAATGACTAGAGCTGTGGGTTTAGTGCTTAAAAAAACCCCTAACAATGATGAAAAAATCTCTTGCTTTTATCAAAATAATGAGTTCAAACGCTCGCCTTATTCTTTTTTTAATAACCCTAAAAAGATTTTTAATATCTATTGCTCTAGTAAAGAAAATGAAGTTTTAGACCATCTTTTTTCCATTCCCCATATGACTTTAAAAGATAACGCTCATTTTGCTTTAGGGATTGTTACAGGCAACAATAAAGAAAAATTATATTCCAAGCAAGAAAAGAATACCATTCCTATTTTTAGTGGTTCAGATATTTTAAAGGATAGCTTAAAACCCCCTAGTAAATTTATTAACGCTGATTTATCTAAATGCCAGCAAGTCGCTCCCTTAAGTCTATACAAGGCTAGAGAAAAAATCGTGTATAAATTTATTTCTTCAAAACTTGCCTTTTTTTGTGATACCAAGCAACGCCTTTTTTTAAATAGTGCAAACATGTTTGTTTTAAAAGAAAATTTCCCTATTCAATCTTACGCATTAAAAGAATTATTAAACAGCGATTTAATGCAATTTATTTTTGAAAAACTTTTTAGAACGCATAAGATTTTAAGAAAAGATTTAGAATGCTTACCCATATTTACGCAGTTTATTAACGATAAGTTTGATGAAAAAACTTATTTAAAATGTTTAGGAATAGAAAAATTAGACCCTAAACATTTTGCAATCAAACAATAAGGAAAAATCATGCATTTTGCTTGTCTTCTAGCCTTAGGGGATAATCTCATTACGCTCAGTCTTTTAAAAGAAATAGCCAATAAACAACAAAAACCCCTTAAAATTTTAGGCACACATTTAACTTTAAAAATTGCCAAACTTTTGGAATGCGAAAAACATTTTGAAATCACGCCTATTTTTGAAAATGTGCCAGCTTTTTATGAGATTAAAAAACAAGGCGTTATTTTTGCGATAAAGGACTTTTTGCTGTTGTTAAAAGCGGTTAAAAAACACCAAATCAAGCATTTGATTTTAGAAAAACAAGATTTTAGAAGCTCTCTTTTATCTAAGTTTATTCAAGTAAGCACTCCAAGTAAAGAAATTAAGAATATCTATAAAAACCGCCAGGAGTTGTTTTCACAAATTTATGGGCATGTTTTTGATAGCACTCAATATTCTATTGGCTTGGAAAACCCCAAAAAGATTTTGATTAACCCCTTTACTAGAGAAAATTATAGAAATATTTCTTTAGAGCATTTACAAATTGTTTTAAAACTTTTAAAACCCTTTTCTATCACGCTTTTAGATTTTGAAGAACGCTATCTTTTTTTAAAAGATGAAGTGGCTTATTACTACACCAAAACAAGTTTAGAAGAAGTTAAAAATCTTATTTTAGAAAGTGATTTGTATATTGGTGGGGATTCGTTTTTAATCCATTTAACTTACTACTTGAAGAAAAATTATTTTATCTTTTTCTATAGGGATAATGATGATTTTATGCCACCTAATTGCAAAAATGAATGCCTTCTAAAAGCCCATAGAAGTGTTAATATCAAAAAAGATTTAAGAGAAAAATTTAAAATTTTAGGGTTAGATATAACACAAACTGCTTAAACCTTTATCAAGTTAAAATATATTATACTTCTAGCTTTTATACCTTTAATTTAGAATAGGAATATTTATGAAAAATATTAGAAATATCGCCGTAATTGCGCATGTTGACCATGGAAAAACCACTTTAGTAGATGGCTTGCTCTCTCAATCTGGCACATTTAGTGAGAGAGAAAAGGTAGATGAAAGGGTTATGGATAGCAATGATTTAGAAAGAGAAAGAGGTATTACCATCTTATCTAAAAACACTGCTATTCATTATAAAGACACTAAAATCAATATTATTGACACTCCCGGACACGCTGATTTTGGGGGCGAAGTGGAGCGGGTTTTAAAAATGGTAGATGGCGTATTGCTCTTAGTAGATGCTCAAGAAGGGGTCATGCCTCAAACAAAATTTGTAGTTAAGAAAGCTTTGAGCTTTGGAATTTGCCCCATTGTTGTGGTAAATAAAATTGATAAGCCTGCTGCTGAACCTGATAGAGTGGTAGATGAGGTTTTTGATTTATTTGTAGCCATGGGGGCTAATGATAAGCAACTAGATTTTCCTGTAGTTTATGCCGCCGCTAGAGATGGCTATGCGATGAAAAATTTAGATGATGAAAAGAAAAATTTAGAGCCTTTATTTGAAACGATTTTAGAGCATGTGCCAAGTCCTAGCGGAAGCGTAGATGAGCCGTTACAAATGCAAATTTTCACACTTGATTATGATAACTATGTGGGAAAAATCGGTATTGCAAGAGTGTTTAATGGCTCGGTTAAAAAGAATGAGAGCGTTCTTTTAATGAAGAGCGATGGGAGTAAGGAGAGTGGGCGTATCACTAAACTTATAGGCTTTTTAGGACTAGCAAGAACTGAGATTGAAAATGCCTATGCGGGTGATATCGTGGCGATTGCTGGTTTTAATGCAATGGATGTAGGCGATAGTGTAGTTGACCCATCTAATCCTATGCCCTTAGACCCCATGCATTTAGAAGAACCTACCATGAGCGTGTATTTTGCGGTCAATGATTCACCCCTAGCAGGGCTAGAAGGAAAACATGTAACCGCTAACAAGCTTAAAGACAGACTATTAAAAGAAATGCAAACTAATATCGCTATGAAATGCGAAGAAATGGGTGAAGGTAAGTTTAAAGTGAGTGGGCGTGGGGAATTACAAATCACAATCTTAGCGGAGAATTTACGCCGTGAAGGGTTTGAATTTAGTATTTCACGCCCTGAAGTAATCATTAAAGAAGAGAATGGTAAAAAATGCGAGCCCTTTGAGCATTTAGTGATTGACACTCCCCAAGATTTTAGTGGGGCTATCATTGAGAGATTAGGCAAGAGAAAAGCTGAGATGAAAGCCATGAATCCTATGAGTGATGGCTATACAAGATTAGAATTTGAAATCCCAGCAAGGGGGCTTATAGGTTATAGAAGTGAGTTTTTGACCGACACTAAGGGTGAAGGCGTGATGAACCATAGCTTTTTAGAATTTAGAGAGTTTAGCGGAAGTGTGGAGTCTCGCAAAAATGGGGCGTTAATCAGTATGGAAAATGGCGAAGCAACCGCTTTTTCGCTCTTTAATATCCAAGAAAGGGGTGTCTTATTTGTCAATCCACAAACTAAGGTTTATGTAGGCATGGTTATAGGCGAGCATAGTAGAGATAATGATTTAGATGTTAACCCTATTAAGTCCAAGCATTTAACCAATATGAGAGCTAGTGGGAGCGATGATGCGATTAAGCTCACTCCTCCAAGAACTATGGCGTTAGAAAGGGCGTTAGAATGGATTGAAGAAGATGAGATTTTAGAAGTTACGCCTTTAAATCTAAGAATTAGAAAAAAGATTTTAGACCCCAATATGAGAAAAAGGGCAAAGAAATAAGTATATTAAACATGCTTTTTTAAAAAAAGTGTGTTTTGATAAAGGTAAATAAAGGAGTATTCTATGGGTGTGTTTTTAGATAGTAGCATTAAAGATGTAATAGATGATTTAAATAGGCGTTATTTTCTGCCTGACATTCAGCGTGAATATGTGTGGCTCAAAAATGCTGATGCTAAGAAGGTAGAGCAACTTTTTGATTCTATTCTTAGGGGTTATCCCATTAGTTCTTTTTTGTTTTGGAAGTTGCAAAAAAGTGATATAGCAACAAGTAACAACCAAGGTAGTAAGAAACTCAATTTTCAGCTTTATAAGTTTATTGAAAATTATGATGTGCGAAATAGCCACAATGAAAAAATTAATGTTGAACAAATCAGTGTTGATGATTTGTATATTGTTCTAGATGGTCAGCAACGCTTAACTTCGCTTTATATTGGACTTAAAGGCACTAGAACACTTAAAAAGCCTTATTGTAAAGCTGATTATCCTAGCTCTTATGAAGAAAAATGTTTGTATTTAAACTTAAAGCACCGACCAAATACAGATGACCCAGAAGATAATTTTCAATTTGAATTTCATATTAAAACGCCTAAAAATGATGAAAAACATTTTTGGTTTAAGGTGGGAGATATTTTAGAATTAAAGAGTGTTACAAAATACGCAAGAGAATACAATTTAGATGATGAAGAGACAGAATTATTAGAAAAATTACAAAATACTTTTTGTAGAGACAAACTTATCTCTTATTTTGAAGAAAAAGAAAAAAATCTTGATAAAGTTTTAAATATTTTTATCCGTGTTAATAGTGGTGGAACTCAATTAAGCCATTCAGATTTATTGATGTCTATTTTAACAGCAAGCTTTTCAAGTGATATTAGAGAAAAAATGAATAAGCTAGTAGATGATTTAAAAGATAAAAGCTTTTCAAATATGGGGCGAGACCAAGCGCTAAAAACTTGTTTGCTTTTAATTGGTAGTAACACCGCTTTTAAATTAGAAAATTTTAACAAGGAAAACATCAAAAAAATTGAGCAAGATTACGAAAGAATTATAGAGAGTATCTATAAGGCTACAGAATTATTGCAATCTTTTGGTTATGCAGGTCATCTAAGCTCAGCCTATATTCTGTCTACTTTAGCCTATTTTTATTTTTTTAATCAAAAAATAAATAAAGACGATGAAGAACAAGCCCTTAAATTTGTGCGTAACGCTCAAATCACAAGCTATTTTAGTAATTCAACAGATACAAAATTAGGTATCATTGCTAACACTATTAAAGAAAGTCAAACCTTTGAACAAGTTAATCAAACATTAGCTAAACATGAAAAAAATCCTTTAAAAATTACCAATGATATGATAGAAGATATGATATATTATGAATATGGTGATTTTCAGACTTTGCCTATTTTACAGGTTTTATATCTACATCTAAACTATAAAAATACCACTTTTCATATAGACCATATTTATCCTAAATCTAAGTTTAATCAAAAAAATAAAAAGCTAGATAAAGAATGCTATGATTGGAAAAATTATCTTTATAATCTCCAGCTTTTAGAAGGCACAGAGAACATGGCTAAAAAAGATAAAGACCTAGAATTTTGGCTAAAAGAGGAATATAAGGATAATCAACAAGCTATAGAAGAGTATAAAAAAAGAAATTATATTGAGCCTAATTTAGAATTAGAATGGGAAAATTTAGAAGATTTTTATGAAAAAAGAGAAGAGGCTATCATAAAAAAATTAAAGGAAGTGTTGTTGTCCTAGTCTTAATAGACTAAATATGTTTTTAGTGTTTGTATTTTGTATCTAATGTTTATTAGTGGTGTTGACAAGTTTTTAGTTATAGACTTGGCTTAAATCATGTTCTACTTACATCTTGTGTTGTTGGTTTTTCAAAACCCTTTCTCATTATTCCACAGGCGGATATGAAGCCTATCACTAAGACTATAGCCATGCTCTAAGGCTAGGGGGGCTAGGGCTTTTAGATTTTTGTCTAGTTCATGACTTGTTGTGCCTAAGGGCATTAAAAAGATTTCATTATTTTTTAAGGTAAGTTGTTTTAAAAGGTTTTGAATTTCTGTAATAGACTGAGTGGCATTCATGCTATCTAAGACAAATTTAAAATTCACGCTTTTAGCATTATCTAAGATGTTTTGTAGGGCTTTAAGATTAATGCGTTTGTTTTCTTTCTCTAAAGAAAGAGAGAGTTTCACGCTTAAAGTAAAATGCAACTCCTTTAAAATAGGGCTAAATTCAAAAAAGATAGAGCCATTACTCTCTACATATAAGGGGATAGAATGATGATGAAAATATTCTAAAACACTCAATAAAATGGGGTTATTAAAATGCAAGCTTGGCTCTCCACCGGTAAGTATCAAATCAAAATGATGATAGCTTGGGGTTAGAGTTTCTAGGCGTTTAATCAAGGATTTGGGTTCGCTATAGTAATCCCAAGAATCTTTAAATTTAGAATGCACGGCATACAAGCTATCACAACCCACTAGAATTTCATCATTAAGCGTGGTCTTGCAATTAAAGCCTTTACAAGAGAGATTGCACCCCCCTAAGCGTAAAAAAAGGCTTGGTCTGCCTATCCTTTTGCCCTCGCCTTGGAGAGAAAAAAAGCTCTCAACTACCGGAAGTTTCATTATTTTTAAGGGATTTGATGTGGGGGTTTGGCGTGAAAAAAGCATTTGTTTTCATCGCTAATGATTTTGTTAAAAAAATTCTTGTCTTGCCATAAGTTTTGAATGCCTTGTGAAAAAGACACGCAATTTTTATGAACTAGTGCTTTAAAATGGGGGTTTTCTAAATCTTTTAAAAAGCTTTCGGCATAGCCGTTCTTAGTCTCATGCACACGCACGCTAGAGACTTTTAACTCCCCTTCGTTATTAGAAAAAGCGCTTTTTTGTAAAATTAAGTTTAGGTAGTATAAAAACATCAAAGCGTAACTTTCCGCACTCAAATTAAACGAGCATTTGACATAGCGCACACAATGCGTTTCTATAAAATGCTGAAATTCTGCACTTTCTTTATCCCAAAAATGATGGGCATGGTCAAAGGAGTCTATGAAAATTTGCATTTCTTGTTGCATAAGCCCGAAATCTAATGCCATACACGCATTATCCAAGCGATTAGTTTCAATAAAGACTTCTACTTCATAATTATGCCCATGAATATTTTGAGCACATTTTAAAGAGGAGCAATTACGCACTACATGACTAGCACAGAATTTATACAATCTTCTAATAATCATTCAAATCTCATTGTTGATAGCAAGGTTGGTAAAAAGGTAGTCTTAAGCGGTAGTAGTAACGCTCAGGGCGGTTAAAATCAATGCGTTTAATCGTGCTTTTAATCAAATCTCTATAAAGCATTTGATAGCCACAAGTCTTTCCGCTCACGCTTCCATCTACATACAGAACTCGTTTTTGTAGCACCATATCATACCAATCTAAAATAAAATGTGAATTAGCACTCATAAAAACCTGCTCACTAAAGCCATTAATGGCGTAATAATCTGTGGGGGTAGAAGAGCAATAAAACTGCCCTCCAAGGAAATAACAAGGGTTGTCAATTTGGTCAATAAGCTGGTAATTGTAGTGGTAGAACGGCACAGCGGAGATATTACGCACAATGCGTGCATAAACCACATTTTTAGCTCTATCTAGTGGAAATTCCGCCTGAGTAAAGACATTGTAAAAGCCTAATTTTTGCAACTCATAGACAATAATGTTAGCGTAGTAAGAAGTCATCATATCGCTTCTATCATAAGCCACAACAATCGTAGAGTTGTAATTAAACAAATAATTCCCTGTAACTTCTGAATAATACCCCATGTGTAACCGGTGCTGGCATGCACTAAAGAGAAAAAGAAACCCTACAACAAGCCCCAAAAAAGTCAGGCGATAATTTTTACTCACTTCAATATACCCCTATGCCAAGATTCTAAGTTTTTCAAATCATCATAACTGGTTAAGTCTAAATTTAAGGGTGTGATAGAAACATAGTTTAAAGAAATGGCATCAAAATCAGAGAGCCTGCTTTCATTTTCACGCCCTTCCCATTTTAAGGGGTGTAACCCTAACCAAAAATAGCTGTTATTCTTAGGGTCTGTGCGTTTATGCACTTCTTTTTGATACACTCTATAGCCCTTAGGGGTAATGCGTTCGCCTTGATATTCTTGTAACGAGCAATTAGGAATGTTTACATTTAAGAGTTTACGCCCTTTTAAAGGATAGCCTTGTGTGAAAATGCTTTGGACTAAATCTTGTATGGTTTGTTTAGCTAAATCAAAATTTAAAGGAATGCTTTTATCTTTATTAGAGGTAATTTGAGAAATCGCAATGGAAGGAATGCCTTGAATAGTGCCTTCAATCGCTCCAGCAACCGTGCCAGAATAAATTGTATCTTCACCCATGTTAGAACCAAGATTAATACCTGAAACCACTAAATCAAACGAAACATCTTTAAACAGCTCATTGATAGCCAAATACACGCAATCACTTGGTGTGCCATCATCAATTCTATAATGCCTGTCTTTAATTTTCTCTGCTCTTAAAGGCTCAGTGATCGTGATACTTTGCGAGCATGCACTTTTTTCATGTTTTGGGGCAACAACATAAATTTCTGCCATTTGTTCTAAGGCTTTTTCTAAGGCTTTAATACCTTGTGCATGATAGCCATCATCATTAGTGAGTAAAATTTTTTTCATTTTTCGCCTTTAAGCCATGCGTTTAAAAGTTCTTGTAAATTCTCTTTTAAAAGAGTGTGTGAAAATTCTAAACTATTTAAATCGTTTAAAATCTCTGTTTTTAAAGTTTTGGCGTAATTTTTAGCCTTGTCTAATCCTAATAAATTCACAAAACTATTTTTAGTGCTATCTAAATGGGTGGTTTTACCGCTTTCTTCTTCATTTTGTGTAACATCTATAATATCATCTAGCACTTGAAAACACAAGCCCACTTTCAACCCAAAAGCACCAAGCCATTTTAAAAGCTCTGTATCTTTAATACCACTTGCAACAAGCCCCATAATGAGACTCGCACTAATGAGTTTGGCGGTTTTATGCTCGTGTAAAAAAATGAGTTGCTCTAAATTTAAGGGCGTGTTTTCAAAATAGCAATCTAGTGCTTGCCCTAAAACCATGCCCTTAATCCCGCCATTAGTGCTTAAGATTTGAACTAATTCTACAATGATAGGACTTTCTAATAGCGAGCTTGAGAGCAATTCAAAGGCGTAAGTATTCAAAGCATCGCCAATCAATACAGCTGTAGTCTCATCGTATTTGGTGTGTAATGTGGGGTGGTTTCTTCGTAAGCTTGCATTATCCATGCAAGGTAAATCATCATGGACAAGCGAATAGGTGTGCAGGCATTCAATGCTTAAAGCGATTTTAAAATATTCTGTTTGTTTTGTAAGGTAATGTTTTTTATCCACTAAGGCACAGAGCACGGCTAAAAAGAGCTTGGGGCGAAACCTTTTGCCCCCATTAAGCACCATTTCAAAAAAGGCTTTTTCAAGATAAGGGTGAAAGCTCTTAAGCTTTAAATTATGGTTATTTAAAAAGCTTTCAAAATTTTCGCATTCATTGTGGTAAAAGGATAATTTAGGATTATTCATGCGTAAAATTATAGCCTAAGATTTTAAGAGTTGCATAAATTCAGCTCTAGTTTTAGGGTCTTTTTTAAACAAGCCTTTTAAGGCACTCGTTTTTATTATCGCATTTTGCTTTTGCACCCCTTGCATACTCATGCATAAATGCTTGGCTTCACAGACCACTATTACGCCCTTTGGCTCAATGATTTCATTAAAGGTTTCTGCAATTTGAGTGGTAAGCCTTTCTTGGATTTGTAAGCGTTTGCTATAAATTTCAATGAGTCTAGCTATCGCACTAATGCCTACAATCTTTTCATTAGGAATGTATCCCACACTAATACTTCCAAAAAAGGGCAATAAATGATGCTCGCAAGTGGAATAAAACTCAATGTGTTGAGCAATTACCATTTCATCACAAACCCCTTGAAAATACGCGCTTTTTAGAGCAATTTTTGGGTCTTCTTTATAGCCTTTATACAAGAAATTCCATAATTCTTGAACTCTTTTAGGCGTATCTTTTAAACCTTCTCTGTTTTTGTCTTCGCCGATATTTTCAAAAAATTGATTAAAAAAATTCTCCATTATCATGCACGCCTTGTGAGTGATTGAATACGATTTTTAATGCTAGGGTGTGTGCTAAATATTTCAGAATTAAAAATATAAGCCGCATAGCGAGTGCTATTAGTATCTATTTCTTTATAATCATTCTTGCTATAATCGTTAGAAATTTTTTGTAAGGCTCTAATCATAGGCTTACTATCATGCATTAAAAATGCTGCTCCACTATCAGCCATGTATTCTCGTGTGCGGCTTAGATACATTTGTAAAATGAGCGTTAAAAAAGGCAAGATGATTTGTAAAACTAACAAAATACTTCTGGCTAAATTTGCTCCATTATTCTTGCGATTCCCCATAAAAAAATACACGCTAAAATTAGCCACTAAGAGCATGATATTGCTTAAAATCCCCACACACATAGTCAAGCGAATATCATTATGCCTAATATGGCTAAGCTCATGGGCTATCACGGCTTTTAATTCGTCTCTGTCTAATCTCTCTATTAAAGCACTTGTAAGAGCGATAAGAGAGTTAGATTCATTCCACCCACTTGCAAAGGCATTCATATAAGGGGCGTTAATGATATAAAGCTTAGGCTCAAAATTAAGCTTAGCTTCTTCTAAAAGTTCTGAAAAAACGCCATAAATTTGATTTTCTTTAGAGCTTAAAACCTTGTTTGGGTCAATGAGCGTATATTCATCACCACTTAGCATGATAGAGCTAAAATTTTGAATACAAATAACAATAATCACAAAAGCTACAAAAAACATGACAATGGTAATGGTAGGAAAAATTTGAAAAGTGATGAGTTTAAAAAGAGCTATGCCTAAATCATTTGCATTGATTCTAATGACATCTACCAACAAACCAATAAAAGCAAAAATCACGCAATAAGTTGCTAAAACCGCATTCGTTTTGAGCCTATTTTGTGCGATAATCTTTTCAAAATTCATGCTAATTATTCCTCCTTCTCATGTTTGATTTCTTTAAGTAACGCACTCGCATAACTCCCCTTAGGCAAGTAAAATTCCAACTCAAATTGTGCTTTTTCTTTCACATATTTAGAAGTCAAATTTTCTACAAACACCCAAAAAAACCGCCTAGAGCCTAGTGTTTTAGCATGATTACTTAAAACTTCGTGTTGGAATGCTTTTTCAATTTCTAGGCTCAAATTTTTTGCATAAAGAGCTTTTTTGCCATCTAATAAACCGGTAGGCACAACTTTTTGACTAAAAAATCTCTCGCTTTCTTTTTCTAAATCTAAAACATCAAAAAATTTCCCATAAGGGTAATGGCACATTACATCGCCTTCTAAGATTTTAAAGGGGTGAGCTTGGTTTTTAAGGGCTTTTAGGGCGTTTGAAGGGATACTTAAATGCTTTTGTTTAAAAAACTCTAAACTCTCTTTTAAGCTAAAATCACTAATCATTTTACTGAGTTCTAATCGCTTGCTTAAATGCGAGTTAAACAAATAACTTTGATAGCTTGAGATTAAAAAAGCATTTAATTTCTTATTTTTGAAACGCCCTTCATTTTGCAAGATTTTTAAACCCTCTTTATGGTTGTCATTAAACTTCCCAAAGCGTTGTGAGCCAAAATAATTAGGCATGCCAAATTGAGCGATTTTTTCTAGGACAAGCTCGGTTTTTTGAGCGTTTAAGGGGGTCATTTTTTTAAAACGCATAAAAAATTTATTCCCTTTCAAATGCCCTAGTTTGATTTTATTATGATGATAAGTTAGAGATAGGATTTTAATGTTTCTTGCTTGTAAGTTACTAGCATTAGTCTCTAATAGGGGGGCGTATTTTTTAGGGAGTGAGATAAATTGCGTTGTTAGTGCGTTTTTATCTTTCAAACCTGCATAACCCATTTCTCTAACTTTTATGCCTAAAATTTCAGAAAAAATTTGAAGCATTTCTAAAGTGCTTAAGCCACTTTTTCTTACTTGAATAATGGCATGTTCGCCTGTGTTACTAAACTCATATAAAGGCACTTCATGCACGCAAAAATCTCTCGCACTAGAATTGAAAACAAAATCAATACTCGCATGATTATAAGCATGTAAAAGGGGCATAAAATTTAAATTCATGCTTTTATCCTTGCATTAAACGCCCTTGAAAGTGAGACTAAATCAATGTTTTCAAAATTCACTCCGGTAGGCACGCCTTGAGCGATTTTAGTAAAAGTGAGATGAAATTTTTGCAATTTATCTTCTATATAGAGCATTAAAGAATCATTAGCTAGAGTAGGGGGGAAAGCAAAGATGATTTCTTTAATATTCTCTTCAACTAGGCGTTTTTCTAGGGCGTTAAAATTCAAATCTTCTATGGAATTTAGCACATAGTAGCGCCCTAAAAAGTCCTTTAAATCTTCTAAGATAAACACATCTCTTGGGTGTAAAACCATGCAAAGCTGAGAGTTTTGCCTACTCTCATCAGAACAAATCTCACAAATCTCACTCTCGCTAAGTGCGTTACATAATGAACATGTTTTAAGATTTTCTAGGGCATTTTCCAAAGCGTGGGTGAGTTTGAGTGCCAAATAGGGGTTTTCTAAACCCAAATGATACGCCATTTTAAAGGCAGATTTTTTACCCACACTGGGGATTTTTTCTAAACAATCCACTAAATTTAAAAAGTGATTCAAGCTATTTTTATAAGTATTCATGTTGTTAGTATATCAAACTTAATTCCACTTAAGTGGCACTAAAAGGGCTTTTATAAATCGTTTTTAGAGAGAGTTTAATATTTAAAAGGTAACAAATAAAGCGTTTGGACAAAATTTTCTTTTGTTTTATCATAAAGTTTAGTTTTAAAAGCGTTATAGTATCAAGTATCTCAAAATTAAGGAAAAAAATATGCCATTTATCAATATTAAACTTGTGCCAGAAGATGGAGAGCCTACGACTGAACAAAAAAGGCAATTGATTGAAGGGGTTTCAGATTTGATGGTTAAGGTGTTGAATAAAAACAAAGCTTCTATCGTGGTAATTATAGATGAAGTTAATCCTAATAATTATGGTTTTGGGGGTGAGAGTATTTTTCACTTGAGACAAAAAGCTAAGTCTTAGTTTTGTTTCATTGTATGTTGATAGAAACATTGAGTGAGCGAGCCATTTTCTAACAGAGAGTGCTTGAAATCATATTAGAAAGCATAACGCATGCCAATGTTTCCTGTAACATTAATATTCTTATAATCAAGCCCAAGTCTGGTGCCGATGCCCGCATTTACATAAAAGGTTTTAAATAATCTTATTTCTCCGCCTGTAGTTAGGCTGGCGAAAGTATTGTATTTGTCTCCATCTCTATAGCTTAGGGTATTATTACCAATAAAACGCACTACTTTATCCCCCATAGAATTGACAAATAAATCCCTACCAATATCCGCAATAACAAAGTAATAAGAATTTTGATTAAAATAGTGCCGACTTTCCAAGGCAAAATTAATCATTAAAACAGATTTTTGATTAGGGTTAGCGTTAGCCCTGAATTGATTGTAAGTGGGGTTATTCATTGTGCCTTTCAAACTAGATAAGCCAATGTAGTAATAGTCCAAGCCTATTTGGGGTTTTAAAATCACGCTTTTATGTTTGAACATGAAGTCATAGCCATAGTTAATATCCGTATTGGTTGTCCAAGTGTTATATTTATAGGACTGATTAATAATGGATAGTAGGGGGTTATAAGAGTTGATGAAAGTTTTATTGTATCCCCAAGTTTCATTCATGCTAAGGGTTAATTCGCTCTTTTTGAGAAAAGCCCTACTATAAACACCCATATTGACATTGCTAGAACTAGATTGGGTGATACTTGTATGAAATCCGCTATACCCATAAGCGACATACCCCCCTACAATTACGCCTTTAATAAATCTATCATACCCTATATTAATACCATATAAAGTTCCAGTGCCACCTTTAACAAAACTAGCCCCTCCCACACCTGTTGTCCATATATTATTCTTAATTTTATCCCTTTGAGAATACTTTAAGATAATATCCATAGCATTAGGAGTTGCTTCTGTAAAATGCTTGTTTTTAAGGGCTTCTAGGCGTTTGTGAAAATCAGAACTAGCAAAAGTTGAGGTATCAGAGAGCTTGGCTAAACGACTCATTTGTTGTGTGTAGGTGTTGACTTGTAAAATATTGGTGGCATTATTTTTTAAATTAGGATTAGCAATGACTTCTAAAGTGTTAGCAATATCTCTAGCTATCGTAGTTAAATCTTTTGTTGAATGGCTTTCTAAATAATAGGGAGCAAACAAAGGGCTTCCCCTAGTTTCAAAGATTTGATTGAGCCAATTGATAGCTTCACTTCCCCCAGCCTGATAAATGCTCTCCACACTTTTAATGCCTTGAATTTGAGTGATATATTGTTTCAAGGTGGGGGTTTGTAGATTGATAGGATTATTAGAAATAATGATTTTTACTTTATTGTAAAGAATTGAAGTGTAAATATTTTGACCCTGAGTATCTTTAAAGCCTATAACCAAACCACCATCTTTAATATTCACGGCTTTTCCATTATAAGTTAAGCCATTGTTAGTCATAACCATGTGCTTGCCATTAATATCAATGAGTGTGTAAAGCTTAAGGTAATCGCTTAAGCTATCGCCCCCTATAATTTGGTTGTTATACCCATAATAAATGGCTTTAGAGCTGTTAAGAAGAGTGTAAGTGCCTACTTCTTTTGAAGGCATGTTGAATTGGATTAAGGGGCTATTAGCATTAGTCATCATGGTAGCTGTGCCTTTAATATCCATGATGGCGTGAGAGATTGAATGATTAAGATTGAATATTAAATCACCGTAGCTACTAAAATTTCCCCCAATATCCAAGCCACTAGCATTGGTGCTTAAAGTTGCTTGCTGGGTCAGGGTCAAATCGCCATAAATACTAGCCATAGAGTTAGAAGCGTTGTTAAAGGTTTTGGTAATGGTTAAGTTATTTGCTTTCAAGGTTGCATTCTCATTGAGATTGAGTGTGCCTATTACACTATCATGGGTTACTTGAGATAAATCAATAGCTCCATTAGAAGTGATGATGCCTAAGAAAGTGAAGTTATTCGCACTGACATTTAAGGATTCATTGGTGGGGGGTATATTAGAATTTGTAGAGCTATTTTTTGTTGTAGGGCAATTGGCTAAATTGATGCAAATATTTCCTTTTTCAACACTTACATTACTTAAACCTGCATTAAGATTTAAGCCATTGGTGGCATTCAAGGTTGTAATATTGATGTTAGAAACATCATTAGAAGCGAAGGTCAATGTGCCTTGATACTTGCTAAAGTTAATGGTATTATCGCCATTAAAGATAATGGATTGATTAGAAATAAAGCTTAACCCTCCCCCTGTAGCATTACTGAAAGAACTATTATTTGCAAAAATATAGCCATTGCTTAAAAAGTTAAAATACCCTTTTTGCCAAAACTCATGCAAGCCTTTAGGCGATAAAATGGAGCTTAAATGATTTTCCTTTAGCACATTTTGTAAAGATGGTGGCAAGACGCTTCCTAAACCTTGATTATAAATGCCACCTAATCCGCCTTGAGAAATGACCTTATTGATAATACTACTAACCAAACCTTGATTTTCTAGCTTTTTAACAATATCTTGTCCTAAAAATTCATTTAATAATCTGTTCGCCACGATGTTAATGTCTTGTTGTAGGTTTGTAGGGGGATTAGTAATATCTTTTAAAACTATGCTTAAAATAGAGCTTAACTCCGAAGCGTTCATATACCCACCGATAGTATTTAAAAGCCCTTTATCATTTAGCATGCTTTCTAAAGACTGCTTAGCAAGGTAGTTCTCTATCATTGTTGGGGTAACAAAATTACCAAAAATACTTAGTTTCTTGCTGATAATATTTTGGATTGCACCCATCACTCCACTATTATTTAATAAATTATTTAAGTTATTTTGACCCATAAGTTGCCCTAAGGTTTCATTTTGTAAGCTGGTGGGTAATTCCTTACTCAAAGGGCTTAGGGCGTTTTCTACAAAATTCCCTAAACCGCCGGCTTGCTTGATTTTTTCCATAGCGACTTGACTAAGAATATTCGCTAAATTCCCTTGATTAAAGATTTTATCAAGTCCTTTTTGACCTAAGAGATTAAAGATATTGTCTGTAGCTTGAGCTTCTACATTAGCCTGATTTAGCACTAAGTTATTAAGGCTTTGAAAAGTTATATCTGCACTTCCCCCACTCTTAAATGCATTGCCACTTCCAAGCGTGCCGGTGATGTAAATACTTTTAGCTTTGAAATGAGCGTTGATATAGCCCAAATCAGCTGAAGTAGAGTCTAATAATTGCCCTAAATAAGTGTTTCTAAAAGAAGAGCAAGTAGTGGAGCTTACTAGACAAGGACTGGTATAGCCATTGCCCCCAAACCATATAGAGCTGGTAGAATGCGTGGTGTTATCGTTGGTAGCACCTATGACTAAGTTGCCATTGTCAAAGGTTTGATTGATATCAACGCTTAAATGACTGATAGTATCTAAGAGTGCTTGCTTTTGATTAGGGGTAATCTTAATCTTATCTAAGATTTGCACCACTTCATGGACGCTATTGAGATTATCCAATTGATTGGATTTAATCATCTCTTTTAGAGTGCTAGAATTTTGAGAGAGAATACCTAAAAGCGTTTTTAGATTTTTACTAGAAAAGCCTTTGTTATAGATATTTAAACTACTCAAAGGCTGATTAAACGCACTATAAGTGCCTGGGGTTTGAGAAGTTTGAGAGCCTTTAGGAGTAAAAAGACCCTTAATATTGCTAGTTAGGTAATAAGTGCCTATTTTATCATCGCTATAGTCATAGCTATAGCCGGTAGAATTTTGTTTAGAAGTTTGGTAATGATAAAGCTCAGGGGCGATATTAAAGATAGTGTTAGAGACAGGGCTAGGGTTGTTTAAAACTTCTATGGCTAAATCCCCCTTTTTAATACTCTCTTTAATGATTTGAGAAGAATTAAGGGGGTTTATGAAAGTCCAAGTTTGGATATTATCATTGTCGCTATAAGTAGCGTTTTGGATTTTCATGCCATAAAAAAGGATTTTTTCATAGCCATTAGCCCCACTAATGCCAGCAATACCTTTTTGAGCGTTTAATAGATTGTAGGTTACAGATTTTTTAATATTATCAAAAATATTAATGTTAGATAAATCAATATTTGCATGATTTCCTAAAATAAATTGTCCGCTAACATTCATTAAAGCCTTGGCTGAAGAACCCCCATAACCCTTAAAATTCAGCACCCCATTAGCCGTAAGGTTACTACCAAAATTCAATGAGCTTGTGCTATCAAAAGTAAAACTTGCTGTATTAGTAGTAGCGTTTCCTTGAAAAGTGGCTTGGCTTGTGCCTTGAAAATTAATGTTAGCGTTTAATGAGTTTGTGTTGTTCGCTAATAAAGTGCTATTGACTAAATTAATAGTGGTGTTGTTTGAAAAAGTGGCGTTAGTAGCATTTAGCTTACTGTTAGTATTGAGACTGAGTGTCCCCCCATTAAAGATGAGATGATTAAAAGTCGCTTGACTTTTATTATTGATGTTGAGACTTGCTTGATGATTAAAAGTGCTTGTGCCACTCGCATTTAAAACACCTTGATTATCTAGGCTTAAATTAGTGTTATCATTAAGGGTTAAAGCGTTTTTGAAAGCGACTTGACTCTTATCGCTAATTGTGATATTCGCATTATTTTGTAAGGTTGTATTATTGTTAAAGTTCAGCAAGCTTTGAGAATTAAGCTGAAAATTCGTGTTGCCTAGAAGTTCTGTATTACCGCTAAAATTACTTGTCCCCCTAGAAGATAAGACATTAAAAACCGCTTGCGTGTTATTAAAAATAATATTTTTTGCTTGTAGCTCATAAACCGCTCCGCCATTCAAATGGGAATTAGCAAAGCTCAAAGAATTTGTGGCATGGGCGTTGATAATGCTTGAGCCACCGGGGTTAGTGAAGCCATTAAACGAAGTGTTAGAAAACGAGATATTATTAGCTATAAAACTGAATTTCCCCCAAGTCATATCGCTAAAACTTGAATGAGTTACACTAATAGTATTTGTAGCGTTAAAATTGGTATAAGAGTGCTGACTAGCCTCAGTTTGAATCATTTTGGTAACGGTTTTAGCGTTGTTATAATCCAAGCCATCCATAGTGATATTATTACTTGCATTAAAGGTAATGGTAG
Source organism: Helicobacter cetorum MIT 99-5656 (assembly GCF_000259275.1). Classification (NCBI taxonomy): domain Bacteria; kingdom Pseudomonadati; phylum Campylobacterota; class Epsilonproteobacteria; order Campylobacterales; family Helicobacteraceae; genus Helicobacter; species Helicobacter cetorum. The sequence goes on along the minus strand of NC_017735.1, from coordinate 1,256,127 downwards.
CTCCCCCACCATCTGAACCTGAAACACCTTCGCCGGTTTTAAAATGATTGGTCAGGTAAATATCAGTCGCACTAAAAGTTCCGGTAATGTAGCCAAAGCCCCCATGCCCTATCCAAATCAAACCCTTGGTATTCACGCTTTCTGTGTTATTCCCTATAATCAGAGTGCCTTGAGTGATATTCACATCAAAACTTCTTCCTAGCAAGTTAGCTGTATAGGTGCTTAGGGTTTGATTGTTAGGATTGATATAATAGATGCCTTTCTTGGAATAGGTTTGATTATTGAGTTCATAAACCCCACCCCAAACATTTATTGTGGGTAAATTTTGAGTGGGGGGCGATGGTTGTGGTGGTGTAGGCTCTGCCTTAGGTGTGGGGCTTGGCGTGTTGTGTGCTATAGGCTTTGGTTCTACTTTAGGGGTGTGTGGTGTTGGGGTAGGATTTATAGGTTTAGCATCAGCTATAGCTTCATTTAATTCCTGTTTGTCTTTATTAAAAGCGTTTTCATCTTTTTCTAATGTTTTTAAATCTTGTTGCTCTTTAGCTTGGGCTTGGTTAAAAGCTTCTTCATTAAAATCTTTAGCGTTAGCTAGTTGTTTGACATTATCTAAATCTTGTTGTAAATTTTCTTTGTCTTGCTTAATTTTTGAATTGGTTTCTTCTAGGGTTTTATCCGCTTGGGCTATGGTAGGATTTTTGCTGTTTTCATAAGAGTGGTATGAATGGGTGGTGGCATTGTCAGTATTAGCATTATTTAAGGCATTTTGCGTGTCAGTCAAATCCTTTGTGGCGGTGTTTTGAGCCTGATTTTGTAAATTTCCTAAAAACTGAGTACTGATAGAGTTGTGATTAAAAGTTTCTTGTAAAGTTTCTTTTTGTCCATTAATATTAAAAGTTACATCATAGACATGACTACTTATTTCGCTATGACTGATTGCTTTATTGCCCTTATAGTTGATTAAATCCCACAAATAGCTTTGATAAACCCCATACTGAATTGTCCCATTTGTGGTAAGGATATTGTAGGTTTGATTATTATTAAGGGTTTGATTGATGTTAAAAATAGTGTTAGAACTAGAACTAAAAGACACATTACCCTTAAGGTTAGCAAAAGGCGAGCTTGAATTTAAAGTGTTAGTGCCTGAAAAATTAATCTTGCTGGCATTAAATTCATAAGTGCCTTGATTGAAAGTATCGTTATTAAAGCTTAGACTCGTGCTATCATTGAAACTATAAATCCCTTGATTGAAAGTGGAATTTTGAAAAGTAGCGTTAGTGCTTTTAAAATTATAAGTCCCTTCATTAAAATGGGTTTGATTAAAGGTGCTGCTAGCGCTATTGCTCCCATTGCTACCAAAACTAAAGCCCCCATTAGTGTTGTCTGTGAAGCTAGAGCCACTTACATTGATACTAGAACCGCTAAAATTCATATAGGAGTGTTGCGACCCAGCCTTGCTATTATTAAAATTTGCTTGAGTTATTGTGAGACTATTTGATGCATTGAAATTGAGCGTAGCTCCACCACCACTAGACCATTGATTTCCGGTTGTAATATGGCTAGAATTAAAATTAATGTTTTGGGCGTCATAAGTGCCTGTTATGTATCCTAAATAGCCCACATCTCCAAAAAGGATACTTCCTGTTACATCAAGAATGCCCCCATTGAATTTTTGCGTAAAACTTGCCCCAGAGCTACTATAAGTGGTAAGACTATTTAAATGATAAGTTCCAGAACCTTGAGTGCTGCTAAAAAGACAATAGGAGTTATGCGTGGGTGAATTAGCGCCCTTTTCAATATTATCCACATTGCTCCAAGTCGACCATGACCAAGTTGTGCAACCAGCTTTTAAGTCATGCAATTCCCCAAGTATTCCTACCACAAAAACTGAAGCCCTTAAAAAAGCTCTTTTATCAAAAAAAGATTTTTTAATGTTTGTCTTAACTGCTTTTAAAGGGAGTTTAAAAGGCTTTTGAATGTGATTTTTAAATCTTTTAATTTTTTTAGTTTTCAAGCAATGATATTTTTTTAAACTCTTTTTTTAGGTTTTAAAATGGATAATATTTTTAAACTTTTTAATATCTTGCTTTGATTTTTAATGATTTTTAAAGTCTTTTTCGCACATTTTAAGGGCTTTTTCTTAAGAAAGCGTTTTTTAAAGCTTTTAGAAATTTGAGCTGATTTTCTTTTAAAAATCAATCTAGCTTTTTTGTGTATCATCTAAAACTCCGATACTTAAAAGTGTGCTTACTATACTCTTTTAATATGAATACAGATACAATCTCTTTAATTTAAATTATTTGATAGACATAGTTATGCACAAATTGTGCCATATCAATCAGGCGGTTAGAATACCCCCACTCATTATCATACCACGCCATAATTTTTACCATATTTTCTAGCGTGAAAGTTAAATCAGTGGCAACAATAACGCTATGAGGATTAGAAATAAAATCAGAACTTACTCTCTCTTTTAAATCTATATCTAATACGCCCTTTAACCCCCCTTTGGACGCTTTTCTTAATAAGTCGTTCAACAATTCTTTGGAAGCCTTTTTTTCTAAGGATAGGCTTAAATCTATCATGGATACATCAAGGCTAGGCACTCTTACGCTATGCCCATGCATTTTATTTTTGAGATTAGGTAGGACTTTGTGTAGGGCTAGAGCGGCTTTAGTGGTGGTGGGGATAATGTTACTTGCAGCCGCTCTTGAGCGGCGTTTATCAAAATGATGGGCTAAATCTATTAAATGCTGGTCGCTAGTATAGCTATGAATAGTAGTAAGTGTACCTTCTTGTATATGAAACGCTTTATCTAAAATAGCACAAATAGGGGCAATGGCGTTTGTAGTGCAAGATGCGTTAGAGATGATGTTTTGGTTTTTATAAGTCGTGTGGTTAATGCCATAAACTAAAGTGGGGTATTTGTTTTCATCGTATTCACCCATAAAGGGAGCGGATAAAATGACTTTTTTAGCCCCAAGCAAGAGATAATTTTCTAGCATTTTAGGCTCTAAAAACTTTCCTGAACACTCTATTAAAACATCTACGCCTTTTAAGTCCTGTATAGTGTTGAAAGTAGGGATTTCTAGGGTGTCAATGATGAGCTTATTGCTATGGTAAATTACTTCGTTTGCAAGCAATCTGTGCGTGCTGTCATGCTCTAAAAGATAAGCTAGAATTTCCCAATTAGCAGGGTCGTTGATGCCTACAACTTCTATCGCACCACTATAACGCTCTATGATGGCTCTTAATACGCATCGTCCAATACGACCAAATCCATTAATGAAAATTTTCATCGTAACCATTATCCTATTTTTATGATTTCAGTCTCAATTTTTAGGGAGTTTTGTTTGGTATTTTACTACATTTTGTGTTATTATATTTGACCTTTTTAGGGTTAATTAAAATGTTTTTAAAAATTTAATACAAAGGAGCTTAATTATGGCGTTGTATAATAGGGCAGGCTCTCACGCATACGCAGAAAGTTCAGTCGGCGTGTTGCATGAAAGCGAGCTGGTGAGTTTTGTTAAGACAACTTATAAATTCTTTGCTGGCAGTTTGTTATTAGCCACAATCGGAGCGTTGCTAGGTTTGATGAATTTTCAAGCCGTGGTGCAGTATAAATGGGTGTTTTTCATCGCTGAAATTGCGGCGTTTTTTGGTTTGATGTTTTCTAAATCTAAGCCTGGGTTGAACCTGTTTATGCTCTTTGCTTTCACTTCTTTATCAGGGGTTACTCTAGTTCCATTACTTGGTATGGTCATTGCAAAAGCTGGTTTAGGGGCAATTTGGCAAGCACTAGGCATGACGACCATTGTCTTTGCTTTAATGAGTGTGTATGCTTTAAAGACCAAAAATGACTTAGCTAATATGGGCAAAATGCTCTTTATTGCGTTAATCGTGGTAGTGGTGTGTTCGCTCATTAACTTGTTCTTGGGTAATCCTATGTTTCAAGTTGTCATTGCTGGGGCGAGTGCGATTTTATTTAGCTTGTATATCGCTTATGACACTCAAAACATTGTTAAGGGCATGTATGATAGTCCTATTGATGCGGCGGTGAGCTTGTATTTAGACTTCTTAAATGTCTTTATTTCTATTTTGCAGCTCATCGGTATTTTTTCAGATAGAGACAGATAATTTGAAAAGGTAGGGGGGGGGACTAAAATAATGCGTTGTGAAACGCATTATTTTAAAAACTTAAAAAATATCTTAAAGTATTTATGACACTTCGCTTCACATTCTTAAGGATTGATTATGCCTAAACGCACCGATATTTCTAATATTCTACTTATAGGTTCAGGCCCTATTGTGATTGGACAAGCTTGTGAGTTTGATTACTCAGGGACTCAAAGTTGCAAGACCTTAAAATCCTTAGGCTATAGAGTTATCTTAATCAATTCCAATCCAGCCACCGTGATGACTGACCCTGAATTTTCACACAGAACTTACATTCAGCCCATTACCCCAGAAAATATCGCAGAAATTATTAAAAATGAAAAAATTGATGCCATTTTACCCACGATGGGCGGACAAACCGCTTTAAATGTGGTCTTAGAAATGCATGAAAGGGGCATGTTAGAGGGCGTAGAGCTTTTAGGGGCTAAGATTGATGCGATTAAAAAAGGCGAAGACAGGCAAGCCTTCAAAGAGGCTATGCTAAAAATTGGCATGGACTTGCCTAGGGGGCGTTATGCCTACACAGAATTAGAGGCCTTAGAGGCGATTAAAGAAATTGGTTTTCCAGCTATTATTAGAGCGAGTTTCACTCTAGCAGGCGGAGGGAGTGGGGTAGCTTATAATATTGAAGAGTTTCAAGAGTTAGCTAAGAGTGCCTTAGAAGCATCGCCTATTAGTGAAATTTTGATTGAAGAGTCCTTGCTAGGGTGGAAAGAATATGAAATGGAGGTCATACGAGACAGCAAGGATAATTGTATTATTGTGTGCTGTATTGAAAATATTGACCCTATGGGCGTTCATACCGGCGATAGCATAACGATTGCTCCTAGTCTCACCCTAACAGATAAAGAATACCAACGCATGCGAGATGCAAGCTTTGCGATTTTAAGAGAGATTGGTGTAGATACCGGCGGAAGTAATGTGCAATTTGCTATCCATCCAGAAACTTTAAGAATGGTTGTGATTGAAATGAATCCACGAGTGAGTCGTAGCTCTGCTTTAGCATCAAAAGCAACCGGCTTTCCTATCGCAAAAGTCGCAACCATGCTTGCAGTGGGCTTTAGCCTAGATGAAATCAAAAATGATATTACCAACACTCCAGCGAGTTTTGAGCCTAGTTTGGATTATATCGTAGTCAAAATTCCTCGCTTTGCGTTTGAAAAATTTGCCGGCGTTTCAAGCACTCTAGGAACTTCTATGAAAAGCATTGGCGAAGTGATGGGAATAGGGGGAAATTTCTTAGAGGCTTTGCAAAAGGCGTTATGCTCTTTAGAAAATAATTGGCTAGGGTTTGAATCCTTAAGCAAGGACTTAGAGAGCATTAAAAAAGAAATCCGCCGACCAAATTTCAAGCGATTGCTTTATATCGCTGATGCGTTTAGATTGAAAGTTTCTGTTGATGAAGTTTTTGAATTGTGTCGGATTGATAAGTGGTTTTTACACCAAATTCAGAAGTTAGTAGAAGTAGAAGAAAGCATTAATTCTAGCGTTTTAACGAATGCTTTAAAATTGAGAGAGCTTAAAAACTTAGGTTTTAGCGATGTTAGAATTGCAACTAAAATCAAAGAAAATGAATGTTTGGAAGTTAGCCCTTTTGAAGTGGAATTAGCTAGAAAAACCTTACAAATTACCCCTAATTTTGAAGAAGTGGATACTTGTGCAGCGGAGTTTTTATCGCTTACGCCTTATTTGTATTCTACCTATGCCCCTAATGCTTTAAAACTAGCATCCATTCAAAAAAATAGAGAAAAGAAAATTCTCATCATAGGTTCTGGGCCTAATCGCATTGGTCAAGGCATTGAGTTTGATTATTGCTGTGTGCATGCAAGCTTTGCTCTAAAAGATTTAAACATTCAAAGTGTCATGCTTAATTGTAATCCAGAAACCGTAAGCACTGATTATGATACAAGTGATACACTCTATTTTGAACCCATTCACTTTGAGTGCGTGAAAGCGATTATAGAAAGAGAGCTTGTAGATGGCATTATCGTGCATTTTGGGGGACAAACACCCCTAAAACTCGCTAAAGATTTAGCTAAAATGCAAGCCCCTATTATTGGCACGCCTTTTAAAGTGATTGATATTGCAGAAGATAGAGAAAAATTTTCACTCTTTTTAAAAGAGCTTAATATCAAACAGCCTGAAAATGGCATGGCAAAGAGTATTGATGAAGCCTATAGCATTGCTAATTTGATTGGTTTTCCTATTATTGTGCGTCCTAGTTATGTGCTAGGGGGGCAATATATGCGAACTTTAGAAAATATTGAAGAGTTACGCCATTATTTAGAAAATGTTACGCATTCTTTAGAGATTAGCCCTAAAAATCCGCTTTTAATTGATAAGTTTTTGGAAAAGGCGATTGAGTTAGATGTAGATGCCATTTGTGATAAAAAAGATGTCTATATTGCGGGCATTTTACAGCATATTGAAGAGGCGGGCATTCATTCAGGCGATTCAGCATGCTTTATCCCTTCAACTCTAAGTTCTAAGATTTTAGATGAGATTGAGCAAACGACCGCAAAAATCGCTATTCATTTAGGCGTAGTAGGGCTATTAAATATTCAGTTTGCTGTTTATAATGATTCGCTTTATTTGATTGAAGTTAATCCTAGGGCAAGTAGAACGGTGCCGTTTTTAAGCAAGGCTTTAGGCATTCCTTTGGCTAAAGTGGCTACTAGGGTTATGGTGTTAGAAGACTTACAAGAAGCCCTTAAATTTTATGATAAAAAGGGTATTGTGGAGTATTCTAAGGGAGTTTATAAACCTAAAATGCCAAATTTTGTGGCTTTAAAAGAAGCAGTTTTTCCTTTTAATAAACTCTATGGAGCGGATTTAATTCTAGGGCCTGAGATGAAAAGCACAGGCGAAGTTATGGGAATTGCGAGTTCTTTGGGGCAGGCATTTTTCAAGGCTCAAATGGCTTGTTTTAACCCTATTCAAAACAAGGGGCTTATTTTTGTTTCCATAAAAGATAAGGATAAAGAAAAAGCATGCGATTTATTGAAACGCTTAGTTAAATTAGGCTTTGAATTATGTGCTACAGAAGGCACGCATAAAGCCTTAGAAAAAGCCGGAGTAAAGTCTTTAAAAGTGCTTAAAATCTCAGAAGGTCGCCCTAATATTATAGACTTAATGATGAATGGAGAAATCAGCATGGCGATTAATACGAGTGATAATAAATCTCAAGGCGATGCCAAACTTATCCGCACTTCTGTGCTTAAAAACCATGTGAGTTATTTCACCACTTTAAGTGCAATAGAGGTCTTGCTCTTAGCGTTAGAAAAAGGTTCTAAAGAAGACAAGTTGCTAGCCCTGCAAGATTATTTAGAATAATTAGTCTTATGGCATTAGTGTATTTAGCCCAAAGCGATACAACGATTGGATTACTTTCTAAAGATAGTGAAAGGCTCAATACTTTAAAAAAACGCCCCAAAGATAAAGGCGTTTTAATAGAAAGCCATGACTTTTGCACTTTAAAAAGCTTGGTGCGTGTGCCTATTAAGTTTAAAAATTTCGTTAGAAGAAGCACTAAAACGACCTTTATTTACCCTAATTCAAAGGCTGTTCGTGTAATTAGTGGTAGGCATAGGGATTTTTTGAAGCGTTTTAAAACGCTCTATAGCACTTCGGCTAATCTCACACAACAAGCTTATGATAAAGAAGTGGCTTTCAGTCTTGCTGATGTAGTCATAAGCGATGAAAGGGGCTTATTTGAAAGCACTAGCTCTAAGATATTTAAACTCTATAAGTGTAAAAAAGTGAGAATAAGATAGCACAGAGAAATCATCGTAATAGTGCTATTAAGTTATGAATGCAGTTTGTGTTTAGTGTTTGTTTGTAAAAATAGGTGGTTCTTTTTAAGATTAGGATAATATTTTTTTTGTTACAATAACATTTTGTTTTTTAGAAACAATAATTATTATAACTAGGATTGAATATGAGCAATCACACTAAGCATTTTAGAAGCCGTTGCAGTGCTTCTATGATTTTGGTCTTACTGACGATGAGTGAACTAGAAGCTAAAGAAGAGAGAAAGACAGAAAGAAAAGGCAAAAACGAGCATACTTTAGGCAAAGTTACCACTCAAGCGGCTAAAATCTTTAATTACAACAATAAAACCACTATTTCTATCAAAGAATTAGAAAGAAGACAGGCTAATCAAATCAGTGATATGTTTAGAAGAAACCCTAATATCAATGTAGGCGGTGGTGCGGTTATGGCACAAAAAATTTATGTGCGTGGCATTGAAGATAGGCTTGCTAGAGTTACTGTAGATGGTGCGGCACAAATGGGAGCAAGCTATGGGCATCAAGGAAATACCGTTATTGACCCTGGTATGCTAAAAAGCGTGGTCGTAACTAAGGGTGCTGCTCAAGCGAGTGCAGGGCCTATGGCTTTAATTGGTGCGATTAAAATGGAAACTAAAGGTGCGAGCGATTTTTTGCCTAAAGGCAAAGATTATGCGATGAGTGCGGCCGCAACCTTTTTGACGAATTTTGGGGATAGAGAAACAGCTATAGCAGCCTATCGTGGCAATTATTTTGATGTGCTTTTATACTATACGCACCAAAATATATTCTATTATCGTGATGGTAATAATGCGATGAAAAACCTTTTTAACCCCAAAGCGGATAACAAGGTTACAGGAAGCCCAAGCGAGCAAAACAATGTAATGACTAAAATTAACGCCTATTTAAGTGAAAGAGATACCTTAACTTTAAGCTATAACATGACAAGAGATAGTGCAAATCGCCCCCTAAGAGCGAATTTTACTGGGACTTTTTTACCTTATTCTTGCGGTGATTTTAACGCTTTTCCTAACGAGCAAAACCCTAGCGATTGTTTGTTTGAAAATGATGCGAAATTGTTTAAAACCCATAGTATTAATGTGGTGCATAATCTTAGTTTAGGTTATGAGAGAGAAGGGGGGAATCATTTTGGCGACCCTAAATTAAAAATGAATGCGTATGCGAGTGTGAGAAATGTAAATATTAAGCCCCTTTTTAGACCCACAGATATTGCCACTATTATTCCTTTCACCCCAAACCCACAACTTCCCACAGATAAAGAAAATAGATGTGTAGCACAAGGTGGTATTTATGATGCGATTAATAAAACTTGCTCCATTACTTTTAAAAATCTTGGCGGAGGTTCTGTGGTAGCTAAAAAGGATTTATTTATTATTAACTCTGGGTTTAACGCTAATGTGATTCACACCATTAATCATAACAGCGAAAACCTTTTTGAATACGGGCTGAACTATCAAAATCTAACTACTTTTGATAAGGCTATCCCTAATAGCGAGTTAGTAAGACCTGGCGATGCTCCTGATGCTTGCTTACAAGTTAAAGGGCCTAATGACCCTAATATGAATGGGCATTGTCAAAGAAATGGTGCTACGGCCAATGTAATTGGAGTGTATGCACAAGCTAACTACACTTTACATCCTATGGTAACTTTGGGGGCAGGAACTCGTTATGATGTTTATACTTTGGTGGATAAAGATTGGCAATTGCATGTAACGCAAGGCTTCAGTCCAAGTGCGGCCTTAAATGTTTCGCCTTTAGAAAATTTAAATTTCAGGCTTTCTTATGCGTATGTAACAAGAGGACCTATGCCTGGGGGTTTAGTATGGATGCGTCAAGATAATTTACGCTACGACAGGCATTTAAAACCTGAGATTGGACAAAATGCAGAATTTAATACAGAATATAGTAGTAAGTATTTTGATTTTAGGGCTGCTGGTTTTATCCAATTGATTTCTAATTATATTAACCAATTCTCTTCAACGCTGTATGTAACAAACCTACCTAAAAAAGATATTATCTATGTCCCTGGTTATGAAGTTTCAGGCACAGCTAAATATCAAGGCTTTTCTTTAGGTTTAAGCGTGGCACGCTCATGGCCTAGCATAAAAGGTCGTATGTTAGCTGATGTATACGAATTAGCAGCCACTACGGGTAATGTATTTATTTTAACGGCAAGTTATACGATTCCACGCACTGGTCTTAGTTTTACATGGCTTTCACGCTTTGTTACTAATTTAGATTATTGTGCTTATAGCCCTTATCGTAATAGTCCTACAGATATTGACAGACGCCCTAGTAATTGTGCTAAAAAGCCTGGCATTTTCCATGTGCATAAACCTGGTTATGGGGTGAGTAGTTTCTTTATTACTTATAAGCCAACTTATAAAAAACTTAAGGGGCTAAGTCTTAATGCGGTGTTTAATAATATTTTTAACAAACAATATATCAATCAGGCAAGCCCTGTGATGAGCCCTGATGAGCCTAATCAGGATAAATATGCAATGGGCATGGCAGAACCAGGTTTTAATGCTAGGTTTGAAGTGTCTTATAAGTTTTAACCCCCCCCCCAAAAAATGATGTGGGGTTTATCTCTGTTAAAAGAGATGAGCTTAAAACTCCATGACTAAGTTTGTTTTTACTCCGCTTCTATCAGAATAAAGGGCGGGAAAATCGCTAGCAATGGCTTCGTTTGCACCAGCTTTATAGCCTTTGTTAGTGTGTATGCCATAATAAATAAGCTCTACAGAAGCCTTGAGATAAGGCGTGATAGTGTAGAATAATGACAATACGGCTCGTGCTTCATAGGAAACGGGTGCACTTGAATATTGGGCGATAAAATTCCATGAAAATTTTTTATTAAGATGGATTCCCCCAACAGCAAGGGCAATGGTAATGGCGTTAGCCTTGATGCCTGTTCCCCAATAGCCCGCATAAATGCTATTCCCCCCTAATAGCACTTCTGTGGGGTTTCCCATTTTTCCTATCCAAGTATTTGCGTTTTGAAAGACCTTGTAAAGCGTGAGCGAAGTATAAAATTGGTTGTAATCAAAGCGTTGCTGGATAGAAAGAGTCTGTCCGTTTTGAGTGGCTTTAGTGTCATTTTCATAAACAGGTGTTCCATTTTCTTCCACAAGCATCCAAGGATAGTAAATAGGAAAAAGGGCTATAAGGGTTGTTTTGGAGCGAAACCCTACAGCACTAAAATTAGGACTAGTGTTGTATTCTAGTTTGAAGCCCGGAGCGTTGAAAGTTTGTGGGGAAAAATAAAAAAACCCTTCTATAAACAAAGAACGCCATTTATAAGTGGCTTGTAAAGCATGCACGCCTAAGGTTGTTTTATGCCCTTTAGGAGTGTATCCCCCTTGAGAATTTTTAACATAACCTTTGGAATAAGTCTTTCTAGCAGCATACCAATCCATTAAAAACGCGCCATAGGCAAAAGCCCTGCCAAAAGAGCTAAACCACCACAAACGAAAATCCTTATGCTGGATAAAAGCTTCAAAGCCTTGAGTCCAAGCACTTTTAAAAAGTGCACTTGATTGGTAACGACCAGCCTTAAAACCAAAGAGATTCTTATAGCGGTATTCCAAAAAGGCGTCGCTTAAAACATAGTTATGCACATTTTGATTTTTTTTGAAATTTTCAATTTCAAGGGTATCGGTTTCTAAAACATTATCCTTTTCGCCAAGAAACCCTTCATAAAACCCAAAAAGGTCATAGGCTACAGAGCCGTCTTCAAACTTCTTGGTGCCATCATAAAAGATAGAGCCTATCATACCCCCAACAGCCCCCTTTAGGATATGTTTATCATTTTTGATGAGATGAAAATTTGTCCCAAGATAGCCAGAAATAGTGGCGTATTGTGGTGTAGGATATATTCCTTTTGCTCTATTGATTTTATGTTGATTAAAACCAATATTGGAAGCTTGGGTTACAAAACCACTGAATTGATAATCAAAAGCTTGCAGCATTTTAGGTGTTAAAAGACTCAAGCTTAAACTCAAACAACAACTAACAGACTTTAACAAATGTTTCAACGCTATCTCCTAAATATCATAAGGTTAAATCCTTACTTTGTCTTAAATATCTCAATATAAGGCAATTTTGGTATTTAGTTATAACTTTTTGGTTGCTTAATTCTATTGATAATTAACAAATAATTAACAGAAAATTATTTATAAAACGAACAAAAATAAATGTTTTGAGTATTTTTGAGTAGAATATGGGCAACAACGATAATTCAATGGGGGTTTTTTCCTTGCCTTTTAAATGTGTCCTAATGGAAGTTGTATTGATTTTCATTTTGCAGTCAAGTTAAACATACCTTGTTAAAGGTAACAAATATATTATTTTAATACTTAGTAATTTTAAACAAATTTATAATAAAGGGGTATTTTTTGTAAAATAATGAAACATCTAAACAGAAAAAATTAAAATAGTAGCCATAAGTTTTAATTGATGTCTTAATTTTATATTATTTTTTGATTGTATTTTATAACTAGAGAAAAGGTTATACTATATTAAATATAGGGAGAATGTCATGAAACAAGGAAAGTGTTTTCTTGCTTATTCTGTATCGCTTTTGCCTTTTCTGTTTTGTAGTTTGGGGGCTTTTGATTATCAATTCAATGGCACTTTAGAAAGTTTTTCTAAGATTGGTTTTAACAATTCTAAAATCAATTCTAAAAAAGGGATTTATCCGACTGAGAGTTTTGCAGATATTGTGGGTATGGCGCAAATTAAGTTGGATTTGCTTCCTAAACACACCGCTAATCACAAACTCTCTTTTTCTCTAGGAGGCACTCTAGCGGCAGTTCCTTGGGACAAGACAAAATACGATATTGACCAAGCGAATGGAAAGCCTTATGGCTCTATTGTAGAGAATTTTATTGGAGGTTATCATGGGTATTTTTTTAATAAATATCTAGGGCCCGCTTACACAGGCACAGCTAATGCGGCCGCCTATCATGCAAGACCTTATGTGTTGGATACCGCCTTTTTACAATACGATTATAAAGATATTGTTGGTTTTAAACTAGGGCGTTATGAGGCTAATATTGATTTTATGAGCGGTTCTAATCAGGGGTGGGAAGTGTATTATCAGCCCTTTAAAAGCGAGACGCAAAAATTGAAATTTTGGTGGTGGAGTTCTTATGGAAGGGGTTTGGCGTTTAATTCTTGGCTCTATGAGTTTTATGCCACAACGCCTTATTTAAAAAAGGGGGGAAATCCAAATAATAGCAATGATTGGATAAATTATGGCTGGCATGGAATCACTACAACTTATTCTTACAAGGGCTTAGACGCTCAGTTCTTTTACTACTTTTCGCCTAAGACTTATAACGCCCCAGGTTTTAAGCTCGTTTATGACACTAATAGAGATTTTAAAAATGTGGGTTTTCGCTCTCAAAGCATGATAATGACCACTTTTCCTTTATATTACAAAGGGTGGTATAATCCAGAAACTCACAGCTATAGTATAGAAGATAGCACGCCACATGGCTCATTACTGGGTAGAAAGGGTGTAACCTTAAATATCCGTCAAATTTTTTGGTGGGATAATTTCAATTGGTCTATTGGGTTTTACAACACTTTTGGTAACTCCGATGCCTTTTTAGGCTCTCATACCATGCCCTTAGGTAATAATACTTCCTACATAGGAAACAATATTAGTGCTACAACAACGCATGCAAGCATGATTGGTTATGATTTTTGGGATAATACCGCTTATGATGGGTTAGCTGATGCAATTACAAATGCAAATACTTTTACCTTTTACACTTCTGTTGGGGGGATTCATAAGCGTTTTGCATGGCATATTTTTGGGCGTGTTTCTAAGGCGAATAGAAACGCATCAGGGCATATGGGGAGGGCTAATGAATATTCTTTGCAATTCAATGCGAGCTATGCGTTTAGCGAAGTCGTATTTCTGAATTTTAGAATTGCTTATTATGGTGCAAAAATTCATGAAGGCTATCAGGTAGGTTATTTTGGTGCACCTAAGTTCAATAACCCTGATGGTGATTTTAGCGCTAATTATCAAGATAGAAGTTACATGATGACTAACATTACAATGAAATTTTAATTTTCTAAAATACTATTTACAATTAATTTAAATAAAAAATATAGCCGATAGGGGATTTTTAATTTTTCTTAAGATTATTGGTATTATAATAATCACATAACAAGTTTGGCCATAACTTGCATAAAAATTTTGTCTTTAAGATTAAGTTTAGGGAGAGTTTTATGTTAAGTTTCAAAAAAGCCTTTTTCCTTTCAGTTTGTCTTGTTTATTCTTTAAATGCTTTTAGTTATAAAGTGAGCGGTTCGTTTGGAAATTTCTCCAAAATCGGCTTTAATAACAAGCCCCTTAATACAAAAACCGGCTACTACCCCACAGAAACTTTTAGTGCTGTAACAGGTTTTTTGAATGCAAAAGCGGATTTACTGCCCAAACATATTTCAGACCATTCTTTTACGGCTAAATTAGGTTTTATGGGTGGTGGGGTTGCTTATGATGGCACAAAAAATATTATCAATCAAGCTAATAACCAACCCTTTGGCTCTATGATGTGGATGTATTATGGAGCATGGCATGGGTATTATGGGGCTTCAGGGTGGGGGACTAATAATGCTAATGGGATTAATAATGTGGGTAATGGGGGGTGTGTGGCAAGCGGGACTATTCCTTGTGCTACTTGGAATAATGTGGGCAATCAGTGGATGAGTGCTAACACGCATCAATTCGTAGTGAATGAAGCTTATTTGGAGTATGGCTATAAAAACATTTTTAGAATTAAAGCGGGGCGTTATGTCGGGAATGCGTATTTTATGGATGGCTATACTCAGGGTTTTGAAGCCACACTCAATGTTAAAGATTTCACCTTTTGGTGGTTTAGCTCCTATGGTATGGCTTGGACTTATGATGAATGGATTTATGATTATTTCGCCCCCATTGTAACCACAAACAAGCAAGGTAAAAAGGTCAATTTAGGCATCCATTCAGGGAGTATCACATGGCATAAAAAGGGACTTTCTATCAACCCTTTTTTCTACTTTTCGCCTAATACCTACATCGCTCCGGGCATTCAAGCTACCTATGTTTATAATATTCCTTTAAAAAACCACAGACACCTTTCTATTTACACTACTGCTATGGGCTTTTTTCCTTACTATAATCCAGCCCTATCGCATAATATCTTTTATAGCTCCTATGCAGGCACTAACGCACAAATGTTTTTATTCAAGCAACGCTTTACTATCAACAAATTTTATGTGGGCTATGGCATTTATAAGACTTGGGGAAATGCAAACGCTTATACCCCTTATACTGACCCTGAGTTAATAGGGTTTAACTTTTGGACTAACACCGTTTATGACTGGCTGAGTGCGGCTAACATGAATGCCAACGCTTTTACCCTTCATGCCAAAGTAGGCGGGCATGTGAGAAAACTTTCATGGGAAGTTTTAGGGCGTATCACTACGAGTCCTAGAGCGAATGAACAAGCCATAAACTTAGATTTAAGTTATAATTTTAGCCATTGGGTTAGTGCATCTTTAACTCTAGAATATTATCGGGCTCATTTGCATAATGGTTATGAAGTGGGACAATCCTTTAGCTCTGTATATAACCCTGTTTTTAAAGCCAGTGTTCAAGACAGAAGTTTTTTAATGACAAACTTGCATTTTAAATTTTAATTTAATGATTTTTTAAGGAAAATCGGCTTAATTTTAAGCTAATTATACATTCTTTTATGCTAGAATTTTTTCTTATAGAATGTTTTCTATTCTTAAAGTAAGGAAGAGGAATGAAACTAAAAAAACGAAAAGTTACCGCTACATTGCTGAAGCGTTTTACCCTGCCGCTTCTGTTTTCTACGACATCGTTAGGGGCACTCACTTATGAAGTGCATGGAGATTTTATCAATTTCTCCAAAGTGGGCTTTAACCATTCACCGATTAACCCCGTTAAGGGTATCTATCCTACAGAGACTTTTGTCAATCTCACGGGTAAGTTAGAAGGTTCTTTGCATTTGGGTAAGGGCTGGAGTGTGAATTTGGGTGGTGCTTTAGGCGGACAAGCTTATGATAGCACCAAGTATGATAGGTGGGCAAAAGATTTCACACCCCCAAGTTATTGGGATAAGACTTCGTGTGGCACTAATTCTTCAGAGCTTTGCATGAATGCCACTAAGATGTGGGAGCAGCAAGGGCCTGGGGGTATCATTGACCCTAGAGGTATTGGCTACATGTATATTGGTGAGTGGAATGGTTTGTGGCCTAACTACTATCCAGCTAATGCCTATTTGCCAGGACATTCTAGGCGTTACATGATTTACAAGGGGAATGTAACCTATCATAGCGATAGAATCCATATGGTAATGGGACGCTTTGATGTAACCGAACAAGAGCAAATTGATTGGATGTATCAAATGCTACAAGGTTTTTATGGAACTTTCAAGCTCACTAGGAATTTAAAATTCCAGTTGCTCAGCTCTTGGGGTCGTGGAATTGCTGATGGTCAATGGCTGTTTGCAGATTATCGTGAGAAGCCTTGGGGGATTCATAAGGCCGGTTTGATTTATCGTCCTACTTCGCATTTAATGATCCACCCCTATATCTATGTGATTCCAAAGGTAGGCACACTACCTGGTATTAAAGTAGAGTATGATACCGACCCTAATTTCAGTGGTAGGGGTGTTAGGAATAAGACCACTTTTTATGCGATGTATGACTACCGCTGGAATAACGCTGAGTTTGGCCGCTACGCACCTGCTCGTTATAACACTTGGGATCCTTTCTTAGATAATGGTAAATGGCGTGGCTTACAAGGTCCTGGCGGTGCGACTCTCTTACTACGCCACCATGTGGACATTAATAATTACTTCGTCGTTGGGGGTGTTTATATCAATATTGGTAACCCTAACATGAACTTAGGAACTTGGGGTAACCCTATCGCTATTGATGGTATCGAACAATGGGTTGGTAGCATCTATAGTTTAGGTTTTGCGAGTATTGATAATATTACCGCAGCTGATGCTTTCACAGAGTATCTTAAGGGTGGTGGTAAGCATGGTAAATTCAGCTGGAGCGTTTATCAGCGTTTCACAACCGCTCCAAGAGCTATGGAATATGGTATTGGTATGTATTTAGATTATCAATTCAGCAAACATATTAAAGCCGGTCTTAAGCTTGTATGGTTAGATTTCCAAATTCGTGCAGGTTACAACCCTGGAACAGGTTTTCTTGGACCAAATGGTCAACCGCTTAACTTGAATAACGGCTTGTTTGAGTCTTCCGCATTCGCTCAAGGCCCCCAAAACATAGGCGGTATTGCAAAAACTATCACTCAAGACAGAAGCCATTTGATGACTCATATTAGTTATAGTTTCTAAGAGGGTTATTTTTCATCTCTTAGATATGATTTTGATATACTTAATTTAATATCTTATTGGGAGTAGGGTTTTGAAAAATGTAAAGTCTTTTTCTTATCCCTTATCCTTTTTGCTCCTTTTGAATCTCTTTGTCTCTCAGATTCAAGCTTTCAACATGAATATTACCGGCAAAATGAGTAGCTATACGAAGTATGGGTTTAATAATCAAAAATACCAGCCTTCTAAAGATATTTATCCAACCGGTAGCTACACTTCTTTACTGGGTGAGTTGAATCTCAGCATGGGTTTATACAAGGGCTTAAGAGCTGAAGTGGGGGCAATGATGGCAACGCTTCCTTATGACTCTACCGCCTATCAGGGTAATAATATTCCTAATGGGCAGCCCGGTTCTAGGACTGACCCCTTTAGCACAGGTATGTTTTGGCAATATATTGGCTGGTATGCAGGGCATAGCGGTTTGCATGTGCAAAGACCCCGTTATGCGATGGTGCATAACGCTTTTTTGAGCTATAACTACAAAAAAGACAAGTTTAGCGTTGGAATCAAAGGGGGGCGTTATGAAGCTGAAGATTATGATTGGTTCACTTCTTTTAGTCAAGGGGTTGAAGGCTATATTAAGTATAAAGATACTAAATTAAGAGTGATGTATTCTGACGCTAGGGCTTCAGCATCAAGCGACTGGTTTTGGTATTTTGGGCGTTACTATACAAGTGGCAAGGCTCTAATGATTACTGATTTGAAATACGAAAAGAATGGCTTAAAAATCAACCCTTATTTCTATGCTATTTTTCAAAGAATGTATGCACCCGGAATCAATATCACTTATGATACTAATCCTAATTTCAATGATAAGGGTTTTCGCTTTGTAGGCACTTTTGTAGGGCTTTTTCCTTATTTTGCGACTCCAGCTAATGCGTATGATATTATCCTTTTTCAGCAACAGCCCTTAGGAAAGAGCGGGCAAACTTATTTCTTACGCACACGCTTTTATTACAATAAATGGCAATTTGGGGGTAGTATCTATAAAAATGTGGGTAATGCTAATGGTGATATAGGTATTTATGGAGACCCTTTGGGCTATAACATTTGGACAAATAGTATCTATGATGCTGAAATCAATAACATTGTTGGTGCTAACGCCATTAATGGGTTCTTATATGTCGGCTCTCATTATAGGCGTTTCAATTGGAAGATTTTAGGGCGTTGGACTAATAGTCCGAGGGCTGATGAGAGAACTCTTGCACTCTTTTTGAGCTATTTTTCTAGCCGATACAATATCAAATTAGATTTAAAGCTTGAATACTATGGCAATATTACCAAGCAAGGTTATTGTATTGGTTATTGTGGCATGTATGTTCCTGCTGACCCAAACGGACCTGGAACACAACCCTTAAAACACAATGTTTATTCTGATAGAAGCCACATAATGTTTACATTCACCTATGGTTTTAGGATTTATTGAGAGATTTTTATCTTTATTTTTTTAAAAGTCTGTTTTCATTAGTTTGGATTAACTCATTTAAAATAGGCTTCATTAATGCTAAAAAGATGGCTTTTGAGCTGGTTTGATAAATTCTAACGCCTTGAAACGCTCCCCTAAAGCTCCAGGGCTAATCAAGGGCTTGATTTTTGCGACTTCTTTTAAATACCTTTCATAACTTGTGCTTTGAGAAAATTTTTCTAACAATTCCATAAGCCCCATATCCAGCAAGGCTTTAGCCTGTGGTTTTAAGAATGAAAATTCCCCCTGATATTTTTCTAGCAAGAAACGCACCAAAGAAAAATTGACATCATAGGTCAAGTCGCTTTGCTGATACAAACTAGAAAGATTGTCTAAAATATCCTTAAAATCCAGCACTTGATGTTCTTTAAAGGCTCTTAAATGCATGTCTAATCTCTGTAATTCATCGCCATAATCAAAGCTTAAAAACACCCAAGATTGAGCCTTATTCAACTTTTCTAACAAATCCCTAATAAAAGCGTTCAAAAATAATGGCACACACCCAACTTGCAAATTCAAGGTTTTGAGAAGTTCTTTTGTAGGCTTATCAATATCACTCCAAACACCCTGATGCTTAGGAGTAATAAAAAGCATTTGATTATCCTTGATAATTTCGCAAGCAAACGCATCAAACAATTCATTAGAGATGACAAACACATGTTCATGCTCTTTAAAATCAAGCTCTTCTAAGCTATAGCTTGTTAAATCTAATTGCGTAGCTTGTTTGAAAGTTGCTTGTTGAATGCTTTGCAATTCTTTTAAAGGCTCACAGCTAATAAATTCGCATTTTTCTATAACACCTACGCTCAAAGTTTTTAAAAAACCAGCTATATCACTTAAGAAATGCCCATGATGAGAGCCGATTTCTACAATTTTTAAAGGTAAGCCTAATTTTTCTTCTTCTAAAAGTTTGATGATATAAAATGCAATGGTGCCACCAAAAAACTTGCTTAAGGACACTGAAGTGTAAAAGTCCCCTTTTTGACCAATTGTTGCTTTTCTGTAATACCCTTTTTCGCCATAGAGCCACTCTTGCATGTAATTTCCAAATGAACGCACTTTTTTCCTTTAAGACTCAAAAATAAGTTTGGGCTAGAACCAAACTACCTAGTACATTCTACAAAAATTACTTTATTTTTGTGCTATCATACTAAGTAATTATGGCTTTATTTTTGAAGCTAGTTTGACATTGAAAGAGAGTGGTTTAAGAGTTGAAAATTTTAAAACGAGCTTGTGGGGCGGTGGAAGAGAACGCTTATATTGTTAAGCTGAGTAATGGTAAGGATTTTATCATAGACCCCGGATTTTCTAGTAGCGAGTGGGTGTTAGAAAATACCACAAACCCTACAGCGATTTTAATCACGCATGGGCATTATGACCATGTTTGGGATAGTGCTAATTTGTCAAAAATCCTTAAAAACACTCCGATTTATGCCCCCAAAGATGATGTGTTTATGCTAGAAAATGATATTTTTAATTTAGGCATGCCAGCTTTTAGCCCCACTTTTAGCGTGCCTTGCAATAAAGGTTGCACGACTTTAGAGATAGAAAATACTATTATTAAGTATTGGCATTTTCCCGGACACACACCAGGTTGTTCTATCATAGAAATAGAAGGGGTGATTTTTAGCGGAGATTTTATTTTTTATCGTAGCATTGGGCGTTATGATTTCCCTTATTCTAATGCAAAAGACATGAAAGAGTCCTTGCTAAGATTTCAAAGTTTAGATTTTCCTAAAGACTTAGATATTTATCCAGGTCATGGAGATAAAACAAGCTTTTTTGCTGAGAGAGAGCATTCTAAAGTTTGGATTTCAAGGATAGCTTAGAAAATGTTAAGCCAGCCACAAAAAGAGCGTTACCTACGCCATATCATGTTAGAAGATGTGGGCGAAGAAGGTCAATTGAAGCTTTTAGAATCTAGCGTTCTAGTCATTGGAGCTGGGGGGCTTGGTTCAGTGGTTTTAATGTATTTGTGTGCCACTGGTATAGGGCGAATAGGTATTGTGGATTTTGACAAAGTGGATTTAAGTAATTTGCAACGCCAAATCATTCATTCGCAAGATTTTTTGAATCAATCCAAAGTCTCTAGTGCAAAAGCTCGCTTAAACACACTCAACGCTGATGTGAAAACAGAAACTTTTGAAGAGCGTTTTAATGCGAGTAATGCTCTTTCTCTCATAGAGCCTTATGATTTTATCATAGACGCTACAGACAATTTTAACGCTAAATTTTTGATTAATGATGCTTGTGTATTAGCTCATAAGCCCTACTCGCATGCGGGTGTTTTAAAATACAGGGGGCAGAGCATGAGCGTTTTACCTAGTAGTGCATGCTTAGCATGTGTATTTGATAGACCCCCTAAAAAGGAATTAAACCCTATCTTTAAGGCGGGGCTTTTTGGGGTCTTACCTGGAGTTTTAGGGTGTATTCAAGCCAGTGAAGCCATTAAATATTTCTTAGGCATAAAGACTTTACTCACAAACACCTTGCTTACAGCGGATATTAAAACGATGGATTTTAAAAAAGTTCAAGTGATGAAAAACCCTGAATGTAGGGTTTGCGGCACACATAAAATCACGCATTTACAAGATTATGAAATTTAGATAAAGGGGTAAAATTTGGATTTATCAACTATATTAGGCTTAGTGCTAGCGGTTGCTTCCATTTCGTTAGGCGATATTTTAGAAGATGGCAATCCGTTGCATATCATTCACTTAAGCTCTTGTATTATCATTATTCCTACTTCGTTATTTGCAGCTATGACAGGCACGCATGCACGCTATGTAAAAGCCGCTTACAAAGAGATTAAGATTGTTTTTTTAAACCCTAAAATCAATTTGAATGAAACCATTAAAAACTTAATAGAATTAGCCACTCTAGCTAGAAAAGATGGGGTGTTGAGCCTAGAGGGGCGGGTCGCTCAAATTGAAGATGATTTTACTCGTAATGGTTTGTCTATGATAATAGATGGTAAAGATTTGAAATCCGTTAAAGAAAGCTTAGAAATTAGCATTGAAGAAATGGAAGAGTATTACCACGGAGCCGCCCATTACTGGGAGACCGCCGGTGAGACAGCCCCTACTATGGGCTTGGTAGGTGCGGTTATGGGGCTAATGCTCGCTCTTCAAAAACTAGACAATCCAGCAGAAATGGCGGCAGGAATCGCAGGGGCGTTTACCGCAACCGTTACCGGAATTATGTGTTCTTATGCGATTTTTGGTCCTTTTGGGCATAAACTTAAAGCTAAGTCTAAGGATATTATCAAAGAAAAAACCGTTCTTTTAGAAGGAATTTTAGGCATTGCTAATGGAGAAAATCCAAGAGATTTAGAAAACAAGCTTTTAAATTACATCGCTCCTGGCGAGCCTAAAAAGTCTCAATTTGAAGGCTAAAAATGGCTAAGAAAAACAAACCCACCGAATGCCCCGCCGGCGAAAAATGGGCGGTTCCTTATGCGGACTTTTTGTCTTTATTGCTCGCACTTTTTATCGCTCTTTATGCGATTTCAGCGGTCAATAAATCTAAAATAGAAGCTCTCAAAACGGAATTTATTAAGATTTTTAATTACGCTCCAAAGCCAGAGACTATGCAACCGGTTTTATTGATCCCACCTGATTCTGGACAAGAACAAGACCAAACCGTAAATGAAAGATCCAGACCTTCTTCACAGAATACTGAAACTAAAATCACTATCACTCGCAAGGGCGAAGGAAGTGTTTTAGAGCAAATTGACCAAGGCTCTGTTTTGAAGCTCCCTTCTAATTTGCTTTTTAAAGATGCAAATTCAGATGCCATTAATCAAGATATGATGCTCTATATTGAACGCATCGCTAAAATCATTCAAAAGCTTCCTAAAAGAGTGCATATCAATGTGAAAGGTTTCACTGATGATACCCCCTTACAAGCACACTCTCGCTTTAAGAACCATTACGAATTAGCTGCAAATCGTGCCTATAGAGTGATGAAAGTTCTTATACAATATGGAGTAAGCCCCAAACAACTATCCTTTTCTTCTTATGGCTCTACAAATCCTATCGCCCCTAATGATTCTGTAGAAAACAGAATGAAGAATAATCGTGTTGAAATCTTTTTTTCTACTGATGCGAATGATTTGAGTAAAATCCATTCTATTTTAGACCAGCAATTCAGTCCTTCCAAATGAACCACACAATAAAACTTCTTTTATCCCTTTTGCTGTGTCTAGCAAGCCTTATGGCAAGAGACAAGGACGCTTCTTCAAATCTGTTTGATTTGATTGATAGGGGCATTACAAAACAACAGGCATTAGATGAACAAGAGCGAAAAACCCGTTTAAAAATGGCTCAAAATCCTTTGGTTACCCTAGAGATAGTCCCCCAAAGCACGCCCTACTTAGAATGGCAAGGGGCTAGAGAATCATATTATTTAAAGGTGAGTGCTGTAATAGAGAGTGTGATTATCTTAAAAATTGATATTAATCAAGGCCGTTCTTGCTCGCTTTACCCTACGCCCAAAAATGTTTCTTTAGTCAGAAATCAAAGCGTAGCCTATGAAATCCTATGCGAAAACCAGCCTTTATGGATAGAAGTTACCACTAA
Organism: Helicobacter cetorum MIT 99-5656; assembly: GCF_000259275.1. Classification (NCBI taxonomy): domain Bacteria; kingdom Pseudomonadati; phylum Campylobacterota; class Epsilonproteobacteria; order Campylobacterales; family Helicobacteraceae; genus Helicobacter; species Helicobacter cetorum. The sequence goes on along the minus strand of NC_017735.1, from coordinate 1,232,666 downwards.
TTTAGGCAAACGCACTTTTCAATTCTAAGTTATAGCTTAGGGTTGAAGGGCTACAAGTTTTAACAAAACGGCTCATCTTTGCAAATATTTTCAAGCAATCTAAAAAACACAAAAATAAAATTTATATAGGGGCTTGTGTGTTTAACTGAGTATAAAAAGGCTTATGGGGGGCTAAGCCCAAAAACCCTACTTTTTTAAAAAAAATTAGCACAGAAAAAATCTTATTAAAACGACAAGCAACAACGCTTTTTAAAAAAAATTAGCACAGAAAAAAATCTTATTAAAACGACAAGCAACAACGCTTTTTTAAAAAAAATTAGCACAAGAAAAACTAGGGGTTATAGCTCCCAAGAGAGCCAAATTACAAGTAAAACACTCTTTTAACTCTTTTAAAAAGGGTGAGTTCCTTAGTGCGTTAGAATGTAAGCATACGCTACAGCCACAGCTCCCACAACTGCAACGATAAAACCTATCATTATCCTATTCCATTTGTCTCTGTTAATATCTCGTCTATTTTGCATAAGTTCCCTAGCTAATTCAGGTCTGTCTTTTAAAGCTTCCATTTCTTTGTTCTCGCTTTCTGTTTTATTATAATCAAATAGTCTTAATCCCATGAAAACATCATAACACTAAAATGTAAATCCTGTTTAAAAGGATTAAAACGCCGTAATATAATTGATATAAAAAGTATAAAGCCTTCTATAGTTCACATCAGCCCCAGCACTCTTTAAATACACTTGGTCAATAAAAGGCACTTTAATCCCAAATTCTACGCTCTTTTGACTTAAAATCCCTTGATTATGAAAATTCTTAGAAAAACGCTTAAACTCTGCAAAATTTGTCCGCACCCCAAAATTCAACGCCACTTGAAAATTCGCTAGATGAATGTTGTTAGCATCCCCCCAGTTATCAATGATCTGTTGTCTAAGAGAACTAAGCCATGTTGTGCCACCTAGTTGAATCCCAGTAAACAACCCAAAATTCAACGCCTTAGTATGATAAGTCCTTCTAAATAAGTTCCATAAAAAATCTGTGCCTAAACCATAAGCAAAGATATTGGCTTTCACGCTTTGATTTGCCACACCCATTTCACTATAGCCATAATCCACAAAGAGATAATGCCTAAGACCCAGATTTCTAGCCTTCCCAAAGAAGTATTTATAGCCCACACTCGCTCCCACACCATTACTCATACCATGTTGAGTGCTTTTACCCGCTACATACTGGCTTAAAATGGGGTTAGCCCCATAACTACTAGCTTGTGCGTAAGCGTTTTGAACCTGATTTCTTGCATTTACCATGGCTTCTAGTAATTTTTGCTGGACACTAAAAAACTTGTTATCCCCTAGAAGCTGGCGTAAGGTTTGAGAGAAAGACTGGATAGTGGTTGTGTTAGAAGTGATTTCTTGGAGTAAGGTTAAAATCACATTAGGGCTAATATCGTTTTGTAAGGCTTGAAACCCTTTAGAAATAGCTTGAGTGATAGTGTTAAAAGCTGTTTTAAGGTCTGTTTGATTACTAGCTTGATTTTGTATAAACCCAGCGGTTTTAATAAATTCTGTGAGTAAAACCACTAAATTATTGGTATCACTCACCCCACTTGTAGGGATAGCCCCTAAGAGATTGATAAGACCACCGGTGCAACCATTTTGTGAACCACCGCCACCGCCACCACCAGAACTGCTACCATTACTACACAAATTACTCAGTTGTCCGTTGCCACCCTTTAACGCTTCAAAGAATTGTTTTAAGCCGTTTTCAACGCCTTTGTTATTCCCAGAACTAGCGATAATGTCGGCTATTTTTTTAGCGTCATCGTAGATTTTTTGTAGGTTGTTGTTTTGGTTCTCTTGTTTTAGTTCTACAGCTTTTTTTTGTTGAGTGGTGTTTTTATTAGGGGTGTAGCAACTACTATGGCTACCACCCTCACTTTGAACCATGCTCGCTCCTTGAGTTCTAGTGCATGGGGTATAGCCATTGTTACTACCACCACTCCCACCTTTCTCGTCTTGATTACTACTAGGGGTATAATTCCCCAATTTCCCTTCGCTCGCATCTATCAACATTTGGTAGGCTGTGCCGATGTTACCGCTATTGTTTTGTTTGCCACTTTCTTGTTCGCCATTACTACCATTAAAACTTTTAAGTTGTGCGATAATCTGTTGTAATAACCCATTGCTAGTAAGCGTTATTTTTTGAACATTGTAGGTTATTTGGTTGTTATTCCCACTTGTGCTATTTCCTTTGCTTTCTTCTTTCTCTTTCGTTAAAGAATACCCCAAAGCCTGTTGTAACCCACTATAATAATTCTTAGGGTCTGACCATTGCTGGTGGCACCAATTGTTATTCTGTCCGCTACTAGTTCCATTCGCACATGAGCCATTAGTGGTTGTTACACTCAATTGCTGGCCTACTTGCTGTGTTTGTTGCGGACTTTGGTCAACCATAGCCTGAACTGAAGTAGGCACTTGCTGGTTAATGGTGTTAATCAATTGGTAAAAATTCGCTCTTAACTGAATGCATAAATCTTGATTAGTTCCACTACCACTGCCATTACATTGTGAATTTTGTTGCCCCCCTTGTTGCTGTTGCTGACTTTCACTACCTTTACCATTAGTGCCATTGATAAAATAAATCGCATTCGCCCATTTTTGAATATTGCTTTCTTGGTTTTTAAAAGCTTCAGAAATACTTTTTTGAAATTGATTCACATTCGCTAGAACATTATCTAACGCTCCTACTACCGTGTTAGCTTGGGGGGTTGTAGTGGTTGTAGTAGTGCCTTTGCTTGCGAGATTATTCACTTGAACCCCACTAGCCCCACTCACTCCATTACTGCCTACAGAACTCCCATTAGCAACCCCACTATTACCCCCTAAAGCTTGTAAAAGCTGTGTTTTAGCATTTTCGCTATTGACTCCCACTCTTGCTTGTAGCTGTAGTTTTTGTTCTTCGGGTGGATTACTACTGCCATTAGTAATACTAGAAGTGCTTAAAATCGTCTGCAATTGCCCATTCCCACTGATACTCAAACCCCCTGAAGAACTTTGACTGGTGTTTCCGTTACAATCTTGGGTTCCCCCTTCTTTTGGTGCGCATAATATCTTGGCATTTTTTGTCAAGTTTTCTTCAGATGTTTTTAAAGAGCTATAAACATCCCACACTTGAGACACCAGGTTGAAGGAGTTCACGCCGATTTGATGGCTTTTAGTGATTTTTGAAGCGGCGATTAAGGCGTTTGTGCTGGGGTTAGTGGTGTTATTTTGGAGTTGTTGCCCTTCTCCTATAGTGCCATTATTAGGCACTTTGCATGAGAACTGGCCTTGAGCGTCATTTCCGGTTTGGTTATTAGCAATAGTAGTGCAATCATATGCACTGATATTCTGCCCTTGAGCGTTGGTAACGGTGCCAATTTGGTTGTTATTGGAAGTGTTTTTGAGTAAGTCTTTGGGTTCATTGAACCCTGAACTACCATTCCAAGTAATACTCTTTAAAACTTTATTGTAGTTTGCTATCGTTTTTTTATACGCTTGGAAATTCAAAGCGTTGTGTAGGTTGTTGAGATTGTAAGTGGTAATATTGATAGCGTTATTGTCTAAAGTGTTTAAAGCGATGCTCTGAAGCCTTTGAGCGATAGTTTGGATTTGTTGTTGGTTAGCGGTTAGATTTTGGTTGTTTGGTGTTGCTTGCTTGCCTTCTTTAGTGGTGTTACTACCATAGGTTGCTAGGGGGTTTAAATCTTTGATGAATTGTTCTAAATATCCTATTTGACCTTGTGGTTGGCAGTTTTGTTGGTTGTTACCCTGATTAGTTTGGCTGCAACCATTACTACCACTTTGCTGGTTTTCACTCAAACTACCTGTTAAGGTGTTCATTAAAAGGGTGTCGTTGTAGTAAGCTGTGTTGTTAGAAGAAGTTTGGGTAAGCCCTAAGATAGAGTTTGGCATGGGGTTAAAAAGCCCAACAGGAGCTGAAGGGGGGTTTAATACCGTGTGCGTAGCCGTAGTGCCTGTTTTATAAACGCCTACCCCAAAAGTGTTTAAAGCTGCTTGTAAGGCTGTGGTGTTAGCTTCATTATTGCTCTTGTTGACTGCAGCGGTTAAATTAGTGAGTAAAGCTTGAACATAAGTGGTGGTGGTGGTCTTAGAAATATTGCCTTCAATTTGTTCTAGGAGTTTAGCCATAGATTGTGCGGTGTTTTGTAATTGGGCTTTGACTTCTTTGGTGTTATCGCTAGGGTTAAGGCTATTAACGGTGTTAGTGATATTAGAGCTTAAAACAATGCCTTCTTCAAACGCGCTTTGAGTGTTAGCTAAGAGTTTAGCTGTAATTTGTGCAGAGTGGGCTCTTAAAGGGTTAGAGCTGCCTTTTAGGCCTACGAGTTGTTGGGAAATACTAGAGATTTGTCTGCTAGAATAGAAGTCTTTTCTGGTTCTGCCAATTTTATCTAGGATATTAGAAACACCTTCTAACTGGTTGCCCACTGCATTACTCACTCCATAGCCTAGAGCGTCTGCTACGGTTTGAGAACTGAGCGTGATTAAGCCTGTGGTAGGGCCTGCGATGTTAATCGCGCTTTGAGTGATGCTTGCAATGGTTTTTTCATTGTCTAAAAGCTGCTTGTTGTTGATAAGTTGCTTAGTGCCACCAATTTGATAGCCTACAGACATATACCAGCCATTGTCTTCAGCGAGCAAATTTTCATAAGTCAATAAAGAGCCAGCTAAGAAGAGGGATTGGAATGGTTTGATTTTTTTCATGACCTTGACCTTATGGGGGTTTCTTTGTTTTATGGTTTTATTTTTCATCATTATTCATTTCACATTCTGTTTTTAGGTTTCTTTGTTTCATTACTTTATGTTCTATATTGAACCTTGTGTGCTTGTTGGTTCTAACATCTATTGTTTCATATTCTGTTTCTAATAGGGTGTATTTCATCATTTTCTTTTTTAAAAACCTATATTGTAGCCCACATAGAAACTAAAGGCTCTTTTATACTTAGCGCTAACGCCTTCTGATTTGTAATAGGTGTGATAAAGAATAGGCACTTTAAGCCCAAATTCCACCCCTTGAGAAAAACGAGACTTTCTTTGTTTAGCGATTTTAGAAAAATTGGTTCTTATACCCATATCAATAAGGAATTGAAACGAAGTGTTCATAGGCTTTGTATGGTAACCATCCACTTGGTTGATAAAATTAGTTTTCCAAGTTTGAGCTGCGTATTGAGTGCCTAAGAAAAAGCCTATATCCATCGCTTCAGTCCCCCTTTTTCTAGTGAAGACATTATAGAGTAAATCTATCCCACCCCCATAGCTAGAAAGGTTGGCTTTAACTTGTGTGGTATTAGCCCCAAATTGGACATACCCAAAATCATAAAAGCCATAGTATCTAAGCCCAAACATACGCTTCTTACCAAAGAATTGTTTGTAGCCCATTTTCACTCCAAAGCCATTCATGTTGTTGGAATTGGAGTTATGGACTAAGAAGTTTCTTGCAAAGCCCACTTGATAAGCCTTATTGACTTTAGCCTTCATTTCATCTACCACACCACTAATCACGCCTTGAGAACGATACAGACCATAACTCATTAAAGCTCTTGCTGTAGGGGAATAGGGGCTTTTTAAAATCTCTTGGACTTTTTGATTAGTGGGGTCAGCTACAGCTTGTTGTAATGCTTGCATGACTTTTTGTTGCTCTTGTTGGATTTGCTGTGGGGTTGGAGTTGTTTGAGTAGAACTAGAACCAGACTGAGTGGGCTTAACGAATTGTCCCCCATAACTGGGTAAATTAAAATCCTTGTTTTTTAAATTCAAATAGGGGGCTACCCAATTGGTGATGAACTGCCCATAGCCATTAGTGGCATGCATCAAATTCTCTCCAAAATCAATGGTCTCTTTCATTTGCTCATAGCTAGAAGTGCCTGTCATTTGAGCGGCTTTATTCGCAAAGCTTTGCATGCCTGATAAGAGCATGGAAGCGGTGATACCATCTTTGATGATATTACTCGCTACATAATAGACTGCTGAGCTAGGGTGGTAGGTGTATTGACCTGTACCTGTTCCTACAACAGCTCCGGCGGGTAAATCTTTTATGCCGATAGGGGTTTGATTTTGTTGTCCGTCATTATCTGCAGAGTTTTTGGTGTAATAACCTGGTCCGCTAAAGCTTTGGTAACCACTAGCGCCATTAGGGGGTGTGTTATAAGTGAAACCAAATTGCTTTTCATTAGGGATTCCGCCTAGGATAATAGATTGCATTAAAGCTTGGAAGATGTTCTGGGCGTTAGAAGCAATAGAGTTAGCTTGTTCTGTGGCACAGGGACTTTGATTGTTGCAAGTTTGTGAACCACCACTACCACCAGAACCACTACCATTACTATTGGCTAATCCGTCTTTTAAGAGATGTTGTAAAACTTGGGGGCTAAATTTGGGTGCTTCTACAGCGTTAAAAGATTTATTGGTTAAGCTTTGGTTATACCAAAGCGTGGTTAAAGCGGTGGTAATATCATTGTTTAAAGCGTCCATAACACTCGCAATGCCTTCAGGTAGAGCAATGGTAATGTTTTGGTTACCGAGTTTGACTTTAAGCGTCTTAGCATTAGCATGGTCTTTTGGGTTGAGTGTTAGGGTTTCTCCGATTAAAGAAGTGAGTTTGTCAAGGTTATTGACTAGAGATTGCATGTCATAAGTGGCATTGACATTGCCCCTTGGGGGATTGTTGCCTGTGCTGTTGTTTTGTGCGCCTTCGCCTTTCTTACCCTGATTTTGTGCGCCTTCAGTTTTTTTACCTTGTTCTTGTTCTTGTTTGACATAACCCCCAGCATAGAGCAAACAGCGTTTAGAAGGGTCAGGGCATAGCATTTGCATTAAAACTCTGGTTTGTTGCCCCATAGCGTCTAAGTAGTAGGCTAAAGGCACAGCCGCAGATTTCATCGCTACTGCATTTTGGCGGATATAATTAGAAGCTTCATGGCTTACATTTAACCCTGGGTTATCCACTCTTTGAATGGCGAGTGAAGTTTGATAGCTTGCCCCTATAAAAAACCCATCATCTTCAGCCATTAGAGAGCTTAATGCTAAGCTACACCCTATGAGTTTTTTAAAAATGAAATTTTTCATTGTGGTTAAAATCCTTGTTTATTTAATTTTGGAATTAAAAAAGGGGCGGAGTAATTTAAATTTATTTAATCATCGTAAAAGTTTAATAAACCCTTAAAATATAAATTCCTTCTTAAAATTCTTTATATTGTAGACTATTTACATTATTTTTAGCTTAAAAATTCAAAATATTTTGATTAGAAAGCTTATATGTTTCAATTGGAGTGGTTTAAAAGGCTTAAAAATCACTTTCATATGGCTTAGTATGGTTTTGATTATAAGAAGTTTAGTTATAATATTACGCATGAGTGCTTTAAAACATTTTATACAAGAATTTTATGAGCGGTTGTTTTACTTTATAGATTTAATCGCACAGCATTTTGTGATTGTCTCACTTTCTAGTTTAATGGTGCTAGTTTTTGGGGTTTTGATTGGGGTTTTTGTGTTCTATAGCTCAAAGGCTAGAATATTCTTACTTCCTATAGTGAATTTTCTCTATACCATTCCTTCGCTTGCGTTATTTGCATTATTCATTCCTTTAATTGGTGTGGGGTTAAAAAACGCTCTTGTGGTATTGGTCTTATATGGCTTATTACCGATTGTTCATAGCACCTATAACGCCCTAAAAGATGTGAGAGAAGAAGTGATTAAGGCTTCTATTGGGCTAGGGTGCAATCAAAAAGAGTTGTTTTTTAGGGTGCGATTCTTGCTTGCTATCCCACAAATTTTAGTGGGCTTAAGAATTGCTGTAGTTATGCTAGTGGCTATGGCTGGAATTGGAGCTTTAATTGGGGCAGGGGGCTTAGGACAAGCCATTTTTAGAGGGCTAAACACTCAAAATACCATGCTTTTAGTTATGGGTAGTTTAATTATTGCAATTTTTAGTGTTTTAGCAGATAAGTTTATAAGCGTGTTTCAGCATAAAAACGCCTTGCAACGCCTTTTATCACAAAACGCTACTCAAAAACAAAAGATAAAGGTCTATACTAATTTAGCGTTATTTGTATTCTTGCTTATAGCAAGTCTGCTATGGCTAATGCCTAAGAACACGACAGAGCAAAAGCCTTTAGTCGTAGCGACCAAACTCAGTAGTGAGCAATATATTTTGGGTGAAATTTTAGCTCAATTATTAGAAAGACACACCCATATTCCTATTAAGCGAGCCTTTGGCATTGGTGGGGGGACTATTAATATTCATCCGGCATTGCTTAAGGGTGATTTTGATATGTATGTGGAATATACCGGCACCGCATGGGTGAATACGCTCAAAAATCCTTTGAAAGAAAAAGTGGATTTTGAGACGATTAAAAGGCGTTATGAGAACGAATTTAATCTTTTATGGGTGGGGCTTTTGGGCTTTAATAATACCTATTCCTTAGCCATTTCTAAAGAAAATGCTCAAAAATACTCTATTCAAACTTTCAGCGATTTAGCCCTTTATAGCGAGCATTTTGACTTTGGGGCGGAATTTGACTTTTTTGAAAGAGATGATGCGTTTAAGGGCTTAATAAAAGCCTACAACTTTAAGTTTAAGAGCTTGCATGAAATGGATATTAATTTGCGTTATAAAAGCTTTATGTCTCAAAAAATCAACGCCCTAGATGTGTTTACTACGGACGCTCAAATTAAAGAATTGCATTTAAAAGTGCTTACAGATGACAAAGCATTTTTTCCTAACTATAAAGCTGGCGTTGTTATAAGAAAAGAAGTTATAAAAAAATATCCTAAAGTTTTAGAGATTTTAGAACAATTAAATGCAAAAATTAGCGATGAGAGAATGCAAGATTTAAATTACCAAGTAGAAGTGTTGAAAAAAAGCCCTAAGGCTGTGGCTGAGAGTTTTTTAGAAAGTATAGGGTTATAACAGATGAAAGAAGTGGTTAAAATAGAAAATCTGTCTTTTAGCTATCAAAATCGTGTTATCTTTAAAGATTTTAATCTAAGCATTAAAGAAAGGGATTTTTTATGTGTTTTAGGAGAGAGTGGGAGCGGTAAAAGCACGCTTTTAGCTTTGATTTTGGGGCTATTGAAACCAAGTTTAGGAAGTGTTAAGGTTTTTAATGAGACTCTTGATTTAAAGAACACTAATTTAAGACAAAAAATCGGTTATATCGCTCAAGGTAATTCCTTGTTTCCCCATTTAAATGTGTTGCAAAACATGACTTTTTGCTTGAATTTACAGGGCATAGACAAACAAGTCGCTCAAAAAGAAGCTATAACTTTAGCGTTAAAAATGGGCTTAGATGAGAGTATTTTAGACAAGTTTCCTAATGAATTAAGCGGAGGTCAAGCCCAAAGGGTGGGTATTGTTAGAGGTATTATTCATAAGCCAGAACTTATTTTATTAGATGAGCCTTTTAGTGCCTTGGATAGCTCTAATCGTAAGAATTTACAACATTTAATTAAAGATATGCACACACACTCCCAAGCTACCTTTATTATGGTAACGCATGATGAGAGCGAAGCTAAAAAGCTTTCTACAGAGATATTAAGGTTTTAGGGCTGTTTAAGGAATCCTGGCGTGGTGTTGTTAGTAGGGGTTTGCATAGAAGAATTGATGTTGCTTGGGGCTTGTGGGGCTGGTTTTTTATTAAAGGGTGGGGCTTTGTAACCGCAAGCCTGAAAGGTTATAATAACAAGTGAAAAAAAGCATGCTAAGATAAGTTTATGAAACAAAATATTTTCTCCCTATTAGTTCAAAAAAAGTCTTATAATTTGAAAAAGCTTGAAACCCTTTCAAAACTCAAAAGGCTTAAAGTTTTCTTGCCTTTAAGTTTACAAGAAAATTTGGTTTTTATTGTGGTAAAAAATAATAAATTGCTTTTTGCTTTTAAAGAACTTTGGGCTTGTAAAGAATTTAACCAGCAATTTGTTAAAGAAATAAGCCATTTTTTAGCCACACAAGGGCATGCTTATGGGTTTAGTGGATTAGGTTTGTTAGAAATTCAAGCTTATGTGCCTAAAGATTTGTTAGAAAAGGCGGATTTTTACGCCCCTATTAAAAAGCAAGCTCAATTTTATTACCCCAGTGCCTTAGGGGTGTTTCATAACCCTATTAAGGACACTCATCTGTATGAATGTTTTGAAAAAGTGCGTTCTTTAATAGGCTATCAACGAAGTTTTTTTGAGAAGTGAATGGCTAGTTTATTGCTGAGTTTGAAAAATCTTTCTAGTAGTAGTGGGGTGTATCAATATTTTGATAAAAACCATCAGTTGCTCTATATCGGTAAGGCTAAGAATTTAAAAAAGCGCGTGAGAAGCTACTTTTCTATTCGTAATGGTGAAGTTATGCCAAATATCCGCACCAGCTTACGCATTCAAATGATGGTTGCTCAAATCGCTTTTTTAGAAACTATTCTTGTAGAGCATGAACAAGACGCTTTGATTTTAGAAAATTCGCTGATTAAACAACTCAAACCTAAATACAATGTGCTACTAAGAGATGATAAAACTTACCCTTATATTTACATGGATTTTTCATCTGATTTTCCCATTCCTTTAATCACACGAAAAGTGCTAAAACAACCTAATATAAAGGTTTTTGGCCCTTTTACTAGTGGAGCAAAAGATATTTTAGATAGTTTGTATGAATTGCTTCCTTTAGTCCAAAAGAAAAATTGCATCAAGGCTAAAAAGGCATGCATGTTTTATCAAATAGAACGCTGCAAAGCCCCATGTGAAAATAAAATCACCAAAGAAGAGTATTTAAAAATCGCTCAAAGAGCCTTAGAGATGATTGAAAATAAAGATTTGCTCATTAGAGAGCTTGCGTTAAAAATGGAGCGGTTTTCTCAAAATTTGCGTTTTGAAGAAGCCCTTGTGTATAGAGATAGGATGGCTAAAATCCAAAAAATCGCCCCTTTTACACGCATGGATTTAGCCAAGCTCTATGATTTGGATATTTTTGCTTTTTATAGTGAAAATCATAAAGCGGTGTTAGTGAAAATGTTTATGCGTAAGGGTAAAATCATTTCTTCAGCGTTTGAAAAAATCCACTCTGTTAATGGTTTTGATACAGAAGAAGTTATCAAACAAGCCCTAATCAACCACTATAAAGCTCATTTGCCTTTGCTACCAGAACAAATTCTATTGAGTGCTTGCTCTAATGAAGTGCTTATAGAGTTGCAAGTTTTTTTAAACGCCAGATACTCCAAAAAAATCACCCTTAGTATTCCTAAAAAGGGCGATAAACTTGCTTTAGTAGAAATCGCTATGAAAAATGCCAAAGAGATTTTTAACCAAGAAAAGACCCATAATGAAGAGCAAATCCTTGAAGAAGTGCGTTCGCTTTTAAACTTAGAATGCATGCCTTATAGGGTAGAAATCTTTGACACAAGCCACCATGCAAGCAGTCAATGCGTAGGGGGAATGGTCGTGTATGAAAATGGTGTTTTTCAAAAAAAGGCTTATAGGTGTTATCATTTAGAAGGGGTGAATGAATACGCTCAAATGACGGAGTTACTCACTAGAAGAGCCTTGAAATTTGCTAAGGAGCCACCGCCTAATTTGTGGGTAGTAGATGGGGGTAAAGCCCAGTTAAAAATCGCTTTAGAAGTTCTAAAAAGTAGCGGGAGTTTTGTAGAAGTGGTTGCCATTTCTAAGGAAAAGAGAGATTTTAAAGCGTATCGCTCTAAAGGGGGGGCTAGAGATATTATTCATACCAGTTCACGAACTCTGACTCTATTACCGAGCGATAAACGCTTGCAATGGGTGCAAAAATTGCGTGATGAAAGCCATAGGTATGCGATAAGCTTTCATCGTTCTACCAAACTTAAAAGCGTTAAACAAATCGCTCTTTTAGAAGAAAAGGGCATAGGAAAAGCAAGTGTGAAAAAATTATTAGATTATTTTGGAAGTTTTGAAGCGATAGAAAAAGCGAGCGAGCAAGAAAAAAACGCTGTTTTAAGAAAACGAATACTAAGGAATTAAAAAATGTCAAAAAGATTGTGTATAGGGCTTGTGGGTTTAGGGTGTGTAGGGAGTGCGGTCGCTAAAATTTTACAAGAAAATAAAGAAATTATTAGAGATAGAGCCGGTGTAGAAATTGTGATTAAAAAAGCGGTGGTGCGAGATGTTGAAAAATACAAAGACTACCCTTTTGAAATCAGTAATGATTTGGAAAGTTTAGTAGAAGATACAGAGATAGATATTGTGGTGGAGCTTATGGGTGGGGTTGAAGTGCCTTATAGTTTAGCTAAAAAAACTTTAGCTAAACAAAAAGCCTTGGTTACGGCTAATAAAGCTATGCTTGCGTATCACCGCTATGAATTAGAGCAAATTGCTCAAAACACCCCTATAGGTTTTGAAGCGAGCGTTTGTGGGGGTATTCCTGTTATTAAGGCTTTAAAAGACGGCTTGAGTGCAAATCACATTCTCTCTTTAAAAGGGATTTTAAATGGCACAAGCAATTATATTTTAAGCCAGATGTTTAAGGCTCAAGCAAGCTTCAAAGACGCTTTAAAAGACGCTCAAAATTTAGGCTATGCCGAATTGAACCCTGAATTTGATATTAAGGGCATTGATGCTGCACACAAGCTGTTGATTTTAGCTTCTTTAGCCTATGGCATTGATGCTAAACCTGAAGAAATTTTAATTGAAGGCATTGAAAAAATAGAGCAAGATGATATGGAGTTTGCTAAAGAGTTTGGCTATAGCATTAAACTTTTAGGCATTGCTAAAAAACACCAAGATTGTATTGAATTAAGAGTCCATCCTAGCATGATAAAAAATGAATGCATGCTCTCTAAAGTAGATGGTGTGATGAACGCCATAAGTGTAGTAGGGGATAAGGTGGGCGAGACTTTATATTATGGAGCTGGAGCTGGGGGAGAGGCTACAGCGAGTGCGGTCATTAGCGATATTATAGAAATTGCAAGAAAAAAAAGCTCTTTAATGCTAGGCTTTGAGAACCCCCAAAAACTACCCCTAAAACCTAAAGAAGAAATACAATGTGCTTACTATGTGCGTTTATTAGTGGATGATGAAAAAGGGGTTTTGTCTCAAATCAGTGCGATTTTAGCTCAAAATGATATTTCGCTCAATAATGTCTTACAAAAAGAAATCTCGCAAGCTAACAAGGCTAAAATCTTATTTTCTACGCATATAACTAACGAAAAATCCCTTTCAAATGCTCTTAAAGAGCTTGGAAATTTAGCGAGTGTATTAGATACCCCCAAAATGATTCGTTTGGAAAACTGAATGCGATTTTTTAACAACAAGCATAAAGAAAAGGGCTTAAAGGCTGAAGAAGAAGCTTGTATTTTTTTAAAAACGCTAGGATTTGAAATCATAGAGAGAAACTTTTTTTCAAAATTTGGAGAAATTGATGTTATCGCTTTTAAAAAAGGGGTCTTGCATTTTATTGAAGTTAAAAGCGGAGAAAATTTTGAGCCTATTTATGCGATTACGCCGAGTAAGTTAAGAAAAATAATCAAAACCATTCGCTATTATTTGTCTCAAAATGACCCTAATAGTGATTTTTGCATTGACGCTCTCATTGTGAAAAATAGTAAGTTTGAACTCTTAGAAAATATCACTTTTTAGATTTATTAAAAAATAAAATCCCTTATATTAACATTCTTAAGCTAAGATAACTCTCGTTAACCAAAAACATAAAATAATTAGGAGTAACTAATGAGTCATTATATTGAATTAACTCAAGAAAATTTTGAAAGCACTATTAAAGAAGGCGTTGCATTGGTAGATTTTTGGGCTCCATGGTGTGGACCTTGTAAGATGTTATCCCCTGTGATTGATGAACTAGCTAGTGAGTATGAAGGTAAGGCTAAAATTTGTAAGGTCAATACTGATGAGCAAGAAGAATTGAGTGCAAAATTTGGTATTAGAAGCATTCCTACCATTTTATTTATGAAAAATGGCGAAGTAGTCCATCAGCTTATTGGTGCACAAACTAAAGTTGCTTTAAAAGAGCAATTAGACAAGCTTCTAGGCTAATAGCTATGTTAGATTTAGCTATTATTGGAGGTGGTCCTGCAGGTTTGAGTGCAGGGCTTTATGCTACTAGGGGTGGGGTTAAAAATGTCGTGCTGTTTGAAAAGGGCATGCCCGGTGGGCAAATCACAGGCAGTAGCGAGATTGAGAACTATCCGGGTGTTAAGGAAATTTTGAGCGGACTAGATTTTATGCAACCATGGCAAGAACAATGCTTTCGCTTTGGTCTAAAGCATGAAATGGTAGCCATTCAAAGAGTTTCTAAAAAAGACTCTCATTTTGTTGTTTATGCAGAAGATGGCAAGACTTTTGAAGCTAAGAGTGTGATTATTGCTACTGGTGGCAGTCCTAAACGCACAGGCATTAAAGGAGAGTCAGAATTTTGGGGTAAAGGCGTAAGCACTTGTGCCACATGCGATGGCTTTTTTTACAAAAATAAGGAAGTAGCCGTGCTTGGTGGGGGCGATACCGCTGTAGAAGAAGCGATTTACTTGGCTAACATTTGTAAAAAAGTTTATCTCATTCACAGAAGAGATGGTTTTAGGTGTGCACCCATTACTTTAGAGCATGCTAAAAAGAATGATAAAATTGAGTTTCTAACCCCTTATGTGGTAGAAGAAATCAAGGGCGATAATGCTGGTGTGTCTTCTTTAAGCATCAAAAATACAGCTACTAATGAAACAAGAGAATTAGTTGTGCCAGGTATCTTTGTTTTTGTCGGTTATGATGTGAATAATGCTGTGTTAAAACAAGAAGATGGTTCAATGCTATGTAAGTGCGATGAATATGGCTCTATGGTTGTGGATTTGTCCATGAAGACAGATGTTGAAGGGCTATTTGCAGCAGGAGATATTCGTATTTTTGCACCTAAGCAGGTGGTTTGTGCAGCGAGTGATGGTGCTACTGCGGCCTTAGGAGCGATTTCTTACTTGGAAAATCACTAAGATTTTGGTTTTCTAATCCTGTGGACTTTTTCTTGGAGTTTCTTAGGCTTTTGTTTTACGATGCTTTTTAATAGGGGTTTTGTGTGTATTGAATTAAAGCGGTACGGACAAAAAAGAGGGGGTTGTTAGGCTTGAAAAGTGTGTCAATTAGAGTTTTGTATTTAAAATAAGTTGTCTTTTGTGCTGTAGAAAAATTATAATTTCAATTTAGGATATTTAGTTGCGTGTTTTTATTATTTCTTTAGATAAAAAGGTGTGCGATGAGTTTGGTTTGGTTTTTAGGGACACGACTACCTTGCTTAGCACCATTAATGTAACCAACCACTATGCAGAGGTTTTTGATGCGATTTATTCTAAAACTCTTGGGAATGGGGGGTTGCATCCATTAGCTAAAAAACATCTACACTCTTATTTTATTACGCAAAATGTGAAAGATATGGGCGTTAAGACAAA
Organism: Helicobacter cetorum MIT 99-5656; assembly: GCF_000259275.1. Lineage (NCBI taxonomy): Bacteria > Pseudomonadati > Campylobacterota > Epsilonproteobacteria > Campylobacterales > Helicobacteraceae > Helicobacter > Helicobacter cetorum. The sequence goes on along the minus strand of NC_017735.1, from coordinate 1,217,221 downwards.
TTTAATCAGCGATATTTCTAAATTTTATTACGCTTTGAAATACCATGCAAAGTTTATGAGTTTAGGAGAGCTTGGGTGTTATGCAAGCCATTATTTGTTGTGGAAAAAGTGCATAGAATTAAATGAACCTATTTGTATTTTAGAAGATGACATCACCCTAAAGGAGAATTTTAAGGAGAGCTTGGATTTTTTGCAAAAACACATTCAAGAATTAGGTTATGTGCGTTTAATGTATTTATTATATGACTCAAGCGTGAGAAGTGAGTTTTTAATCAGCGAAAATCAAGAAATACAAAAATACATAGAAGTTATCAATGCTTATAGTTATGGAGTAGGCACTCAAGGATATGTTATTACACCCAAAGTGGCTAGAGTCTTTTTGAGATATAGTCAAAAATGGGTTATTCCTGTGGATACTTTGATGGATGCCACTTTTATGCATGGAGTGAGAAATTTGGTGTTAAAATCTTTTGCAATCGCTGATGATAATCAAATTTCTACAATAAGTCGCACAGAAGAGCCTTATAGTCCTAAAATTGCTTTGATGAGAGAATGTCATTTCAAATATTTAAAATGGTGGCGGTTTTTGTAATTAAGGTTATTTAGTTTTATCAAAATTCACTGCTGTAATCTCTTTGATTTAAAACAAGCTGTTTTTTATCTTCGAACTTTTTTGTTGAAAATTATTTCTTATACCATGTGATGTATTTTTATATCTTAAGATAGAGTTTTAAAAAATGTTTTTCTTTATCTAGGAGATTAAAATTTATTCTGTAGTATTTGACAAATGAAAAAAGATTTTTGGACATCTCACAGGAACTACAATTTAACGATTTTAACCCCACTACCGCCTAAATTTATAGGGGCATCGCTAAAGCTACTAACCTTGGGGTGTTTTTTCAAAAATTCTTTCACAAACTTTTCTAAAATCCCACTTCCTTTACCATGACAGATTAGCACTTCCTCAAAACCCCCTAAAAGAGCGTTATTTAAAAAGGCGTCTAATAAATCCAAAGCCTCTTCAGTGCGTTGTCCCCTTAAATCAATGCGTAAGCTCGCTTCTTTGGGCTTAGGAATAATCGTTGGGGTTGGTTTAATCTTGTTTTGCTTAATCTTATTTTGGGGTTTTTGAATTTTTTTTAATAAACTTCCATGCACTTTCAAACGCATGCCAAGCTCTGTTTCTATGGAGTAATAGCCTTTATCTAGCGTTTGAATAATAAGCACGCTTTCATTTTTATAGCGTGCTTTTTCGTGTATTTGAAAACTCGTTATGGTTTTTTCTCTTTCAGAACTCTTTTGATGCTGGTTTAAAATCTCGTTAGCTTTTTGGATTTCTTTATGCATAGAGCTGGTATTTTTTGAAGCAACTTCACTTTTTAATAAATTCAAGGCTTGTTGATAGGATTTTTCTAATTCAAGTTTTTTCTTTTGAAACATTTCTTTTTGTTTTTCAACTTCTAAAAGCCATGCATTTTTCAAATTTTCTTGCTCTTTTAAGGCGTTCTCTAAGCTCTCATTTTTTTGTTTCAGCTCTCTTTCTAACGCACTTGAATTTTCAATCAAAACATTTAATCTTTCCTTATCTTCGCCATAAAATGCCTTAGCTTCTTTAATCAGAAAGCTTGGCACACCATAGCGAAGAGCCGTTTCAAACGCATAACTTTTGCCTATAACACCTTTCAAAAAGGTGTAAGTGGGGCGTTCTTTTTCTTCATCATAAAGAGCGGCTAGTAATTCCACTTCTTTATTTTCTGCCATTAAAACGCTTAGGCGTTTGTGGTGTGTGGTAATAATGATTTTATTGTTTTGTTTGAGCAACTTTTCTAGCAAGGTTTTATACAAACTGCTTGCTTCATCAGCATCGGTTCCTAGCTCAATTTCATCAACGCCTAAGAGCATGTTCTCTTTGGATAAAAGAGTGCTAAATTGTTTCATTCTGCCAGCAAAAGTAGAGATATTGTTCGCACTATTTTGGGGGTCATTAATAATGGCGTGAATTTCTTTAAAATAAGGGATAATGGACTTGTTAGCATTAATTTTCATAGGAATGAGATACTTGCTTAAAAAAGCCGCGCTTAAAAGCGATTTTAAAAGCATGGTTTTTCCGCCAGCATTCACACCTGTTACCGCAAGCATTGATTTTTCAAACTTCAAGTTTAGGGGCTTTGGCTCTTTTAAAATGGGGTGTGAAAAGTTTTCTAAAATCAATTTTTTTTGCGTAAAACTTGGCATGACAAATTCTAAATTATATTCTTTAGCAAAATTTAGCCGAGCTTGTAAGCTATCTAAAAAGTCAAACTCTTTGAAAATGAATTTTAAAAATAAAAGGTGTTTTTGTAGGCTATTGCTTAGAGTTTGACAAATTTCAAGGGTGCAACTTTCTATTTCGTTATGAACTTGCGTGATTTTTTGCGTGATTTTTTGAGCGTTTTCAGGCAAGAGATAAAAATAACCATTGCTACTTCTTTCTAGCACAACGCCTTTAATCGCACTAGAAAACCCACTCTTTAATAAAAGGCATTCATAGCCATGCTTAAGGTGGCTTTGAGTATCCACTAAATAAGGGGCAAGCTCTTTAGAATGGGCGTAATTTTGAATAATTTTTGCGCTCTCTTTTTTAAGGCGATTTAAGCTTTCATTTAAAGCATCTAGTGTGGCATTAGCCCCTTTTTTGATAGCTCCTTCATCATCAAGCATGTGCATTAAATCATCAAAAAAAGCGGGTAGAACAATGGCATTAAGGCGTTCATAAAATTTTAAATGCGTGAAGTTTTTAAAAGTGTTTTTTAGAATGACAATGTAGCGTAATCTTTTAACAATCTCATCAATTTCATCTAAATGGAGTGTGCCAAACTTGGTGAGTTTTACAAAAATAAGTTCGCTCTCCCTCACACTTTTTGGAGTGGGCAAACCGATAGTATCTATTTCATTTAAGTAAGTGAAAGCTTGTTTCAAATCATTTTCTAAAGTAATACCACTTTCTTTTGCAAAAAAAGTTTTAAAAAGAGCGAGAAACTCTTTTAAATCTAGGCTTTCTTCTAGGGGTTTTTGTGAAGTATTCATTGGGGTTGTATCAAGGGGTCATCATTTAACACATGGCAAAAATCTAAATCTACAAAAACATCTTGCATAGGCGATTGCTTTTTACCTAAAAAGCTCAAAGTCCCACTCACTAAATTAAAATATTTCTTATTCACTTTAATGTCTTTACACAACAAGGTTTCTCCCCTTAAAAACGCTCTTTGCAAAGCAATTTCTCGCTTATTTTGTTTGTTTTGCTTATAAGTGTAAATGCCTATTCCTAGACCTACAATGCCTACGATTAAAAAAGCTAAAATTTTTTGTTTAGGACTAACCAAACCAAAATCTTTTAACACTAAGAATAATAAAAACAGCGTTAATAATAAAACAACCGCTATACCCATTACATTTCACCCCTTAATTGATAGGTAATATCCCCCGCTCCAAAGCCTATAACAAAACCCTTTTTGATAGTTTCTACTACCTTATCATTAACTAAAAGTTCTAAAAAATTCCCCTTTTTACGCACCCTGTCTATAAAGGTAGGGTTATAGTGCTTAAAATGCTCTTTTAAATCAATTTCTCGCTTAGTTTCGCTCGCACTATAAACAGGTAAAATAATCAATCTGTCGCAATGTTCTAAAAAACATTTTTTAAACTCTTCTAAATTATCCATTAAGCGAGAGTATTTGTGTGCTTGCCAAATGACTATAGTTTTTTCCTGTGTGTTTAACAAATTCGCATAGATTGAAGCGCTTTTTAAAGTCGCACTTATTTCTGTAGGGTGGTGGGCGTAATCATCAATGAGAATTAATGCGCCTTTTTGCAGAATGTCAAAGCGTTTTTTAATGCCTTTGAAATTTAATAGATTACTTCTAATTTCTTCTAAATTTAATTCGTCTAACGCGCTTAAAATCGCTAAACTCGCATTAGTAGCGTTATGTTCGCCTAGTCCCCATACAAGAAAAGTCCCCAAGTTTTTTAACTCAAATGAAGTATAAGGCTCATCATCTTTTAAAATATACTGAATGTTTTTAATGTCTTTTTTTTCTAAAACTATGGCGTTTTTAGAATAGCTTTTTAAAAAGGGGTCTTCTTTATAAACCACTCTTTTTTTAGCGTGGTCTAAAAAATATTGATAAGCGAAGAAAAAACGCTTTAAATCATGGTTATAATGCTCTAAATGTTCTGGCTCGGTATTTGGCACAATCGCACAATAGGGGTTAGAAAACAAGAAACTTGAATCGCTTTCATCAGCTTCAAAAACCAAGCTATTATTCGCACTCTCTCGCACATTAGAACCAAACTCTTTAGAATGCGCTCCAATAATGGCTCCAAAAGTCGGAAAAATGGCACTAAGCATGGCAGTGATACTACTCTTACCATGAGCTCCACACACGCTAAAAACTCGCTTGTCTTTAAGGATAGAATATAAAGCGTCTTTACGAGACAAAATAGGGATTTCTAATTCTTTAGCTTTTTGTATTTCTATATTGTCTTCTTTGATAATGGCTGAATGAATCACAACATCTTGTTCTTTTAAGGCATTTGGATTATGCGGAATATTAATCTCTACCCCTAAGGCTTTTAAAGCCTTTACACTAGGACTACTAGCAATATCAGAGCCACTAATTCTTGCTCCTTGAGCCCTAAGATATTTGGCTAAACCTGAAATGCCAATGCCCCCTATGCCGATAAAATGGATTTTACAATTTTGTAGGTTTTTTAATAAAACTTTTGGGGTTTCAAGCATGATTTTCTCTATAAGTTTCTATCATTTCTAAAGGTTTTTCTAAAAGGGGGGTGTCATAGACAAGGGCTAAACGCACATAATCAGTGCCGATATGATTACGCCCTAAATACAAGGCTGGTAAGGTTGTAATGCCTTCGTTTTGATAAAGCATTTTGGCAAAACTTTCGCCATTTTTAACCGGCAAATACACATAAAAGCTATTAGGATAAATGAGTGTGTCTTTAAAAATTTTTCGTGCTAGTTTAAGATTGTTTGCATAAATGTTGCGGAAAAATTTTGCATGCTCTTCATCTAGCCAAGCGGCTTCACTAGCCTTTTGGATGGCATTAGCGCTTGTATAACCTAAATAAGTGCGAAAAGCTTTGTAGTTTTCTAAAATGTGGCTATCTCCTGCAATAAAGCCACTTCTAAGCCCCGGGACACTAGAGCGTTTGGAGAGTGAATGGACAACCAAAACATTTTTAAATTCTTTATTATCAGCAAGAATAGAAGCTTCTAAAAGCGAAGGGGGGGGCGAATCTTCATAGATTTCACTATAACATTCATCATTGATTAAAATAAAATTATATTTTAAGGCAAGTTTGACCCAAGCGACTAATTCTTCTAAAGAAAGGGTTCTTCCGGTTGGGTTATTAGGGGAATTTAAAATGACTAGATTGACTTCTTCTAACTCTTTTTCATTCAAGCTTGGAGTAAAATTATTTTCTTTAGTTAAAGGCATTAAAATGCTTTTTGCTTTAACAAATTTGCTTGCCCCTTCATAGATTTGATAAAAGGGGTTAGGGTAGGCAATAGTGGGGTTTTTATGATTGAATAAAACAAAACTAGGAAAATTAAAGAGTACTTCCCTAGAACCCAGCGTAGAGACTAATTCATTTTCTTTTAATTCTATATTGAAACGGCGTTTAAAAAAACTTCTTTGAGCCACTCTCAAGCTCTCTTCAAACGCGCTTTTAGGATAGATATTAAGCGAGTTAGCGTGTTCTTTTAGAGTGTCTTGAATGAATTTAGGCGTCTCAAATCGTGGCTCACCTATGCCTAAATCTAGCCCTTTTTTTAAAGGCGTAATATCTTTAAACAAGGCTCTTAATCGTTCAAAAGGATAAGGCTCAAATGTCATACTACTACTTTAATCTTAAAATTGAATAGTTAATCTTACCCAAAATTTAGCGTTTATCATTATGAAACAACCAATAAAGAGTATAATACCAAGTTAGAATTTACCTTAGAGAGATTTAATGCTAGAAAACAGAGTTAAGACCAAGCGAATTTTTATTGGTAATGTTGCTATAGGGGGTGATGCCAAAATAAGTGTGCAAAGCATGACCTTTAGCAAAACCGCTGATATAGAAAGCACTAAAAATCAAATTGATAGGCTCAAACTCGCCGGGGCTGATTTAGTAAGGGTGGCGGTGAGTAATGAAAAGGATGCACTCGCTTTAAAAGAATTAAAAAAAGTGTCTTCTTTACCCTTAATTGCAGATATTCATTTCCACTATAAATTCGCTTTGATTGCAAGTGAAAGTGTAGATGCTATTAGAATTAATCCCGGAAATATCGGCTCTAAAGACAAGATTAAAGCAGTAATTGATGCTTGTAAAGAAAAAAACATTCCTATAAGAATTGGCGTGAATGCTGGAAGTTTAGAAAAGCAATTTGACCAAAAATATGGGGCAACTCCAAAAGGCATGATAGAAAGCGCTTTGTATAACGCAAAGCTTTTAGAAGATTTTGATTTTACCAATTTTAAGATTTCTTTAAAAGCAAGTGATGTTGAACGCACTATGCAAGCTTATAGAATGCTACGCCCCTTAGTGAATTACCCTTTTCATTTAGGCGTTACTGAAGCAGGTAATCTCTTTAGTTCAAGCATAAAGAGTGCTATGGCTTTAGGCGGGCTTTTAATGGAAGGCATTGGCGATACCATGCGAGTATCTATCACAGGGGAGTTGGAAAATGAAATCAAAGTGGCTAGAGCGATTTTACGCCATAGTGGGCGTTTGAAAGAAGGGATTAATTTAATATCTTGTCCTACTTGTGGGAGAATTGAGGCCAATTTAGTGGAGATGACTAATAAAGTAGAAAAACGCCTAAGCCATATTAAAACCCCTTTGGATATTAGTGTGATGGGCTGTGTAGTCAATGCCCTAGGCGAAGCTAAACATGCAGACATGGCGATTGCATTTGGAAATCGTAGTGGTTTGATTATTAAAGAGGGAAAAGTCATTCACAAATTAGCTGAAAAGGATTTGTTTGAAACTTTTGTAGTAGAAGTGGAAAATTTAGCTAAAGAAAGGGAAAAATTAAGTTAAAAGGAAAAAACATGACTAATAAATTTAAAAATTTTGTGAGTAATTACCAGCAATCTAGTAACTATAAAGAGCCTTTAGGCTTTGGTATTGCGAGAGTGGATATTGCCCCTATTTCAAAAAAGATTTTATGTGCGACTTATCCGATGCTAAACTGGAAAGATGAAAATTTAGGCTCTTATGCGGTGTTTTGCAATTCATTTTCTAAAGAAAGAGTGATTTTAGAGAGCATAAGTGAATGCGTAGTAGAGATAGATGAGAGTTTTGTTTTAAAAGCGCTAGAATTTTATACGCCTTTTTTGAATGAAGCTTATTCTAGCAAGACAGCTCATAAAAATATTCAAGTTATCTTAGAACTTCAAAAAGCCTTAGAAGAAAATCGTTTGAAAAATAGCCATGGGGAGTATCTCTATCGTTTGGTTATTCTCTATGAAGATAAGCCTTGTGAGAGCGTAGAGAGTGCGTATATGAAACTCTTAGCTCTATCTTTAGGTAAAGCCCCTTTAAGAAGTTTGAATTTAGATGGTATTTTTTCTCAACTTTCTAATGTGGCTTGGAGTGGTAACAAGCCTTATGAATTAGAATGGCTTAGAGAGAATGAAATAGCCCTAAAAATGCGAGAATGTTTTCCTGGCATTGATTTTGTGGATAAATTCCCACGCTATCTCATGCAAGTGATTCCTGAATTTGATAATATCCGCTTACTAGATAGCTCTAAAACTCGCTTTGGAGCGTATTTAGGAACGGGTGGTTATACCCAAATGCCCGGAGCTAGTTATGTGAATTTCAATGCAGGTGCGATGGGAGTGTGTATGAATGAAGGGCGTATCTCTTCATCAGTAGTTGTTGGCGAAGGCACTGATATTGGTGGGGGAGCGAGTATTTTAGGCGTTTTAAGTGGGGGAAATAACAATCCCATTAGCATTGGAAAAAATTGTTTGCTAGGGGCTAATAGTGTTACAGGCATTAGCCTAGGCGATGGCTGTATTATTGATGCAGGTATTGCCATACTAGCTGGAAGTGTTATAGAAATTGAAGAAAATGAGTTTAAAAAGCTCATTGAAGTGAATAGTAATTTGGAAAAACATGCTAATAATCTTTATAAGGGCAAAGAGCTTTCAGGAAAAAATGGCGTGCATTTTCGCTTGAATAGCCAAAATGGCAAGCTTATTGCCTTTAGAAGCGTGAAAAAAATCGCCCTTAATCAGTCATTACATTAAAGAGAGATGTGTCATGATGAAAAAAAGTTTGTTCTTGCTGGCTCTTTTGGTGCTTGGTCTTTGTGGGGCTGAAGAAAACCCTAAAGAACCTGGTTCTAATATTGCTGACCCTAGTACGCAAATCAACCCTAAAGAAAACTCCAATCTATTAGACCAACTAGGTTCGCCTGAAAACGCTGAGACTAAGCTATCAGCAGGCATTGATTTAGCCAAAAAGGGCGATTATGAAGGGGCTTTCAAGCTCTTTTCTCAATCATGTGATGAAGGTAATGCTCCTGGATGCTTTGCTGTGGGGGCAATGTATTCAAATGGGGTGGGCATACAAGCAAATAAACTTAAAGCCGCTCGCTATTATGAAATGGGCTGTAGTGGGGGTGATGCAACCGCTTGTGCGAATTTAGCTCAAATGTATGAAAATAAGAAAAATGCTAGTGTGAGCGACAAAGAAAATGCTCTCCAGCTTTATGCGGTAGCTTGTCAGGGGGGGGATATGCTTGCATGCAATAATTTAGGCTGGATGTTCGCTAATGGGAGTGGGGTTCAAAAAGATTATTACAAAGCAATGGGTTATTATAAATTTTCATGCGAAAATGGGAATGATATGGGGTGCTATAACTTAGGTCTGATGTCTAATGTGAATAATATCTATGGCGTAGATAAGGCACAGCTTAGTCAAGTGGATTTGAATTACTTAGCTTGTAATGCGGGGGATATGATGGGGTGTGCGAATCTAGGCTGGATTTATGCTAATGGTAGTTTGGGAGCTCCGGTGAATAACCACTATGCGGCCAAGTATTTTCAAATCGCATGCGATGGGGGGATTTTAGGGAGTTGCAATAATTTAGGTGTATTGTATCAAAAGGGCTTAGGCGTGCCACAAGATGACCAAAGAGCTTTAGACTTATTCTCCTATGCATGTGATAATGGTTTTGAGTCAAGTTGTCGTAATTATGGGAATTTTAAGGAGCGTTTGCTACGCATAAATCCTAATTATGGGCGTTTGTTTATGCCCCCTAGTTATTACAATAATCCTTAAGATTTTGCTAAGTTTTCCAAGAGCTTGGCATAAAGAGCAACATTTTGCTTCAAGTTTTCTCTTAGTGTACGGTAGTTTGGGCAAAAAGTTTCTACGCAATGCCAAAAATTTTTAGAATGGTTTTTGTGGATAGTGTGGGCGAGTTCATGGACTATTACATAATTAATCTCTTCTTTTTTAGCACCAATAATTAACAGAGCAAAACTCAGGCGGTTGTTATAAGAGCAACTTCCTAAGACCTTATGGTTGTTTCTAATGCTAAAACCAGTATATGAAGTGTGCATTTTTTGAGCGATTAAGGGGAGTTCTTGTTCCAAATAAGTTTTTAGGATTTTTTTAAGCTCTGTTAGGGTGTAATCTTTTGCGTTTCTTACTTCATCAAACACAAGGATTTTATCTTTATAATTTGCTAGGCGAGTGCTTAGGGCAAGATGTTTTTCTTGCATAGAAGCAAGGGCATTTTTAAGCCACACAGCCTGTTCTTGTAAAAAAGCATTAGCTCTAACTTGAGAGCAATAATAAGGCATTTTTAGAATGACTTCTAAAGTAGGCGTTACACTCAAACTTAGGGTTTTGATTTTCTTATTCTTTTGAATGATAATAGGAATATCGCTTAACATGACAGCATTTTACTCAAGTTTGTGATAGAATCTAAGGATTTTTACACTTATTTTATTGATTTTGAAATTAAGGCCAGCATGCGTGTTTTTATTATCCATTTAAGCGAGAAGACTTGCCAAGATTTTTGTTTGCAAGAAACTCATATTACTCCCCTTTTAGAGAGCCTTAAACTTCAGGGAATTTCTTATGAAATTTTTGATGCGATTTATTCTAAAGGTTCTTTAACTCAATTACACCCCTTGGTTTTGGAGCATTTACACCCTTGCTTTGTTGTTGAAGATTTACTAGCTTTTTGCAAAAATAAAGAGAATTCTGCTTATGCGTTGAAAGATTTTTTTTATGCCCTAATGCATTGTGGGAAGAGAATGGGATTTGGAGAGCTTGGGTGTTATGCGAGCCATTACTTGCTGTGGCAAAAATGTGTCAAGCTCAATGAAGCAATTTGTATTTTAGAAGATGATGTTTCTTTAAAAGAGCATTTTAAAGAGAGTTTGGAGTTCTGTAAAGAACATATCAATGAGTTAGGCTATATTCGTTTGATGCATTTAGAAGAGAATGTGGCTAAAAAAAAGACTTCTATTAAGGGGGTTTCTAAAATCTTGCATTTTAAAGATGGCATTGGCACTCAAGGCTATGTCCTAGCCCCAAAAGCTGCTCATCAATTATTAAAATACAGCGCTAAAAAATGGGTTATGCCTATAGATTGCGTGATGGATAGGTATTATTGGCATGGGGTAAAGAACTATGTGTTAGAGGAGTTTGCTATTACTTGCGATGAAATAAATACCAAAGCTTCCAATACAGAAAAACAAAGACCTAAAAAATTATCCTTAAGCATTAGAATAGGTCGCTCTTTACACAAAGGGGTGGTTAAAATATTCAGTAGGTGGTTTTGAAAAAGGGCGTTAGATTTGTATCTTTAGATTTTGAATGGGGTTTAAATTTTTAAGGTTTTTCTTGGGGATTTTAAGGGGTTCTACAGGTTTGAAATACGCATGGTTTTCATCAGTGTGGAGCAGTTGGGCTTGAAAATGGATAGTGGGGGTAAAGAAATCTGTGCTTGTGGAGGTGATTTTTCCATGCTTGAGCAAAAGCACTTTATGAGCGAGTTTAAGGATTTCATCTTGATTGTGGCTCACTAAAATCACGCTCAGAGAAAAGCGTTGGATTAGATGCAATAAATCTGTTTGTAAATCGTTTTTTAAAGTAGGGTCTAGGGCGTTTAAAGCTTCATCTAAGAATAAAAACTCTTTTGCCCCTATAATTGCTCTTGCTAAAGCAACTCGTTGGGCTTGTCCGCCAGAGAGTTGAGAAATTTTTTGTTTGCTTAGATTTTCTAAACGCATTAGGTGCAATACTTCATTGATTTTGTTTTTGTCTTTAGGATTAGCAAAGGCAATGTTTTGATAGACATTTAAATGTGGGAATAGGGCGTAATCTTGAAACACAAAGCCGATTTTTCTATTCTGTGGCTTTAAAAAAAACTTTTTTTGAGTGTCTAGCCATATGGAATGATTGACCTCAATATAGCCTTCATCTACCTTTTCAAGTCCGGCTAAAACCCTTAAAATCGTGCTTTTACCCGCCCCTGATTCTCCAAATAAAGCCACAATCTCTTTTTCTTCAATTTCTAGGTCTATATCTAAGATAAATTTACCCTTAGTCCCTAAAAGGGGTTTTTTAAACCGTGCTTTTATCATAAAAACGAGCTTTGTTTTTTATTTAAAAATAGAGTGATAAATAATAGACTAAAACTAATGAGAGTAAGCGTTAAGGCGTATTGATGGGCTTTAGCATAATTAAGTGCTTCAGCTTCATTAAAAATTGCAATACTAGCCACTCTTGTCTCGCCTAGTATATCACCCCCAAGCATCATCACCACGCCAAATTCCCCTATAGTGTGGATAAAGGTTGTAATAATAGCAATCAGTAGGCTAGGCTTGATATTAGGAAGTAGGACAAAAAAAAGGGTGTAACATTCCTTTTTACCCAAGCTATAGCTCGCTTCTTTTAAAGAAGTAGGCAAGGAAATTAACGCGCTTTTAATAGGGCTTACCATAAAGGGCAAGGAAAAAATCACACTCCCTATAACAAGTCCTTGAAAGCTAAAAGCAAGCTTTAAATTTAAGGTATTTTGTAAAAACGCCCCTAAGAACGAGTTAGGCGAAAAAGCTAAAAGAAGATAAAATCCCAAAACACTTGGGGGCAAAACTAAAGGCATATATACAAGCGTTTCTACCAAGCTACTTAAAAGATTGCGTTTGAAGCTTAAAAAATAGCCTAAGAAAATGCCTATGGGCAACAAAATAAGAGTGGTAATCAAAGCTAAAGAAAAGCTCAAACGCATGGTAATTAAAAATTCATTATCCACTCTTTATAAAACCCTTTCTTTATTTTTTTAATTTACAATGTAGCCGTATTCTTTAAAGATAGTTTGAGCCTTAGGACTGAATAAGAAATCTTTAAAAACTTTGGCTAAAGGGTTATTAACCCCATGCTTGGTAATGATTAAGGCTTGTTCAATAGGGTTATAAAGGGCTTTATCAACAATGAAATAAGAGAGATTTTTATCCTTTTTATCTATGAGAGATAAGGCTCCAAAGCCTATTTGAGCGTTGTTAGTGAGAACGAATTGATGTGCTTGTGAAATAGAAGTGCCATAAATGATTTTAGGTTGAAGGCTAGGAGTGAGTTTTAAATGCTCTAAAACTTCTAAGCTCGCTTTTCCATAGGGAGCTAACTTAGGATTAGCCATAGCGATATGCTTAATCTTAGGGTCTTTAAGAATGTCTAAAGAATTAATTTTAAGATTCTTGCTCCATAAAACTAACACCCCTTTAGCATAAACTTCTTCTTTAAAGGGAGTTAATTTTTCATCATAAAGTTTTTTAGGTCTCTCCTTGTCTGCTGAGATGAATAAATCAAAAGGGGCGTTTTGAGCAATTTGAGTGTAGAGCTTTCCTGAAGAGCCAAAGCTAGTGCTAATCTTAGTATCTGGGTGTTCTTTTTGAAACTCTTTTATAAGAGCTTTTAGAGCATGCGTGAGATTAGCAGCAGCAGCGATGTTTAAATCTTTTGCTAACAGAGTGCTTGAAGACAACAGCAACAACACAATTAATGTTTTAAACATGTTTTTCATGGGGTTTTCCTTTTTGCGATTTTGAGATGGTTTATTGTATCACTTTTTATTTTAAAGTTTAGTTTTTAATCAAACCATAGAGAGAGTTAAAACATGCTATATTTCTTGTTTTTATTCTTTCAAAGAGAAGCCAAACCTAACATTTAGGGAGTGATATGTTTTTAAAACGAGTAGATGAAGCTTTAGAAGCTTTTAGAAATGGCGAAATGCTAATTGTTATGGATGATGAAGACAGAGAGAATGAGGGCGATTTAGTTTTAGCAGGGATTTTTTCTACCCCTGAGAAAATTAACTTTATGGCAACGCATGCAAGGGGACTAATCTGTGTGTCTTTAACCAAAGATTTAGCCAAGCAATTTGAACTACCCCCTATGGTGAGCGTGAATGATTCTAATCATGAAACCGCCTTCACAGTTTCTATTGATGCTAAAGAAGCAAAAACGGGGATTTCTGCTTTTGAAAGGCATTTGACAATTGATTTACTCTGTAAAGAAACCACAAAGCCTAGCGATTTTGTGCGTCCAGGGCATATCTTTCCTTTGATTGCTAAAGATGGTGGGGTGTTAGAACGCACAGGTCATACAGAAGCTAGCGTAGATTTATGCAAGCTTGCTGGGTTAAAGCCTGTAAGCGTGATTTGTGAAATCATGAAAGAAGATGGCTCTATGGCTAGAAGGGGCGATAAATTCTTAAGCGATTTTGCCACTAAGCATAATCTCAAAACCCTTTATGTCTCTGATTTGATTAGTTATCGTTTAGAAAATGAGAATTTGCTAAAGATGTTTTGTCAAGAAGAAAAGGAATTTTTAAAACATCAAACACAATGCTACACTTTTTTAGACCACCAGCAAAAAAACCATTACGCTTTTAAGTTTAAAGGCTCAAAGCCTAATGATTTAGCTCCTTTAGTGCGTTTCCACCCTATCAAAGAAGATTTTGATTTTTTGACTTCTAGTGCGTTTGATGTGTTTTTCAAAGCCTTAGAATACCTAAAGCTTGAAGGGGGGTATTTGATTTTTATGAACACCCATTCTAAAGAAAGCAATGTGGTTAAAAATTTTGGTATCGGAGCGTTAGTGTTGAAAAACCTTGGGATAGAGAGTTTTAGATTGCTTAGTGCTTCTGAAGATAAAGAATATAAGGCACTAAGTGGTTTTGGGCTTAAGCTTGTAGAAACCATCAATCTTTAATTTTAGCGTGAGATGATTGCATTGATTCATGGTATTTCTTAAGATATAATACGCCCTTTTTAATAAAAATAAAAAGTTTGTAACACAATGAGAGCTACAATTGAGTTCATGCTACACTTATTTAAAACACTCCTTTGGGTGGTTTGTATAGTTGTTTTATTGTTTCATTTAAATTTTTTAAATGCTAAAAGCACCCAATTAGAAGAAATGCTTAAGCACCACCCTAAAAATTTCGCTTGGAAGCATTTCAAGGAAAAATTCAAACGAAGTAATACGCTTTATTATACCCCTAGTAGTCGGTGGAAATATTTAGGCACTAGTATAGGCATTTTAGGGGTTTCTTTTGTAGTAGGCATTGTGGGGTTGTACCTTATGCCAGAGAGCGTAACGAATTGGGATAAAGAAAGGTTTGGTATTAGAAGTTGGTTTGAAGATGTGCGTGTGGGACCTAGATTAGATAGAGATAGCTTTATTTTTAATGAGGTTTTACACCCTTATTTTGGAGCTATTTACTATATGCAACCACGCATGGCTGGGTTTAGTTGGATGACTTCAGTCTTTTTTTCTTTCATTTCTTCTACGCTTTTTTGGGAGTATGGGGTAGAAGCGTTTGTAGAAGTGCCTAGCTGGCAAGATTTAATCATTACGCCTTTAGTTGGCTCCATACTAGGAGAAGGGTTTTACCAGCTCACTCGCTACATTCAAAAAAATGGTGGGAAGTTGTTTAATTCGTTGTTTTTGGGGCGTTTAATGATAGCTCTAATGGACCCTATAGGCTTTATCATCAGGGATTTGGGACTTGGAGAAGCTTTAGGGATTTATAATAAAAATGAATGGCATTCTAGTTTAAGCCCAGGTGGTTTGAATTTGACCTACAAATTTTGAGAGTTTAAAATTTGAAGAAAATTACAAAGAGTTTTGATAAAATTACCTTTTTAACGCTGTAGCTAAGATGTGTTAAGCTAATTCTAGGAGTATTCTTGAAGCATTTAGAAGTTTCTAATAAAGCCAAATTGCCGACTAAATTTGGAGAGTTCTACATCCAGTCCTTTAGAGAAAAGGACTTGTGTGGTTTTAAAGACCATTTGGTGGTTTTTACCCCTAATTTTTCTGAAAACCCCTTGGTGCGTCTGCATTCAGAATGTTTGACCGGTGATGCTTTAGGTTCTCAAAAATGCGATTGTGGGGGGGAATTACAAATGGCAATGGAAAGGATTATTAGCTCTAAAGAAGGGGGGCTAGTGATTTATTTGCGTCAAGAAGGGCGTGGGATAGGGTTGTTTCATAAGGTTAATGCCTACGCACTGCAAGATAAGGGCTATGATACGATTCAAGCTAATGAGATGATAGGGTTTAAAGATGATGAGAGAGATTATAGTATTGTGGGGGAGATTTTAGAATACTACCACATTAAAAAAATGCGATTACTCACTAATAACCCCAAAAAAATCATGGCTTTAGAAAAATACGCTGAAATTGAAAGAGAGAGCTTGATTGTGTGTGCTAATGAGCATAATCAAAGGTATTTAGAAGTGAAAAAGCTAAAAATGGGGCATTTATTGTGAAAGCTTTAATCAGTTTAGAAGAAGCCTTAGAAATTATTGAGCTTGCTTGTATCACGCCTTTAGGAAAAGAAAAAATTGTTTTTAGTGAAGCCCTTCATAGAGTGATAGCTACGGATATTTTAGCCCCTTGTAATGATCCCAAATATAATGTTTCAAGTATGGATGCTTATGCGTTTAGTAGCAAGGATATTGAGCTTCTAATCACAGAAGGTTTGAAATTATACCCTAGCGATAACCCTGTGGGAAATTTGCATGAAATGGTAGTAGAAAAAGGCTATGCATTGAAGTCGTTTACCGGAGCGAATATGCCACAAAATTGCGATTCGCTTTTGATTGTAGAGCATGCTGAAGTAAAAAATAACAGGCTGTTTGTCAAAAAAGGAGTGGCTCTACCCAAACCAAATGATTTTGTGCGTTTGAGTGGGCAAAATTATCATCAAAATGACAAGCTATTGACTAAGGGGCAAAAGATTTCAGCCTATGGCATAGGGCTTCTAGCACAACTTAATCAAGTGTTTGTTGAGGTAATCAGAAAGCCTAGAGTTGCGATTTTAAGCACCGGTAATGAACTTATTGAAGTGGGGCAAAACACACAAAATGAAAATGCCACACGAAGCACAAATAACCATCTTTTAAAAGCCTTAGTAGAGAGCATGGGGGGAGTGGGTGTGTTATATGAGCTTATAAACGATGATTTGCACACACTCAAAGAGAAGATGCAAGTTGCGTTACTAGAAAATGACATGCTTATCACTACAGGGGGCATGAGTATGGGGGATTATGATTTCACGCAAACCGCTTTAGAAGAACTTTGTGAAATGCGTTTTAAAAAGGTGCGTATCAAACCAGGAAAGCCTGTAGCTTTCGCTCTTTATTACCAGCATGAAAGGATTAAACCAGTTTTGGCACTACCTGGAAATCCTAATGCATCGTTAATGGGATTTTATCTTTTTGGAAGAGTGATTTTAAATCATTTGTTACAAACCACTACGACTAGCCCCATTATTCAAGCTGTTTTAGAAAGCCCCATTTCAAGGAAAGACACTCGCTTGGAGTTTCGTTTTTGTGCATTGAAGCTTAAAAATGGCGTGTGGCATGCGAGTTTAGAGCCTAGTATTTATAAAAATCCTAGCGAGCATGGGGTTATACTATTAGATGAAGGCGTGCTAGAGTTTGAAGCACAAAGCGTTGTAAAGGCTATGCGTTTTATGGATTTAACTTAAAATAAGGATAAGCTTATGGTAGAAGTGCGATTTTTTGGGCCCATAAAAGAAGAAAATTTTTCAGTTCAAGCAAGCAATCTAAAAGAATTAAGAGCGATTTTACAAGAAAAAGAGAGTGTGAAAGAGTGGTTGAGTGTTTGT